>NZ_CAXMZT010000049.1:0-181 GCF_964199965.1 Legionella sp. W05-934-2 | reverse complement strand
CTTAACTGCTGATTTAACTGGCGTGGTTGATGATGATGGTGTCACCACCACCGCTTATCAATGGCAATTAGATGGCGCTGATATCACCGGCGCCACCAGTGCAACCTTTAATATCCCAGACGATCAATCCTTTATCGGTCATGAAATTAGGGTGATTGCCACCACCACCGACATCTTGGGT
>NZ_CAXMZT010000048.1:0-189 GCF_964199965.1 Legionella sp. W05-934-2 | reverse complement strand
ATTGGTTAAACATAAATATAGATACTTATTGTGTCTTAAAAGCTATTTTTGCTTATTAATATAGATTCTAAGAAAAAATAGACTGATAAATGCACCTCACTTCTCAGACATATCCCTTAAAATCAATTTTTATAAAGAAAAATAGGTTTTAAGGCACAATATTAAGCTTGCCTTGTAGTTAACTTTATG
>NZ_CAXMZT010000047.1:0-189 GCF_964199965.1 Legionella sp. W05-934-2 | reverse complement strand
ATTGGTTAAACATAAATATAGATACTTATTGTGTCTTAAAAGCTATTTTTGCTTATTAATATAGATTCTAAGAAAAAATAGACTGATAAAAGCACCTCTCTTCTCGGACATATCCCTTAAAATCAATTTTTATAAAGAAAAATAGGTTTTAAGGCACAATATTAAGCTTGCCTTGTAGTTAACTTTATG
>NZ_CAXMZT010000046.1:0-195 GCF_964199965.1 Legionella sp. W05-934-2 | reverse complement strand
AAAGGTTTCGGTTTTATTGAACAAAGTTCGGGGCCAGATGTTTTCGCCCATTTTAGCTCTATAGTAAGTAGTGGGTTTAAAACATTAAAAGAAGGTCAAAGTGTAGAGTTCGTTGTAACTCAAGGTCAAAAAGGCCCTCAAGCTGAACAAATCGTTTGCTTATAATTTTTGATAGTAACAAGCAATCTAGTAATG
>NZ_CAXMZT010000045.1:0-198 GCF_964199965.1 Legionella sp. W05-934-2 | reverse complement strand
ATTCGGTATGGCTTGAAATATGAGTGGATTATTGGTGAAGTCATGCGCGCGGTTAAAGCCAATATTGACACTGCCGCTCACATATGGCACCAGTTTTTGTCCCTTATCCAATAAAGCTCTGCCTTTAACGCCAATGCGCGTATTGCGCACTTTATAGCGATAAGTGTAATTATTAAATTGTGGGTCCGCATCATCCCA
>NZ_CAXMZT010000044.1:0-205 GCF_964199965.1 Legionella sp. W05-934-2 | reverse complement strand
CTCGGCCAGTCCGAACCATGTTTAAATCAATATAAATAAAGCAATGATGCAAATACTCATTATCTTCAATAACAGAAACATGATACCTGTTTTCCCAAAAGGCGCCATTTCTCCTTTTTCTCAGGTTATACTCTTGTGCTGTTCGTCCTGCAACCAACTGCATAGATGATGGGATAATGCCTTCATTTGTACACATTACCAACAA
>NZ_CAXMZT010000043.1:0-207 GCF_964199965.1 Legionella sp. W05-934-2 | reverse complement strand
TTATTTAACAATTGCTTAAACATAAATATAGATGTTTATTGTGTCTTAGAAGCTATTTTTGACTATTAATATAGATTCTAAGAAAAAATAGACTGATAAAAGCACCTCACTTCTCGGACATATCCCTTAAAATCAATTTTTATAAAGAAAAATAGGTTTTAAGGCACAATATTAAGCTTGCCTTATAGTTAACTTTATGTTTTTCAA
>NZ_CAXMZT010000042.1:0-207 GCF_964199965.1 Legionella sp. W05-934-2 | reverse complement strand
TTGAAAAACATAAAGTTAACTATAAGGCAAGCTTAATATTGTGCCTTAAAACCTATTTTTCTTTATAAAAATTGATTTTAAGGGATATGTACGAGAAGTGAGGTGCTTTTATCAGTTTATTTTTTCTTAGAATCTATATTAATAGTCAAAAATAGCTTCTAAGACACAATAAACATCTATATTTATGTTTAAGCAATTGTTAAATAA
>NZ_CAXMZT010000041.1:0-251 GCF_964199965.1 Legionella sp. W05-934-2 | reverse complement strand
AAGGTTGCACTGGTGGCACCGGTGATATCAGCGCCATCTAATTGCCATTGATAAGCGGTGGTGGTTTCGCCATCGGGATCGCTGATATTGGATAACGATGCGGTGAGGGTTCCACCTTCTTCGGCATTGCCGGTGACATCGAGGGTTCCTGTTGTTTCATAATCGACATTAGCGATGGTTTGTGTGGCACTGGTAAATGAGGTGGTTCCACCCAAGATGTCGGTGGTGGTGGCAATCACCCTAATTTCATG
>NZ_CAXMZT010000040.1:0-317 GCF_964199965.1 Legionella sp. W05-934-2 | reverse complement strand
GTCACGGTGTACTGGACACTATCGGTTGTGCCAGGTGGTACTGCAACTGTAGTTGCTGTTCGTGGGGTAAACGTCCACATTGGCCCACCTGCATGCGCAGTTGGTACTAGTAGTCTTGTCATCAGTATTGCTAATAGCAAGTTTTTAAATGATGTTTTATTCGTTCGCTCCATGATGTTCTTTCCTTATGCTACATATGTGACATTAACCAATATCCCATGGGTATATAAATGATTCAAACTCAAACCCGAGCCCATCGTTTGACCCGGCGCTCGATTCAAATTACTTTTGCCAAAGTCTAAAAACTCATAACCAAT
>NZ_CAXMZT010000039.1:0-323 GCF_964199965.1 Legionella sp. W05-934-2 | reverse complement strand
CAACAACCGGCGCAACCAGTACAACCGATGGGGCTACCAATACACAAACCATCGTTGATTGTTTAACGAATGGTGCAGGCGCTTGTGCTGGCGGTATTGATGTTAATACCTACGCTGCAGGCATATGCTCTACTTACGAAGTCGATGACCAAGGCAACACACCCTGTGTATCCGGAAACACCTGTTATGATGATTGGTTCTTGCCGGCCTCACCAGCTGTAGGT
Source organism: Legionella sp. W05-934-2 (assembly GCF_964199965.1). Taxonomy (NCBI): domain Bacteria; kingdom Pseudomonadati; phylum Pseudomonadota; class Gammaproteobacteria; order Legionellales; family Legionellaceae; genus Legionella; species Legionella sp. W05-934-2. Next base: position 99 of record NZ_CAXMZT010000039.1, on the reverse strand, counting down.
GGTATTCCATCAAGCCCAACATCTCAGCTAGACTGTTTGTGGTTTAATAGAGCTGCCATTGGCGGTTTTGCCAATGTCGTCTACTGGAGTTCTACCGAG
>NZ_CAXMZT010000038.1:0-423 GCF_964199965.1 Legionella sp. W05-934-2 | reverse complement strand
CACAGTTTGTCTTAAGAGAACAGCAAGAGCGCAAAGATTTTTGCAGCGTCGGATAAAGGAAAAAGCGAAAAGCATTTTACGAAGATTTTTCTTTAGCCAAGGCGCGAAAGTGTTTATGAGAGGGCGCGTACATCAGTACGCAACCGAGCAGAAACAGTTTAGCAACGCCGGATAAAGGAAAAAGCTGAAGTAAAAAATGGGTCTGTAGCTCAGTTGGTTAGAGCGCACCCCTGATAAGGGTGAGGCCGGTGGTTCAAGTCCACCCAGACCCACCATTATAAATCAATGCATCGTAAGTTGGACCTTTGCCCTTGCCCAACGAATAAACCATAGATGCAGATCAAAACAAATTCAACTGAGTGTGTTTTAATCTGCAAAAAGCAGAAGTTCATTAACAATTAGGTAGCAAGAAACAAAGTACTT
>NZ_CAXMZT010000037.1:0-549 GCF_964199965.1 Legionella sp. W05-934-2 | reverse complement strand
TATAGCGTATCATCGCCACCGCCACCCCGGAGGGTGTCATTGCCACCATCACCGTAAATCACATCATGATTGGTGTTGCTGCCGAGTATGTTGTCATCCCCGCCGCCGCCTTTAATGCTATCCACATCGGTGAGGGTAACGTTTCTAAAATCCCAGTTATTCGCTTCATTGCCACCTTGAATGGTGACAGAATCACTGCCATCACCTTGGGTGCTACCTTGGATGGTTTCAATGCTGTTGCCGCTGTTGAATTTTTCACCGAGATTAATGGATTTAACGGCATCAGTGACGATCAACGTATCGTTTCCTGAACCCCCTTTATACGTATCAACACCATCGTTTTTATTATATATAAAGGTATCATCGCCAGCGCCGCCTTGGAGGTTATCATTCCCTGAGCCACCAATAATAGTGTCGTTGCCATCATCGCCATAAATGGTATCATTGCCACTGCCACCATATAGCGTATCATCGCCACCGCCACCCCGGAGGGTGTCATTGCCACCATCACCGTAAATCACATCATGATTGGTGTTGCTGCCGAGTATG
>NZ_CAXMZT010000036.1:0-556 GCF_964199965.1 Legionella sp. W05-934-2 | reverse complement strand
TAACGTGATGCTCAACTTTTCACGGAACAAATCGGGCCCGGGCGCGTGAGCGAGCCCGAGCCCGGTTTTTAAACAATTCCAAGGCGTTCAAATTGCAAGGGTGGATTTCCTAGCATTTTGTTAACCATGATACCCATAGTATGTGCCAATACTTTTCTCCCTATTCTATTTGTTAAATGCCACCGGTCTCTTGCTCTGACTTTTTCGATGTGAAACTGCAGATCACCTCGCTATCAGATAGCTTTGGTTCAAAACCCCTTGTTCTTAATTTATCTCCATAACCGATTTTTTTAAACTCATCATCTATTAAGCAAAACACAGTAATGATAAAGTCCTCAATTGACACGGCGCTACTCCTTGTGATTTCTGTTTTCAACGAACCAAAAATTACAATAAAGCGCTTTGTCATTCAATTGGAAATTGTTTCAACTGTCCAACACTTAATTATAAGGAAAATCCAACCATGAGTTATTTCGATTTTGAAAAATTGAATGTATACCAAGCCTCCATTGAGGTCGTGGTATTCATTGATAAAATCACTTCAGCCTTCCCGCGG
>NZ_CAXMZT010000035.1:0-475 GCF_964199965.1 Legionella sp. W05-934-2 | reverse complement strand
CCCCCCATGTTTAGTGGCAGCCTAAATTAGAGTTCATTGCCTGTTTTTTTACCAGATATTCCCATGGGGTTAAATCATCTAGTGAATCATGGGGTCTTTCGTCGTTGTACTCTTTTATCCAGTTTTCTGTTAACTCTCTTACTTCGTGTAAATTTTTGAACACATACATATCCAGTATTTCTGTGCGATAAGTTCTATTGAATCGCTCAATAAATGAATTTTGTGTTGGCTTTCCTGGCTTGATAAACTCCAATTGCACCTTATTTTTTTGAAGCGTCGGCCACACATCAACGCATCACACATAAAGTCCATAGACCAGCATTGGTTAATGGACTCTGGCACTCTCAGAGGTTCAGGCGAGCGATTGGGTAACCGCTTTTTTCCCTTGCGACGCATATTGAGCTTAAGCTCACAATACACGCGGTAAACACGCTTATGATTCCACCTGTGACCTTGGCGACGTAAAACTTTAAGC
>NZ_CAXMZT010000034.1:0-493 GCF_964199965.1 Legionella sp. W05-934-2 | reverse complement strand
CGGCTGGATCACCTCCTTAATGAAAAAGTCGGCTTTAAGGGTGTCCACACAGTTTGTCTTAAGAGAACAGCAAGAGCGCAAAGATTTTTGTAAACATATTTCCTTATACCAAGGCGCGAAAGTGTTTATGAGAGGGCGCGTACATCAGTACGCAACCGAGCAGAAACAGTTTAGCAACGCCGGATAAAGGAAAAAGCAAAAAGCATTTTACGAAGGAAAGTGTTTATGAGAGGGCGCGTACATCAGTACGCAACCGAGCAGAAACAGTTTAGCAACGCCGGATAAAGGAAAAAGCTGAAGTAAAAAAAAGGGGTCGTAGCTCAGTTGGTAGAGCGCCTGCCTTGCACGCAGGAGGTCAGGAGTTCGACTCTCCTCGGCTCCACCATCATAAATCAAAGCAATCATGCAGATCAAAACAAATTCAACTGAGTGTGTTTTAATCTGCAAAAAGCAGAAGTTCATTAACAATTAGGTAGCAAGAAACAAAGTACTT
>NZ_CAXMZT010000033.1:0-631 GCF_964199965.1 Legionella sp. W05-934-2 | reverse complement strand
CTCAGACTCCTAAGCGTTCATCTGAGAATATGTTAACTGTTACCTATGTATCCGGTCACTTGTGTTACCGATGTATCCGGGTCGGACCCCTCCGGTGTGACCGGGGAGAGGGGAACAATGTGGAAAGTTATATAGAAGTCCTGAAGATTTTAAAGACACCGGCAGGAATAATTGCATAAATTTCTGCCCGACCAATACTATTATTACGCGATGCTCAACTTTTCACGGAACCAATCGGGCCCGGGCCCGTGAGCGAGCCCGAGCCCGTCCGAGTTCCGTCTAATCTACTTTTTTCGCCATTTTAGTCAACATCATAACAATTCGAGTTAGTAAATCTCTGGTTAAGTGATAATATTCTTCCTTTATAATGTTTAAATGTTTGGATACCTCCAATATCGCTGCGGTTTTCTGTAGCAGAACGTTTTGCCATCCGGTAAAATCTACTTTTTTCATTAGTCGAGAACTCGCCTGAGCCTTCAGCAATATTCAGTGATATAGACGTACCAGCCCGTTGAAGTTGATCTGTTAAATAAGCCCTGCGCCGCGGGAAGGCTGAAGTGATTTTATCAATGAATACCACGACCTCAATGGAGGCTTGGTATACATTCAATTTTTCAAAATCGAAATAACT
>NZ_CAXMZT010000032.1:0-698 GCF_964199965.1 Legionella sp. W05-934-2 | reverse complement strand
CCCATACCGAACTCAGAAGTGAAACGAGCCAGCGCCGATGATAGTGTGGGGTTTCCCCATGTGAAAGTAGGTCATTGCCAGGGTTTTATTTTTTGCTGGTATAGCTCAGCAGGTAGAGCAACTGACTTGTAATCAGTAGGTCCCGGGTTCGATTCCTGGTGCCAGCACCATCCTATAACAAGAAAAATTCGATTTACTTGACATTTTGTAAATCATAGTAAAAAATAGCAATCCATTTTGGAGGGGTACCCAAGCGGTCAACGGGATCAGACTGTAAATCTGACGGCTCAGCCTTCGAAGGTTCGAATCCTTCCCCCTCCACCAAATCGGTTAGCGGGTGTAGTTCAATGGTAGAACTTCAGCCTTCCAAGCTGATAGTGTGGGTTCGATTCCCATCACCCGCTCCAAATAACGTTGTATGCCTGAACTGAAGCCCACATAGCTCAGGCGGTAGAGCACTTCCTTGGTAAGGAAGAGGTCGCTGGTTCAAGTCCAGTTGTGGGCACCATGTAATGTCAAACTTTTGTGGAGATTTTCCAATGGCGAAGGAAAAATTTGAGCGTAAGAAGCCGCACGTTAATGTAGGCACGATTGGTCACGTAGACCACGGTAAAACGACGTTGACAGCAGCAATTACAGTGGTTCAGTCAAAACAATTTGGTGGACAGTCATCAAAATATGACGAGATTGACAGTGCC
>NZ_CAXMZT010000031.1:0-1122 GCF_964199965.1 Legionella sp. W05-934-2 | reverse complement strand
TTACTCAACAATTTTAGAAACAACGCCAGCGCCAACTGTACGGCCACCTTCACGTATCGCAAAACGCAAACCTTCATCCATCGCAATCGGTGCATGTAAGCTCACAGTCATTTGTACGTTATCACCTGGCATCACCATTTCAGTACCACTTGGTAGTTCGCAACTACCCGTTACGTCTGTCGTTCTAAAATAGAACTGTGGGCGATAGCCATTGAAAAATGGGGTATGTCGTCCACCTTCTTCTTTCGACAATACGTAAACTTCTGCTTCGAACTTGGTGTGTGGCTTAATCGTTCCTGGCTTGGCTAATACCTGGCCACGCTCAACGTCTTCTCGCTTGGTTCCACGTAACAGAACACCCACGTTATCACCTGCTTGACCTTCATCAAGCAATTTCCGGAACATTTCTACACCCGTGCATGTCGTTTTTGTTGTTGGGCGTATTCCGACAATTTCTACTTCCTCACCCACTTTGACAATGCCTGCCTCGACTCTTCCTGTTACCACCGTACCACGGCCTGATATTGAGAACACATCTTCAATAGGTAATAGGAATGGTTTGTCTGTGGCTCGTACAGGCTCAGGAATATAGCTATCCATTGCGTCCATTAATTTCTTAATGGCTGGAACACCTATCTCACTTTCATCGCCTTCTAACGCTTTCAAAGCCGAACCAACAATAATGGGGATATCATCACCAGGGAAATCGTAGCTGCTTAATAGCTCTCGGATTTCCATTTCGACTAATTCTAATAATTCGGCATCATCAACCATGTCTGCCTTGTTTAGGAATACTACCATATGCGGTACACCGACTTGGCGCGCTAATAGAATATGTTCACGTGTCTGTGGCATCGGGCCATCGGCTGCAGATACGACTAATATCGCGCCGTCCATCTGGGCCGCGCCTGTAATCATGTTCTTGACATAGTCAGCATGGCCTGGGCAATCAACGTGGGCATAATGGCGTTTCGCTGATTCATATTCAACGTGTGCTGTTGAAATCGTGATTCCACGTGCTCTTTCTTCTGGGGCACTGTCAATCTCGTCATATTTTGATGACTGTCCACCAAATTGTTTTGACTGAACCACTGTAATTGCTGCTGTCAACGTCGTTTTACC
>NZ_CAXMZT010000030.1:0-1429 GCF_964199965.1 Legionella sp. W05-934-2 | reverse complement strand
ATTTCTGAGCTAGATTTCTGTGAGCTTAAACAAGGTGGTTTAGACGATGAAATATTATCTGTTCAATTTTTGTAGGGATCACTTAGCCCCGACCCCTATACCCCCTATACCGCATTTTAATACAAGAGGCGTCTCAGTAACGGACACCTTGTTTGGTGATCTAGTCAAATTGGTTTCTTCCTCATCAAAGAAAAGATTTCACCCGGACCAATCTGCTTGCATTATATATTTAATGATGATAAAATGACCAGATTTTATAACCAAGGTGGAAATATGTCTATCACTTATAACGAATCCGATCGCTGTTTGACAGCTTACAGTGAACTCTCTAAAACTGACTGGGATGGATTTTTCAAAAAAATTAGCACGGATGACAGTATAGAAGCGGTTTACTTCCATTATACAGACTATCATGGCCCTGAGTCAGATTTACTTAAGGCTTTGACCAATGCTCCTAATTTAAAGGCAGTTTGGATAAAGGGAAGTACATTTCATTTTTCTGAGTCTGGAGGAGATCATTTTATTAAGGTACTTGAGGAGCTAAAGAAATGCCCAAAACTAGAGCACGTTTTAATTCGCAATCAAACAGCACTACAGTTGGATCAGGCTTTTGAGTCCTTGGCTGGCCTTATAGAAAAAAGTAGCGAGTTTAAAAAGCTAACAATTTGGCATCAGGAAATCAGTGGTGAAAAGTTTAAGTTATTATGTGACGCATTGTCAAAATCTCATGTACAAATTGAATTGGATTTTACTTCGGATGTATCGCTGTCACCTAAAAATAGAGCGCTATTAAAATGTGCTTTAAATTCAAATCCAAAAATAAAAGTTAGTAAAAATATTGAAACTATGTTGAAGGATGTTGACTCAACACTTGGTAGGATTACATTAGATAGAGTGGAACCAGCAACTGGTGAGACTGATAAGGCCAAGGTAAATACATCAAATGTCTATATGCCTGTATTAAGTGGTTTTATCGCAGGGCTTGGTGTTGCTTCGGTAGCAGTGGCATTTACACTACTCAATGCAAGCTCTTTAGGATTAGTTGGGCTAGTTGTTGCTGGTGTTGGCGTTGCGGCAGTTTTGACAAGCGTTGGCATGTTTGGGATGAGCTCATACAAGGCCACTGAAAACGCCTATGATTCATCAGTGAGTCTTCAACCAGCATTTTAAAGGATGCATAGCTGCTGGTAGAAACATTAAGAGAGCTGCCGGGTTCCAGACTCCAATCTCTCGTGCGGTTACAACCCTCTCAATGGAAACTTTAGGATTCCATTGAGAGGGTTGTCGAGCAGGTTACTTATTCGACTGCGGGGGCTTTCTTTTCTTTTTCTTTGGCAATATCCATAGGGGGTCTGACCAAAATTTTCTCTTTATAAACAGAGAGATGCCCAATAAATAGCCTTAATTTATGCTCTTAAAAGCTATTTTT
>NZ_CAXMZT010000028.1:0-2325 GCF_964199965.1 Legionella sp. W05-934-2 | reverse complement strand
CAGGCTTATAACTGGGGTTGCTTATGAATACTTTTAATATTGAAGAAGCTTCAGAATTTCTTGGAGCCCACAGGGAAACTATCCGTCGAATGGCTGCATCTGGTGAACTTCCAGCTGTAAAGATAGGTAGGGGTTGGATATTTTTAGAGCAAGATCTTGTGATGTACATAAGAAACAAGTACTCTACTTGCGATGCATCGCAGGGTGTCAATAGAAGGAGTATTGATATATGGCACTCTACAAAAGAGATGGGGTCTGGTGGACAGACATTTTCCACAAAGGAAAGCGCGTACGCAAAAGCACTGGGACGACGATAAGGCAAGATGCGCAGCGTTTTCATGATCAACTTAAAAATGAATTGTGGAATGAAAAGTTAGTAAATTCTATTCCCAATAAATTATGGATGGATGCAGTGATTCGATGGCTGGAAGAATCAGCACATAAACGTAGTCTGGAAACAGATAAGATTCATTTATCTTGGCTTGATCCTTATCTAAAAAAGTATTTATTGGCTGATATTGACAGCAATTTAATCGAATCAATTGCAAAGAAAAAAGAAAAAGCAGGTGTTACGCTTTCTACAGTCAATCGAGTGTTGGAAGTTCTTCGTGCTATTTTAACTCGTGCCCATAAAGAGTGGGGATGGTTGGAAAGCATGCCACTGATTCGTATGAGGAGAGTAGAGAATAGACGAATACGCTGGTTAACAAAAGAAGAGGTTACACGGTTGTTAAAAGAGTTACCATCGCATTTGAAAGATATGGCTGCGTTTACTTTAGCAACAGGTTTACGCGAATCGAATGTCACTCAATTGAAATGGACTCAGATTAATTTGGAAAAAGGGCATGCCCTTATTCATCCAGAAGAATCGAAAACCAACCGAGCTATTCCTGTTCCTTTAAATAAGCAGGCTATTTCGATTATTTCTTCTCAGAAGGGTAATAACCCTATATATGTTTTTACATATCAGGGAAAGCCTGTAACTCGCTGTAATAATCATGCATGGCAGAAGGCTTTGGCAAGAGCTGGAATAGAGAATTTTCGCTGGCATGATTTACGTCATACCTGGGCTAGTTGGCATGTGCAAAACGGTACAGCTTTACATGAGTTACAACAACTTGGAGGCTGGTCAAATTATGAGATGGTTTTACGTTATGCACATCTCTCAAGTGAGCACCTGAAAGTGGCGGCAGAACGAATTCATGACACGTTTATGCCACAGTAAATGGGTTTTAGTGACGGCAAATTCTAACTAGAAGTGCGACAAACAAAAATGCTGTATATTCATGTTCTTCGGAAACTTGAATAAACTAGCAAAGGAGCTTGCCGCATGAGCTATTATAATCATTTTTCAAAAAATGAGCGACAACGTTTGTATATTTATCTCGAAATGGGGTTATCAATACAAATGATATCAAAAAAGCTTTCTAGACATCGTTCGTCACTTTATAGAGAAATTAACCGTAATAGTATTTCAGGGAGTTATTTGCCTGGGGTTGCTAATCAAAAAGCAAGAACAAGAGCTTCTAACGGCCGAGTAAGCAAGATAAATCAGGACGGTTATCTACGTGATTATGTGGTTAAGGCACTGAAAAAAGGTTGGAGTCCTGAACAAATATCTGGTCGAATGAAATATCAAAAGCTCACTATTTATGTGTGTCCAGAAACTATCTATCAGTATGTCTATAAGTCTAAAAATAAAGAACTTTATTACTGTTTACCTTACAAACAACCTCAAAGACGCAAACGGTATTCGAGAAAGAAACAACTATGTCGATTTGGTGGTGATATGCGATTGATAACAGAAAGGCCTTCTGATATTAGCAAGAGAACAAGATTTGGTCATTGGGAAGGTGACACAATACAATTTACGGGTAACAAAAAGAAAGTTGTAACAACCTTGGTTGAGCGTAAATCGAGGATGGTTATGCTCATCAAGAATAATAGCAAACACTCCAGAGGTGTTATGCAGAGAATAACTGATAAATTTGAGCATTTACCCAAAAAGATGTGTAAAACAGTTACTTTTGATCAAGGAGTTGAGTTTGCTGATTACAAAGTCCTTGAAAGTAAAATGCAATGCCAGGTTTATTACTGTGAAACTCACTCGCCCTGGCAAAAAGGATCTAATGAAAATATGAATGGTCGGTTAAGAAGGTACTTGCCAAGTGCTACTATAATTGATCAGGTAACACAAAATGACTTGGATCTAATAGCTGATAGAATGAACCTATGTCCAAGAAAGTGTTTAGGGTATAAAATGCCTAAGGAAGTGTTTATACAGCAGTATAAAAATGATTGTCGCATTTGGAGCTAGAATGCGCC
>NZ_CAXMZT010000027.1:0-3163 GCF_964199965.1 Legionella sp. W05-934-2 | reverse complement strand
TACATGATCCCCCATGTTGTGCAAAAAAGCGGTTAGCTCCTTCGGTCCTCCGATCGTTGTCAGAAGTAAGTTGGCCGCAGTGTTCTAGCCTGCAGCTTGGCACTGGCCGTCGTTTTACAACGTCGTGACTGGGAAAACCCTGGCGTTACCCAACTTAATCGCCTTGCAGCACATCCCCCTTTCGCCAGCTGGCGTAATAGCGAAGAGGCCCGCACCGATCGCCCTTCCCAACAGTTGCGCAGCCTGAATGGCGAATGGCGCCTGATGCGGTATTTTCTCCTTACGCATCTGTGCGGTATTTCACACCGCATATGGTGCACTCTCAGTACAATCTGCTCTGATGCCGCATAGTTAAGCCAGCCCCGACACCCGCCAACACCCGCTGACGCGCCCTGACGGGCTTGTCTGCTCCCGGCATCCGCTTACAGACAAGCTGTGACCGTCTCCGGGAGCTGCATGTGTCAGAGGTTTTCACCGTCATCACCGAAACGCGCGAGACGAAAGGGCCTCGTGATACGCCTATTTTTATAGGTTAATGTCATGATAATAATGGTTTCTTAGACGTCAGGTGGCACTTTTCGGGGAAATGTGCGCGGAACCCCTATTTGTTTATTTTTCTAAATACATTCAAATATGTATCCGCTCATGAGACAATAACCCTGATAAATGCTTCAATGATATCGAAAAAGGAAGAGTATGAGTATTCAACATTTCCGTGTCGCCCTTATTCCCTTTTTTGCGGCATTTTGCCTTCCTGTTTTTGCTCACCCAGAAACGCTGGTGAAAGTAAAAGATGCTGAAGATCAGTTGGGTGCACGAGTGGGTTACATCGAACTGGATCTCAACAGCGGTAAGATCCTTGAGAGTTTTCGCCCCGAAGAACGTTTTCCAATGATGAGCACTTTTAAAGTTCTGCTATGTGGCGCGGTATTATCCCGTATTGACGCCGGGCAAGAACAACTCGGCCGCCGAATTCACTATTCTCAGAATGACTTGGTTGAGTACTCACCAGTCACAGAAAAGCATCTTACGGATGGCATGACAGTAAGAGAATTATGCAGTGCTGCCATAACCATGAGTGATAACACTGCGGCCAACTTACTTCTGACAACGATCGGAGGACCGAAGGAGCTAACCGCTTTTTTGCACAACATGGGGGATCATGTAACTCGCCTTGATCGTTGGGAACCGGAGCTGAATGAAGCCATACCAAACGACGAGCGTGACACCACGATGCCTGTAGCAATGGCAACAACGTTGCGCAAACTATTAACTGGCGAACTACTTACTCTAGCTTCCCGGCAACAATTAATAGACTGGATGGAGGCGGATAAAGTTGCAGGACCACTTCTGCGCTCGGCCCTTCCGGCTGGCTGGTTTATTGCTGATAAATCTGGAGCCGGTGAGCGTGGGTCTCGCGGTATCATTGCAGCACTGGGGCCAGATGGTAAGCCCTCCCGTATCGTAGTTATCTACACGACGGGGAGTCAGGCAACTATGGATGAACGAAATAGACAGATCGCTGAGATAGGTGCCTCACTGATTAAGCATTGGTAACTGTCAGACCAAGTTTACTCATATATACTTTAGATTGATTTAAAACTTCATTTTTAATTTAAAAGGATCTAGGTGAAGATCCTTTTTGATAATCTCATGACCAAAATCCCTTAACGTGAGTTTTCGTTCCACTGAGCGTCAGACCCCGTAGAAAAGATCAAAGGATCTTCTTGAGATCCTTTTTTTCTGCGCGTAATCTGCTGCTTGCAAACAAAAAAACCACCGCTACCAGCGGTGGTTTGTTTGCCGGATCAAGAGCTACCAACTCTTTTTCCGAAGGTAACTGGCTTCAGCAGAGCGCAGATACCAAATACTGTTCTTCTAGTGTAGCCGTAGTTAGGCCACCACTTCAAGAACTCTGTAGCACCGCCTACATACCTCGCTCTGCTAATCCTGTTACCAGTGGGTACCTAGGATCCATGGCTGCTGCCAGTGGCGATAAGTCGTGTCTTACCGGGTTGGACTCAAGACGATAGTTACCGGATAAGGCGCAGCGGTCGGGCTGAACGGGGGGTTCGTGCACACAGCCCAGCTTGGAGCGAACGACCTACACCGAACTGAGATACCTACAGCGTGAGCTATGAGAAAGCGCCACGCTTCCCGAAGGGAGAAAGGCGGACAGGTATCCGGTAAGCGGCAGGGTCGGAACAGGAGAGCGCACGAGGGAGCTTCCAGGGGGAAACGCCTGGTATCTTTATAGTCCTGTCGGGTTTCGCCACCTCTGACTTGAGCGTCGATTTTTGTGATGCTCGTCAGGGGGGCGGAGCCTATGGAAAAACGCCAGCAACGCGGCCTTTTTACGGTTCCTGGCCTTTTGCTGGCCTTTTGCTCACATGTTCTTTCCTGCGTTATCCCCTGATTCTGTGGATAACCGTATTACCGCCTTTGAGTGAGCTGATACCGCTCGCCGCAGCCGAACGACCGAGCGCAGCGAGTCAGTGAGCGAGGAAGCGGAAGAGCGCCCAATACGCAAACCGCCTCTCCCCGCGCGTTGGCCGATTCATTAATGCAGCTGGCACGACAGGTTTCCCGACTGGAAAGCGGGCAGTGAGCGCAACGCAATTAATGTGAGTTAGCTCACTCATTAGGCACCCCAGGCTTTACACTTTATGCTTCCGGCTCGTATGTTGTGTGGAATTGTGAGCGGATAACAATTTCACACAGGAAACAGCTATGACCATGATTACGAATTTAATACGACTCACTATAGGGAAGCTTCCCGGGGCAGCTAGCGCCTGTCGGCTCAGCGACTGTTCAACGACTGCCGCTGTTTTTTTCGCATCACTTTCCGTACCAGAAAAATGACGCCTGACTCTGGCCATCTGCTCGTCAAATCTGGCCGCATCCAGACTCAAATCAACGACCAGATCGCCTACCGGTTCAGCCATACCGGACTCCTCCTGCGATCCCTTCTGATACTGTCATCAGCATTACGTCATCCTCCGTCATGTCCGCCACATCCGGGGAAGCGGGGATAACTTCATTCCCGTCCGGGCCAAAGCGGACACCTCCGGCAAGCCCTGCCGCTTTCTGCATCAGCACATCATCTTCAGGCTCTTCGTCAGCCTCGCGCCGGTTCAGCAGACTGAAATCCAGCGGATGCATA
>NZ_CAXMZT010000026.1:0-3516 GCF_964199965.1 Legionella sp. W05-934-2 | reverse complement strand
ATGCAGATCAAAACAAATTCAACTGAGTGTGTTTTAATCTGCAAAAAGCAGAAGTTCATTAACAATTAGGTAGCAAGAAACAAAGTACTTCAGAAATGAAGTAAAGAGGTAACACAAGCGTCAGCATTAAGTATTCAAACATAATGCAGCTATGTAACCGAAAGCGATAGGTATTGCGAGGGTTCGTAGCCCGTATGCAGGCGAAGCCGAAATACGGGAAACAAATAATCACATTACGTGCGTTGAGGTTATATGGTCAAGAAGATAAGCGCAAACGGTGAATGCCTTGGCAGTAAGCGGCGAAGAAGGACGTGGAAATCTGCGAAAAGCTCAGGTGAGCTGATAACAAGCATTATAGCCTGAGATGTCCGAATGGGGAAACCCGGCCCCTCACCTAAGCCTTTATAGTAATCAAAGTAAAGAACAACGCGATGAAAAAGCGGAGTGATGAGAGTGAATGACTATGAAAGTTTAGGTGAGGGGTCATCTTTAACTGAATACATAGGTTAAAGAAGCAAACCCGGAGAACTGAAACATCTAAGTACCCGGAGGAAAAGAAATCAACCGAGATTCTCCTAGTAGTGGCGAGCGAACGGGGAACAGCCTGGTGTGAGATATTTTGCGAGTGAGTAGAATTGTCTGGGAAGTCAAACGATACAGGGTGAAAGTCCCGTATACGAAGCAAGCAAAAGGTACTAAGCACACGAACAAGTAGGTCGGAGCACGAGAAACTCTGATTGAAGATGGGTGGACCATCATCCAAGGCTAAATACGACTTACTGACCGATAGTGAACAAGTACCGTGAGGGAAAGGTGAAAAGAACCCCGGAGAGGGGAGTGAAATAGATTCTGAAACCGTTTGCGTACAAGCAGTGGGAGCATGTTTTCGGACGTGTGACTGCGTACCTTTTGTATAATGGGTCAGCGAGTTATTTACAGTAGCAAGGTTAACCGGATAGGGGAGCCGTAGGGAAACCGAGTCTGAATAGGGCGATAGTTGCTGTGAATAGACCCGAAACCGAGCGATCTAGCCATGTCCAGGATGAAGGTTGGGTAACACCAACTGGAGGTCCGAACCGGGTAATGTTGAAAAATTATCGGATGAGATGTGGCTAGGAGTGAAAGGCTAATCAAGCTCGGAGATAGCTGGTTCTCCTCGAAAGCTATTTAGGTAGCGCCTTGTGAATGATTCCCGGGGGTAGAGCACTGTTTCGGCTAGGGGGCTGTCATGGCTTACCAAACCGATGCAAACTCCGAATACCGGAGAATTGAATCACAGGAGACACACGGCGGGTGCTAACGTTCGTCGTGGAGAGGGAAACAACCCAGACCGCCAGCTAAGGTCCCCAAGTGATAGTTAAGTGGGAAACGATGTGGAAAGGCCCAGACAGCCAGGAGGTTGGCTTAGAAGCAGCCACCCTTTAAAGAAAGCGTAATAGCTCACTGGTCGAGTCGGTCTGCGCGGAAGATATAACGGGGCTAAACTATCCACCGAAGCTGCGGATGCGTGTTTACACGCGTGGTAGAGGAGCGTTCTGTAGGCTGATGAAGGTGAACTGAGAAGTTTGCTGGAGGTATCAGAAGTGCGAATGCTGACATAAGTAACGATAAAACGAGTGAGAAACTCGTTCGCCGGAAGTCTAAGGTTTCCTGCTCGACGTTAATCGGAGCAGGGTGAGTCGGTTCCTAAGGCGAGGCCGAAAGGCGTAGTCGATGGGAATCAGGTTAAAATTCCTGAACTTCTCTTAGGTAGTGATGTGGTGACGAAGAAGGCTAGGTCAGCCGGGCGACGGTCGTCCCGGTGTAAGCAGGTAGACGGGTGTTCTAGGCAAATCCGGAACGCTATCAACGTCGAGATGTGAAACGAGCTGGCGAAAGCACAGCGAAGTGATTGATGCCAAGCTTCCTGGAAAAGCTGCTAACGTTAACCTAAGAGGAACCGTACCGTAAACCGACACAGGTAGACAGGTAGAGAATACTAAGGCGCTTGAGAGAACTCGGGTGAAGGAACTAGGCAAAATGGTACCGTAACTTCGGGAGAAGGTACGCCCTTTTTGGTGAAGTATGCACATATGGAGCTGAAGAGGGTCGCAGATACCAGGTGGCTGCGACTGTTTATTAAAAACACAGCACTCTGCAAAATCGCAAGATGACGTATAGGGTGTGACGCCTGCCCGGTGCCGGAAGGTTAATTGATGGGGTTATCTTCGGAGAAGCTCTTGATCGAAGCCCCGGTAAACGGCGGCCGTAACTATAACGGTCCTAAGGTAGCGAAATTCCTTGTCGGGTAAGTTCCGACCTGCACGAATGGCGTAACGATGGCCACACTGTCTCCACCCGAGACTCAGTGAAATTGAAATCGCTGTGAAGATGCAGTGTACCCGCGGCTAGACGGAAAGACCCCGTGAACCTTTACTACAGCTTTGCACTGGACTTTGATGATAACTGTGTAGGATAGGTGGGAGGCTATGAAGTACGGACGCCAGTTCGTATGGAGCCACCCTTGAAATACCACCCTGTTATTATTGAGGTTCTAACTTAGTCCCGTAATCCGGGACGAGGACAGTGTATGGTGGGTAGTTTGACTGGGGCGGTCTCCTCCCAAAGGGTAACGGAGGAGCACAAAGGTACCCTCGGTACGGTCGGACATCGTACCAAGAGTGTAAAGGCAAAAGGGTGCTTGACTGCGAGACAGACATGTCGAGCAGGAACGAAAGTTGGTCTTAGTGATCCGGTGGTTCTGAATGGAAGGGCCATCGCTCAACGGATAAAAGGTACTCCGGGGATAACAGGCTGATACCGCCCAAGAGTTCATATCGACGGCGGTGTTTGGCACCTCGATGTCGGCTCATCACATCCTGGGGCTGCAGCAGGTCCCAAGGGTATGGCTGTTCGCCATTTAAAGTGGTACGCGAGCTGGGTTTAGAACGTCGTGAGACAGTTCGGTCCCTATCTGCCGTGGGCGTAGGAAAATTGAGAGGAGCTGCTCCTAGTACGAGAGGACCGGAGTGGACGAACCTCTGGTGTACCGGTTGTGACGCCAGTCGCATTGCCGGGTAGCTAAGTTCGGACGGGATAACCGCTGAAAGCATCTAAGCGGGAAGCCCCCCTCAAGATGAGTTTTCCCATGAAGCCCGTTGAAGACTACAACGTTGATAGGTGAGGTGTGGAAGCGCAGTAATGTGTGAAGCTAACTCATACTAATTGGCTGATTGTCTTGACCATATAATCTGAACGCATGAAGAGCGTGAAGAAAAGACGCGTGTTACCAAATTAATTGCTACCGAGTGTTGGTTGATGTTGGGCCAAGGCCCAACCTACGGGATAATGAGCCCAATATTGTAGGTCGGGCCTTGGCCCGACAAACGAATCAAACCAACATAAACCGCTTTTCCTGGCGATAATAGCGGCTTGGAACCACCTGATCCCATACCGAACTCAGAAGTGAAACGAGCCAGCGCCGATGATAGTGTGGGGTTTCCCCATGTGAAAGTAGGTCATTGCCAGGGTTTTATT
>NZ_CAXMZT010000025.1:0-4649 GCF_964199965.1 Legionella sp. W05-934-2 | reverse complement strand
TATTGGCTATCCTTGTTAGAAGCCTCATTGCCTTTGCCCTGCTGTTCTTGAGCGACTTGTATTTTCTCATTGCCCATGAGACAAGACTCGATAGGAATCGAATTATGTATGAATTTATGCATTTACCTGTCGAACAACAATATGATTATTTACTTAATCAAATAAAAAATATGGTCAATGACACGCTAAAACAATATGAACAAACCAAGAAAAAAGTGACTCTGCCATTACCTGAAAATTGGAACACATTGGTCAACGAATGGTGCAGCGTCCCTCATCTAATGGATAGCTTATTCAAAGAATTCTCAATTCTGCTAAATCAGACTGGAGCAATAAATGTAATCGATTCTCAAGCTTGCGTTGAATTTTTATTACGTCTGCTAGAAGGTGGCTTATGTAGAGATAATCCTAATAAAATGGTTCCAGAAATATTTAAGAGCTTCATACATTATTTTCAAACAAAACATTACAACCAACAAATGTTCGAACGATTCATGGATTGCATGCAATTAGCTAATATTAATGTTTTCAAAGATCCTGAATGCATTAGGATAATAAATACCTGTGAAGACAACTTTCAAATGACTCTTCGAGAATGTAAAGATGTGATTCCTTCCGAAGATGACCGTTTCCTAGAAAAACTAGATGGACATAGACAGCTATTGGCTGAAATTGAAAAGAGAAAAGAGGTTGATATGAGAAAACTGAGTTTTTTTGCCAATGCTCAAAAAGGCAACGAATCGAAATTTTTTGATAATGATCTAATGTCTAGCGATAGGTTTAACGATGTTATGAACAACATCTAATAACTCAGTTAGTAAGTTTAGTTTGGGCCTTGGCCCAAACTATTAATCTAATCATTGCTTATTTTCCATGTCCATTTCCAATATGAAGGAGTTAATGAGTCTTCCGATCGAGCAACAATACAAGTATTTATTAATTCAAATAGAAACTTGTGCTCAATAAAACAGTTAGGCTGCGCGAACAAAACAAGCAACAACTTGCTCTACTCTACCTGCGTTGTGCGAATTCTAATACTGATTTTTTTTTTGGCTGAGTAGATTAAATTTAAATCTTCTTGTTATAATCCACCACATGAAATATGTATCAACCTTAGCTAGCAATGATATGGACTCATCCTCTCTTTTAACCGGCTATTAAATGAGCCAAAATGTTTTTGTCTAAAAAAACAAAAAGAACAGGAAAGTCCAGTGAAGAATATTACTGTATTAGGCATAGATTTGGCAAAAGATGTATTTCAATTACACGGTGTAAATGAACATGGAAAAAAAGTTCTATCTAAAAAGATAAATAGAGCAAAGTTACCGGAATATATCAGCCAACTACCAACTTGTAAGATAGTGATGGAAGCCTGTGGAAGTGCGAATTATTGCTTGCATCAAAGATAAAAATATCATTGACAAAATTTTGTCTCATATAAATAAAAAGCCTGGGAATCAAGAAGAGCTCCTAAAGACTTTGCCAATTAGGGGGCCTCCTGAGCTCGTTTCATTGATAACTTCAAATAGAACCGACTAATTATATTTGCTGGGCTTTGCAGCAGCCCAGCCTACGTTGCTATTAATCGGTCTTAACAGGCCGTTTGAACCAATAATAACTATGCCACCCTCTAAGATAAAATATATTGAATTCCATGGTCATGAGCTAAACGCAGTAGCTTAAGATTGGCTCCTTTAGGTTGCACCTCTCCTCTTTCCCATTTTTGATAGGTGGATGGAGTAACATTCAATATTTTAGCCATTACAGCCTGGCTAACTTTTTCCTTAACTCGCATTTTCTTTATTTCTTGTGCCTCAAGCTCTTTAACTTCACTTAAGTTAAGCATTTCTATATCTTTAATAGTAATTGCATCTAACCGAAGATCTTTGGCTGTTTCTAGCATAGCATCAATAATTTTACTCATTCTCAACCTCCACTAGTGCCCCCTCCTTTATCAGCTTATTAATTTCCTCATCAGAATAAGCTAATAATGATTTAGCAATAATTTTAAAAGCTTTTTCTTCATTGAATGAAATATTACTTTTAGCATTCTTCTCAAACCCAAAAACAAAAAACAATGTTTTCCTTTTTTGAAAGCGACGATAGTTCTTGTACTGCCACTCTTCCCCCTGCCTTTATTGGCAACACGCTTTTTTATTACACCACCACCATAATTAGCCTCGTAAATTTGAATAGCAATTTCTTTAGCAGCGATATTTAGCGATTCATCACTAACTTGATTTTTTATAGCCCACTTGGCAAAAAGTTTAGTTTTTATTATCTTCATCAATAACGCCTTGTGTAGTAATTATTACTATAGCAAATTTTACTACGCTGTGCAATTAAAGATTAAAATAAACGGGGATTTTACGAATTCCCTCGAAGGAGCTCAAATAAAATTCTTTTTTATGCAAAAAAGGTTTAGAAACAGGCAAATGAATCAATGTTTACAAATTGTTTTAGCATTGAGTTTATAAACCTTGACGATTAAATACTTTCGGAGTTCCAAATTCGACATTCTTGATTTACGTCAGGAAGGACTACCGTTGATCCTACTCCTAAGAAAACTCCCGGGGAATAAATTATTATTTGCTTGCCTTGGTATTGCCACAATGAAATGCAACCCGTACCCTCTTCAACTAGATATTTACCGCTTGAAGCGGATATTACAGAGTTTCGGTGTTATTTAGATGGTTTGGTGGGCTCACTTTGCTTTGCCCACCGAGTTTAACTCCCTGTCCACTATGCATCCCTATCCGTGTCTGGGATACTGCGACTCTTCTTGCTTTGATGCTAAACTATTGTTTGATGAAGGTTTATCAAAGAAAGAGAGGGATGTTTGAGGTAGAGTCTTGTCAATCGACCCAGAGCTTTCAAGTTTAATAACTTTCACGGCTTGAATTTTCAATGAACTAATTTCATCAATTAATTGAATAACCTTGGATTGCATTTCCTTTGGCAAATCAGGATGCATTGCAATAGAGCATAATTCTAATATTGGACCTTCGGTTGTTGGATTTGGATTTAATGGTTGCTCAGAGAAATACCTAAGGACCTCACTTCGATTATGGGGCAACAAAAATTCCTCTAAACTTTTCAAACTGCTTTCTATCGGTTCCCTTAGTACTGCAAAACTCCTATTTACAAAGAATTTATCAAACATGTCTTTATATATGTCTAATTGCATATATAAGCTTGCTATCAATTCATTTAAAGTGGGGGGAGATTTTTTAGAGGACCCTACACCTTGCAGAAATTTAGTAAGTATTGGCGGATATTCAAGAGTTGAGTAGGTTAAAGTTCGGCCATTCAATATGTTCATAATGCAATCAACTTCATCCTGATCAAGGAAGTTATTTATTTGTGAGCATTCGATATTTTTTTTAAAGCCTAAGCATTGTGATTTTGAGAGCGGTTCTGGAATCAAACTATATATTAAATCACGGTCTAATTTAAGTTTTATATTTTGTTCCTTAAAATATTTTGAAAACTTATAGTATCCATGAATGATGGCATCGTGATATACAATTCGAGATAATATGTTATAGGGGTGTTGTTCAATAAACGACTTTAGGTTTTCGAATGTACCACAAGAATAATTAACTAAATTATCATCTCCAGTGTAATAATTAGCCCTATTAAGTATCAAGAATATTAAGCAAATTTCTAAAACCGGGTGCGTAAAATCAGGCCTTTTCGAGGCTAAATCAAACAAGCCGTCAAACCAGGGTTGAAATTGTTTCTTTTTATTGAGCGTTAACTCAAGAAATGCAAATACAATATCGGGATCTACCTTCATTCCAAACGTAATTACATCGGTCGGCTTGGTGTCGAAAGGATTAGATTTATATGAACCCAAGACTACAAACATCCAAGTAACAAATTTCAAATATCCTTTACCGTTATTATCGTATTTTCTTAATAAACCTTCCTCTTCCCAGTTTCTATAATCCTTAACAATCTTTTCATCTAATAAATTTATAAGTTCTAATGAATTTTGCCCACCCAACATTACCTCTAAAGTATTTATTAGTAATTTTAATTGGACATCACCATATTCTTTTTTAAAACTAAGCGTAAAATCGTTCTCTGGTATTGTCATTGCACAACTCTCCTCTGAGAGATAACAATAATGAATGTATGTGCTCACAGAACCATAGGGTGCAATCTTAATTTCAGAGGTTTTTTGAACCAACGTTTAGGTGCTTTTGGCGAATATTCATTGGGTCAATGACTCAACCTACGACTACTGGGTCTGGGGCTTGAATTAGTAAGAGGAGTAGATGTCAATAAGTTTGTGACTAGGGAATTTGCTGCGTTGAAACACTAAGTTGATCATGTTGAATGCGAACTCTATTGCAATTTGTTTTGATTCGATTTGCGTGAACCTTAACATGGATCGTATTTTGTGTAAAGTGGTGTAAGATGGGTGAGTCGACCGGGATATTTCAACCCCAGCCTCTCGCAAAACGGAGCGTGAATCTCTCGACTCACTCCGCTTCCATTAGATAAACCCTCCTTTCATACCTTTTCGCCAATGGACAAAGACGAAGGTTCATTATTGGCTATCCTTGTTAGAAGCCTCATTGCCTTTGCCCTGCTGTTCTTGAGCGACTTGTATTTTCTCATTGCCCATGAGACAAGACTCG
>NZ_CAXMZT010000024.1:0-5646 GCF_964199965.1 Legionella sp. W05-934-2 | reverse complement strand
AAAAATAGCTTTTAAGAGCATAAATTAAGGCTATTTATTGGGCATCTCTCTGTTTATAAAGAGAAAATTTTGGTCAGACCCCCTATGGATTACCCCCTATGGATACTTGAGCAACGCCATCTTTTTCTGCTCGCTCTACAGCTTGATCTTTAAATTGTGAGCTGTATTTTTTTCTTTCTGTTTTTATTGTTGGTTTATTACTGTTCATTTTTCACCTCTACCTAAGATTTTACTCTCTTAGTAGGGTGTCCATCAAATCAGGGTAAGATCACCTTGATACTTGGTCTCGGCGGATGTTCAATCAGCTTAAGAAGATGAAATCAGTATCGTCTATGTCGTTTATATCCGTATTGATTAAGGTAAGAGAGTCTTCCTCATTAAATTTAATCAACACATCTGTGCCATTATTCATCGTGCTGATGTTTAAAGAACTACTACTAGCTACTCCATAATTGTGAACATCTATCCGATCCACACCATTTTCAAAATCGGTGACCGTATCGGCACCTGTCCCACCTTCAAAGACGTTATTTCTGGCATTACCAGTCAACGTATCCCCATAATTCGTGCCGATCACCTTTTCAAAATTGCTAAAGCCCCCCATAGTGCCTGTTAGCGTAGTGGAGACAGTGCCATGTGTTAGATCCACAGTCACAGCTTGAGTCATAGCGGATAAATCCAACGTATCAAAGCCATCACCTGCGTCAAATGAATTATAATTACCGTAGTTAAACGTTGATGTTGAACCTGACATAGCAAAGCTTAAATGAAGCGTATCATCCCCGTCGAACAAATTAACCGTATTATTTTGATAAGTGATTGTAGCATGCCCTTTGATACTGCCATTTCCACCAAAAGCCCCCAGATCAATAGCAACCGTATCTGAATACTCATGCCCTGTCACCGTTGAATAAGTTAGTGAAATCGTGGCATCACCGCCAGGCTGTTGGGTCTTGCCTGTGCCCCCAAAACCACCTTGTCCTCCGGCCGCCTGTAAATTGACGGTTAATTGTTGAGAAGCGCCTTCCCCCATAGAAATACTTAAATGATCAATGGTATAAGTTGCTACTCCAGCGGCACCACCATTACCGCTGACGCCTGCACTGCCATTTGACCCTAGTCCATGCCCAATTCCTCCAGCCCCCCTATCACCTCCCTGTCCTCCATAACCTGCCAAGCCAATAACGGAAAGGTTAAGGTCATAATCTTCGCCGGGGCCGGAATCAAGGATGACATTGTAGAGGGTAACAAGTAGATCACCACCATCGCCGCCATTGCCACCATTTCCTCCCTTGCCACCATTTCCTCCAGTAAATGAAAATGATCCATCCCCGCCTTTACCACCATCGCCACCATCGCCGCCCTTTCCAGCGGACAATACGACGCTAAAGTCAATCGTATCCATCCCATCCCCGCCATTAAAAACAACCGGTTTTTGAGGATCCGAGGATATGAAGCTTAATAATGACGAATTAGCTAAACTACCAGCCGTACCATTTCCCCCATTCGTGCCATTGGATGAACCTATTGTACCATTGTTCCCAGGGACACCATTTGCACCATTTGTGCCTGGATTAGATAATAAGGTACCACTAATAGTCATGGTGTCATTTCCAGCATTACCGTAGAATTGGAAATTATCAACCGAAAAAAATCCCTGGTTGTTAATCAAAATATCATAGCTGTCTGATTGGGAGGTTCCATAAACAGTAGATATCCACGGATAATAATATTTATCCGTCATAATGTTATTGTGTGAAATTTGATAATATAGGCCATTATAATTGATAGTTATACCGCTATCTAATTTTGAATAATCGGCTGTTGTATAAATAGCTGAAGTGTTAGAACTCCCCGCTATGAAGGTATTCTCGCCCGAACCAGCTACTATGAAAATATCTGATTCTCTCCCAGATGATAGAATAACAAAATTGTTGCCTCCGCCAAGATTTAAATTCAGGCTACTTTCCCTTAGATTTAGATTGATACTTTCATTTCCATCTCCGGAGACAAAATCCATATGGCTTTTGTATAGATTTAAGTTAGTAGATGAATTATAATCACTTTGCGTATCATGATAAATTTTCTCTATATTAGAAATATTATCTGTATACCCTAAAGGACCTTGTGATCTAAAAGTTCCCGTGTTTGAGCTAAGGTTTACAGAACTACTAAGTAAACCACTGCCCTGAATGGTATCATAACCCTCACCGCCATCGAGGGTGTCATTCCCCGCACCACTGATAAACGTATCATCCCCGTCACCGCCGAAAATCGTATCATCCCCGTCACCACCACTGATTAAATCATTACCATCAGAACCATAAATTTTATCATTACCAGTACCTGCATCAAAAAGGGCATTGAAGTCATAACCAATATAACTAGCCCTTGCAATCGAAGGGAGGGTAACAACATCATTTCCCGAAAGCGCTTGATAATAGGTTGATGGGTTATAACTATCTGGATCGACATTGGCAAAATCGACTGTATCGTCATTCTCGGTAAAGAGCGTTAAGCCATCAGATAGGTCTTTGACGATGACGGCAATGAGTTGATCAGTTGCAAGACTACTATCTTGCACACGAACGGTCACGTTATAAACATTATTTCCATCACTATCTAACGGGTTTTCATAATCCGCAGGTGACAGAAAACTTAAGTTGCCTAATTTATCAATCGAAAACAAATCAGAATCAGCCTCACCGCCATCAGCAACGTCGACAATACTGTATTCCAAAGAATCATTAATATCGGGATCGCTGGCGATAACTAAGCCTGCTAATAGTTGATTTTCAAACATGCTTAACGTCGTTGTGGTGATGTTAGGCGCATCGTTAACTGGCGTTACATCCACGCTCATGCTGCTATCAACCCCACTAAACTCCGTGCCATCAGATACTTGGAAGTTAAAGCTTGTATAACTATCCCCATTGCCATTGGCAGATGGTGCAAAGGTGAAATTTCCGGCGGTGATGTCAGCAAGGCTTATTTCTTGGTCAGAACTGATTGCCACGCCATCTAACAATAAGCTGCCTTGACCGGGAAGGCTAGTTATCTTCACCGCCTGTAAACTATCGCCGCTATCCACATCAGAAAAAGGAAAGTCTGTGGCGTTAAAAGCATAAGGTATATCTTCGGTCGTTGTAATGAGACTATCTAAATTCGTTGGCGCATCATTAACTGGCGTTACATCCACGCTCATGCTGCTATCAACCCCACTAAACTCCGTGCCATCAGATACTTGGAAGTTAAAGCTTGCATAACCATCCCCATTACCATTGGCAGATGGTGCAAAGGTGAAATTTCCGGCGGTGATGTCAGCAAGGCTTATCGCTTGCCCAGAACTGATTGCCCCGCCATTTAACAATAAGCTGCCTTGACCGGGAAGGCTAGTTATCTTCACCGCCTGTAAACTATCGCCGCTATCCACATCAGAAAAAGGAAAGTCTGTGGCGTTAAAAGCATAAGGTGTATCTTCGGTCGTTGTAATGAGACTATCTAAATTCGTTGGCGCATCGTTTGCGCCAACAACCGTAACATTTAAGAAAGCGCTTGCTATTCCGCCCTGACCATTATCCACCGTGTAAGAAATGCTTTCCGTGATAGATTGGTTAATAGATAATTGATCCAATTGCGTGCTGGTTGCATCAGCTGAATACGTCCCATCTGCATTAATCGTTAATGCCAAACCAGAGGATAATAGTATCGGTTGCCCAACTAAAGCTGGTTGACCATTAACTGCTGTTATTGTTAAAGGAAGATTTGCTGGGTTTGTATCATTCGTTATAACGCTGCCTGAAACAGTATTATTCTCTGTTATGCTAGCATTATCATCAACCGCAGTGAGTGGCTGATTGGGTATAAATACTTCTATATTTTCAAAATGACGTGCCGTTAGGTTAAATGCACCATTCGCTAAATAGCTAAAATTTACATTCCCATAGTGTGCGTAAAAATAATCAATGATACTCTGGGCATAATCACTAATATCGCCTGTAAACTTCGTTGCATTTGTTAAATCGATGTATAGTGTATCAGTGCCTGAACCGCCATTAAAATAATCACAATTACCAATATTATCGCTAACCATATAGCTCGCCGTATCATTCCCTGATCCTGCTAATACTAAGTCGTTACCAGCCCCATCGGATAGCAAATCATTTCCTCTGCCGCTTAAAAGAATATCGTTACCGGCTCTGCCATATATTGTGTCGTTTCCTCTACCGCTAAGAAGGATGTCATTCCCAGGACCTCCATCAATATAGTCATTCCCCTTGCCAGCTATAACAATATCATTGCCATTTCCTGAATAGATTATATCGTCGCTACTTTTGCCGTGCGATTTAATATGTCTATTGGTATGATTGAATACGTCAGAAGTAAAAACATATTGGTGGTTATCTCCACCACAGTTGCGATGATGATGGTTCGAACGATAGTCTAACCCACCGACTTCGCTTTTATCGTTTTTAACTAAAGTGTGGGTATCATGATGATCTTTTCTGCTATCAATGATTTCTCTTCTGCCACCACTATTGGCATGCTTATGTGCACCGACTGATTTGGACATGAGGCATACTCCATTTACGACACAAAAGAGTGTGCTCCCCCCTATCAACAGTCCTTTTTAAACATATACTTCCTTTTATAAACACACGGGTATAGTTAAGTATAGCCCTCTTTTCTCTTATCTGGTCACATTTCAGCCAATTATTGCGTGCTTATCCATAATACAGGGTATCGGGCATAGGGGTCTGACCAAAATATTTTCTTTATAAACAATATGATAGGTGAGATAAAGTACTAATTTTTGGCCTTAGAAGGTATTTTTAAGACTTAAAATGACCTCTAAATTAAGTTGCAGAAACTTAATCTTGTTTTTCTAAAAGAAAAAAATATAATCGCTGATTCAAGTCCAAATGAAAGGAATAACATGCCTCGAGCAAGGAGGATATATGCTCCTGGAGAAGTGTTTCATATAACGCATCGGTGTCACAAACGAGATTTTTTATTAAAATTCAGACATGATAGAGAGCGATATCGTTACTGGCTTTATGAAGCAAGGAAACGGTATGGATTTTGTATTTTAAATTATATGATTACATCGAATCATATACATTTGTTGGTAATGTGTACAAATGAAGGCATTATCCCATCATCTATGCAGTTGGTTGCAGGACGAACAGCACAAGAGTATAACCTGAGAAAATGGAGAAATGGCGCCTTTTGGGAAGACAGGTATCATGTTTCTGTTATTGAAGATAATGAGTATTTGCATCATTGCTTTATTTATATTGATTTAAACATGGTTCGGACTGGCCGAGTAAATAATCCCTTGGATTGGAAGTTCTGTGGCTATTATGAGCTGTTCTATGGCAGACAACGATACCAAGTGCTATCAGATAAACGAATTATTGAACGAAAACAAGCTATCTAGAGAGCCTCTCTGGACTGATAATAAAGTAATTCGTACACCGCTTTTTCAACAACAATTTTCCTAACCATAGAATCAATTGTCAAAATATCATTACGCTCTTAAAGCCCATTTTAGAACTCAAAAATAGCTTTTAAGAGCATAAATTAAGGCTATTTATTGGGCATCTCTCTGTTTATAAAGAGAAAATTTTGGTCAGACCCCCTATG
>NZ_CAXMZT010000023.1:0-11212 GCF_964199965.1 Legionella sp. W05-934-2 | reverse complement strand
GCGGCAAGCTCCTTTGCTAGTTTATTCAAGTTTCCGAAGAACATGAATATACAGCATTTTTGTTTGTCGCACTTCTAGTTAGAATTTGCCAGCGTTGTTTTAAAATTCATTTTTTCTTAAAAAATTTTTGCTGGGTACTTTATAAAATACTAATCCGTTTAATATAGGGGAAGCTAATGAAAAGGATAGTTCAGAGTGTGATGCTAGTGTGCGTATCCTCTGGCTCTTTATTTGCAGGTATGATGCAGGATAAAGAGCCACCAGCCCCTGCATGGCAATGGGTTGGGCAGTTCAGTTTGGGCGCTGCATGGTCGAAGGCTGGTGAGACACAGACGTTTTATTTAAACCCAACGATTGAAAAAAGCTACCGAGCTTCTAAAAAACTTAAAGGGATGCCGAGCGGGGAGTTGTTTTTTGGGGTGCAAAAAGTCCTTTCAAGCCCAATATTGGGGCAATTGGGATTGGTTGTGGCAACGACAGGCAATGCGAGAGTCGATGGCATTATCTGGGATGATGCGGACCCACAATTTAATAATTACACTTATCGCTATAAAGTGCGCAATACGCGCATTGGCGTTAAAGGCAGAGCTTTATTGGATAAGGGACAAAAACTGGTGCCATATGTGAGCGGCAGTGTCAATATTGGCTTTAACCGCGCGCATGACTTCACCAATAATCCACTCATATTTCAAGCCATACCGAATGAGAATTTTGAAAGCCATATCAAAACAGCGTTTAGTTACACTTTAGGCGCTGGAATACAAACGCCACTAAATAACCATTGGCATGCGGGTATTGGTTATGAGTTTTTAGACTTTGGCAAAAGTAATTTGAATCGAGCGCCGGGTCAAACGATGGGCTCGGGTTTGAGTTTGAATCATTTATATACCCATGGGATATTGGTTAATGTCACATATGTAGCATAAGGAAAGAACATCATGGAGCGAACGAATAAAACATCATTTAAAAACTTGCTATTAGCAATACTGATGACAAGACTACTAGTACCAACTGCGCATGCAGGTGGGCCAATGTGGACGTTTACCCCACGAACAGCAACTACAGTTGCAGTACCACCTGGCACAACCGATAGTGTCCAGTACACCGTGACCAATCAATCATCTCGGCCAAAAAACTTAAAGCTATTAGCAACATCCGGTTTAAGTCAGGGTGGTGCTTGTAATTTAGCGCCAAAAGGTAGTGCAGGCAGTAGTTGCACATTAACCATTAACATTAATGGTAGCAACATCCCCGCAGGCGGCATCCAAAGTGGCCCGAAGATTTGTCAAGCCAATGCCAATGGCAGTGCCAATCCGAATCAATGTTATCAGCCATCTAAAGCCAATGTATTGCATATTGTCAAACTACCTAATTTAAGCATAGGCCAACCATTTCAGGGTGGGGTTGTGGCCTGCCTTAATGGGGGTAAGAATAATCTAATAGCAGCAACGGTTGATAATAATAACGGTAACACCATCATATGGGGTGGTTTTGGAACAACAACCGGCGCAACCAGTACAACCGATGGGGCTACCAATACACAAACCATCGTTGATTGTTTAACGAATGGTGCAGGCGCTTGTGCTGGCGGTATTGATGTTAATACCTACGCTGCAGGCATATGCTCTACTTACGAAGTCGATGACCAAGGCAACACACCCTGTGTATCCGGAAACACCTGTTATGATGATTGGTTCTTGCCGGCCTCACCAGCTGTAGGTGGTATTCCATCAAGCCCAACATCTCAGCTAGACTGTTTGTGGTTTAATAGAGCTGCCATTGGCGGTTTTGCCAATGTCGTCTACTGGAGTTCTACCGAGTTCAATGATATCCTCGCTTGGTTCCAGAACTTCTCCAATGGCTTCCAGTTCAACGACAGTAAGAGCTTCAGCTTCCGAGTTCGGTGTGTCCGGGCTTTTACCCCTTAACCCCTTTACCCCTTTCTTGAGGCAGAGAAGCTGCCTCAAGATTTTTTTTTTTGCGATAGATTGGATTTAGATGTATGGCGCTTTATACTGCCATACCATAAGGGGTCGGACCATGATAATTACAGGTTGAACGCTGGTGTTTGTGGATGCCAGGAAACTGTTGATTTCCATAACGCTTGCAATCATTGCAGTAGAGTTTATAGGCTTTAAACTCTAATATTGTGCGACGATGGCCGATCAATTCATGAAGGACCCTGCGCATGTAAGATGATTTCTTCCTAACATACTTATTCTGACAATGAGTGCATCGAGGGATGCGTTTATACTTTATATGCAATAATATGGTTGATATCCGCTCACTTTTTCTTTAGTAAATCCAGGTAAATTTAGGATAAGATTAGTCCTAGGCACTTTAATCTCCTTTTTGATCGCTAAATCAAGGTATTAGGTTAACCTAATAACGATTAAAGTGCCCCCTTAATTGGTGTAGAGCCATTTTAATCAAGTTAGTCTAAACTAACTCTTTAATTTGACGGTCAAAAGGAGGATTAAAATGCTCCCTTATTTGGGATAGAGCGAGATATCGCTATTCTTGTGCCAATCTCCCTATAAACCGATCATCTTTCGAATAATGCTATTGACTAAATACTTGGTTGGTCTCATTTCCTTTTGTCGCTTCAGATCTTTGGTTTTCTTCTGATCTTCGCATACAGCCTGAACCAGTAAAAGCCAATCGTCCTGATGTTTTACCGTTTCTTTTTCCCAGTGTTCAGAATGTGCTTGGATCTTTTCTAGTTCATTTCCGTCAAACCAAAGCCCATGATTGTTACAGCATCTGTCAATTATAACTCCTGATGCATAAGAATAATTGATCGCATTCATAAGCTCATTGCATTTTGGACAATTTTCTACAGAACGCTTTTCATCTGCTGGGACACCGGCAAATGCTGTGATTATTGCTTGGTGAATCAGAGCATCGTCAAATTGTTTTTCTTTGGTTTGAAGGATCCTAACTAACTCCCCTTCGTCAAGCCAAACACCCTTGCACTTTGGGCAAGTATTTGTCTCAACCTGTTCATACATTTTCGTCACTAAAATATCTCCACATCGAGGACAGTTCATTTTCCCACTCCGTTCTTGATGATGCGATGAAAGATCGTTTTCTTTCTTTAAGAGTAGTTTGTAAAACCATAAAAGCCAAATAATTCACTCACAAATTAGAAAACGACCCCCTATGTAGTCCCTATTGGTCCGACCATAAAAAATCAGGCTCCACCAGCACTCAAGCCAGGGGGTTTAGCGAATCACAAAGCTATGCCTACCAGGCAATTCCCTTGATGCGTCCTGAGCAAATCATGAAGATGTCTATGGATAATGCCCTGATTATCAGAACAGGGCATTCACCTGTAAAAGAAGGGCAGTATATCTGGTACAAAGAGCCGGATATGAAAAATTTAGTTTTTGCGCCATCAAATGTACCCATTCAGTCCATAGAAATTGTTGGCTTTGATCATGAGGCAAAGTTTAAGAAAAAATCGACAAATGGTGATGATGAGCTGCTTTAATTTCTATCCTTTATCAAGGACCTTATTTTTTCAGAGACTTTAATAGCAATAGGCTAAAATCGAATACCTTATTTTTTTCAATAGATTGGAAATTCGGATTGAGCGTTTATTATTGCGGGGGAGTAAAATAATCGTTTGGCCGTAAAATGGTCGTGGTGCAGGAAATATTCCGACAGGGGCGCCAAAATGTTCGCATTCTTTGCAAATGAGATCTGTTACAATGATATATTTATAAAAAGTATGGGGGATCAGTAAATGATTACACTATATCAATTTTATCGAGCTTGGGGTTTACCGAGCGCGAGTCCATTTTGCATGAAAGTGGAAACGTATTTGCGTATGGCGAACTTGCCCTATGAGACCAAATTTATCAACAATCCGCAACAAGCCCCGAAAGGGAAGCTGCCATATATTCAAATTGATGGCGTAAATTATCCTGATAGCGAATTGATTATTGATGAGCTTAAAAAGCGCTATGGTGATGCATTAGATGAGGATTTGACTGAACAGCAGCGGGCTTTGGCTGTATTGCTTGATAATACGTTTTGTGAACGGATGTATTGGATAGTTGTTTATATGCGTTGGCAAAATGATGCGGGTTGGGCAGTGGTTAAGGAAGGATATTTTGGGAAATTACCCGCAATACCTAAATTATTTGTACCTTCGATGATACGTAAGAAAATGTTAAAAGCGCTTTATCTACAAGGAAATGGTCGGCATAGTACAGAAGAAATTATTGGATTAGGTTGCAAAACCATGGATGCACTTGCCTGCATCCTGGGCGACAAGCCTTATTTCTTAGGCGATAAACCAACGAGTATTGATGCTACTGCTTTTGCATTTATCGCGAATATGCTCATGAGCCCAATCAATGATGCATTAAAACAGCATGCGCTTCAATTTGATACTATAAAAGCATATTGTTCACGCATGTGGGATATATATTATGCTGACTTTCCTAAGCCGGCAATGTAGGGGTGATATGAATGGAGCAACAATATGAGCAAACAAAAACCCTTAGTTATCATCACTGGTGCAGGAATTGCGAAACAATTTTCACAAGCAGGTTTTTCACTTGGGCTTGAAATTCAAGACAGCATCTGCGCTTGCTTTAGTGAGTCGAAAGGACTCTCTTTCAGACTGGCAACGAGTTTAAGAAAGAGAGGTCCTTGATTATAAAAAATTCACGCGGTTTTTGTAGCGATTTGCAGCCTCTTCAAATTGTTTTGTATATTTATCGACTGGTAACTGAGCACGTGGATCGAAAAACGTTAATTGATGCACAGAATGTTCGTATAATTTTTTTGGCATTATTGTAGTGTGCTTTTCAAACAGTTTTTTTGTTTCTTCATCAGGTAGACCAACAACATAAGACGCAATATGAATAAACATATCAATTGGTAATGAATCCCGTCTAATTAAAACAATTCCCTGTAAAAATAAAATATGTACTTCCGTCTTTTGCCATGGGTCTGACCATTTCACTGCTTCCGAAAGACTAACATGATGTACACTAGTTAACTGTTTTATGGTGTTGCATCTAGTAATTAGCTGATCATCTTTTAAATTAGGATTTACCTCTATTGCTCTTCTATAAATTGATTTTCTTAATGTCAAATCTTCAATAAATGGCAAAACTCGCTGAAAAGCATCTTTATTATCTAGATGACCACCATTTATGAGACCAAGAACTAGAGCATCTTGTGCCATAGAAAGATTGAGTATCGACTTCTTTTCTGTTGGATAAGCTTCAATTACTGCAATAGCAATGTTATATTGTTTTTCAGCCTCTGCTACAAATCCCCCTGTTGCATAGTTGGCAGCTAATTCAATTGCATGAAATTCCTTCGGCATTTTTTCCATTAACCTTCCCAAAAGGGTTGCATTTTTAACTAGCTTTGTGTGACCACCAATAGCAAGTGCAGTTATGATATAATGTCGATCGCCACCTTCTAAAAGCATTTCATTCGCTTTATCCATGTTCCCAACAAGGCTATATCCTTGTCCGGCAAGCGTTCGTAATTTCTCTCTACGTTGCGGACTGTTTTGTCCCTTTTTAACGATTTCATCAACAGCCAGGTGGTTATTAGCCATTGCATACCCTTTGATAACAGAGTCGGGTAATCCTATGACTTCTTGTAAAAAAGCCAAAGATTCGTGATCTCCTTTTTGGGCAAGATCGACAAAAGGATTGCATTGACAATTCAAATCATAGTTATCATCCAGGACTTTCGTATCCGCTACGGCATTTCTTATGCCTTGATCATTTCTTACCTTTACATGCTGATAGATATTATTGAACAGAGTCAGTTGTGAAAATCGTGTTTGAAAGAACTCGTGGACATCAATCATAAGGTCACTCCTATTTGCATCATTATTAATCTTGGTTTTTAGAATTTTTAGATTCTCTTTGTAATTATCAATCTGATTTGAGTCACGATTGCGTCTAAAAAGTTATGTGGCACAAACCAATGCATACAGACATAAATAAATCCATTTAATTGCTAAGTTATTAGCAATTAGTTGAGGACTAATCAGATGCCAATGTTGTAATTGATAATAAGTTCTTAAAAAATTGGTTGAGTGTAGGGGAAGGGAATAATTTTATGACTTGGATATCTTGATGTTTGTTGAATAAAAACCAAAGAGTGGGAATTTGCTAAATACTTACTTTTAATCCTATTGTTTCGAGTATTTGTCATTCTACTTTGATCCAAATTAATACCACTCTTTATCTAACAAAGATCTGTTGGGTTAAAATCATGGGCTAATGGTACTAAAAAACAAGTTCAGTTTCCATACACATTGTTTTTTCAAAGCAAAATGCAAACGCAACTAAGTTAGCAAGCCCGTTTGCTTGCAAATGGGGAAACCACCTAAGTTTTTAATGTCGGGCTTAAAGAATAGGGGGCATGGTCACGGCTCGGATTTCTCCATGTTGGGATAGAATTACGTGGGGTTTGATAGGAATTCTGAGAATGGTGCATATTGACCACCTGGACGTTCTATTATTTCACCACTTTACACAAAATACGATCCATGTTAAGGTTCACGCAAATCGAATCAAAACAAATTGCAATAGAGTTCGCATTCAACATGATCAACTTAGTGTTTCAACGCAGCAAATTCCCTAGTCACAAACTCATTGACATCTACTCCTCTTACTAATTCAAGCTCCAGACCCAGTAGTCGTAGGTTGAGTCATTGACCCAATGAATATTCGCCAAAAGCACCTAAACGTTGGTTCAAAAAACCTCTGAAACTAAGATTGCACCCTATGGTTCTGTGAGCACATACACTAATTATTGTTATCCCTCAGAGGAGAGTTGTGCAATGACAATACCAGAGAACAGTTTTACGATTAGGTTTGAAAAAAAATATGGAAAAGTCCAATTTAATTTACTGATAGATAATTTAAATAAGCTTCTAGGTAATGAAGAATGTATTGGTGCTATTAGGCGTTTTAGTGAAACCACTTTTGAAAATTATGAAAGTTGGGAAAATTTTGGTTACTTAAGAGAATACGAGAATAAGGATAAAGGATATTTGAAATTTCTTGCTTGGGTCCATATAAAAAGCCAAACAAGTAAATTGGTACAAATTCATTATACAGACAAATACTATGATAACATTATTCGGTTGGGAATTTCTGACGACCCCGATTTTACATTTGCTTTATTAGACGGAGTAATAATTCATAAGCTCGAATATAGATCTTGGTTTAAAACCTTGTTTAGTATAGCTGAGGAGAGACCTGATTTCACGCACCCGGTTTTAGAAGTTTGCTTGTTAAAATTAATTAATAACGGGGCTAATTATTTCAGGGGAACTGACAGAGGAAAATATAATTCTTGTGATGAATTTAAGGATATAAAATCAATCGTTCAAGCTCGCCCCTACAGTATATTTTCTAGAATTTTATATCACGATGCCATTATCCGGGCATACCCTACACATCTATTAGATTTTAAAGAAGCAAAGATTAAGCTTAAATTAGACCCTGAGTTAATAAATAAGTTGATTCCAGAGCCGCTCTCAAAATCACAATGCTTAGGCTTTAAAAAAAATATCGAATGCTTAGGAATAAATAACTACATTGATCAGGATGAAGTTGATTGCATTATGAATATTTTGGATGGCCGAACTTTAACCTACTCAACTCCTGAATATCCGCCAATACTTACTAAATTTCTGCAAGGTGTAGGGTCCTCTAAAAAATCTCCCCCCACTTTAAATGAATTGATAGCAAGCTTATATATGCAATTAGACATATATAAAGACATGTTTGATAAATTCTTTGTAAATAGGAGTTTTGCAGTACTAAGGGAACCGATAGAAAGCAGTTTGAAAAGTTTAGAGGAATTTTTGTTGCCCCATAATCGAAGTGAGGTCCTTAGGTATTTCTCTGAGCAACCATTAAATCCAAATCCAACAACCGAAGGTCCAATATTAGAATTATGCTCTATTGCAATGCATCCTGATTTGCCAAAGGAAATGCAATCCAAGGTTATTCAATTAATTGATGAAATTAGTTCATTGAAAATTCAAGCCGTGAAAGTTATTAAACTTGAAAGCTCTGGGTCGATTGACAAGACTCTACCTCAAACATCCCTCTCTTTCTTTGATAAACCTTCATCAAACAATAGTTTAGCATCAAAGCAAGAAGAGTCGCAGTATCCCAGACACGGATAGGGATGCATAGTGGACAGGGAGTTAAACTCGGTGGGCAAAGCAAAGTGAGCCCACCAAACCATCTAAATAACACCGAAACTCTGTAATATCCGCTTCAAGCGGTAAATATCTAGTTGAAGAGGGTACGGGTTGCATTTCATTGTGGCAATACCAAGGCAAGCAAATAATAATTTATTCCCCGGGAGTTTTCTTAGGAGTAGGATCAACGGTAGTCCTTCCTGACGTAAATCAAGAATGTCGAATTTGGAACTCCGAAAGTATTTAATCGTCAAGGTTAATAAACTCAATGCTAAAACAATTTGTAAACATTGATTCATTTGCCTGTTTCTAAACCTTTTTTGCATAAAAATGAATTTTATTTGAGCTCCTTCGAGGGAATTCGTAAAATCCCCGTTTATTTTCCTATTGAATATTGCCAAGGCTATAGGTGTCCAAAAAACACAAGGGTGGGGTGGATGTTAACTTCTACTTTGGTAGCTCATCAAATTTAGGGGCTTGAAGTATGAGATCATACCAATAGGCGCGACTTTTGTAGAAAATGTGCCCTGTTGGTGGAATGTTCGGATGCCCATCTAGGCTGCCTGCTGGACATTGGACGGTATTGCTATCATGATCCATAGCCTTTGGCAAAGCGCTTCCACATCTTTCGCAAAAAGCCCGGGCAAAACGACAGTTGGCGTGTTGGTAAATGGTTGGCTTCTGTGCTTCACTAATCCAATCTATTGCTGCGCTTTTTAAAAATAGATTACTTGCATGTGCTGAGCCACTTGTTTTTTGGCAACGAGAACAATGGCAAAGCATAAAACAGTGAAAATCACCACTGATAGTAAAGCGATACATCTGGCACAAACAAGAACCTTTAACTTTGTCTAGCTTCATATTGATCTTCTATAAAAAATTATCATTATACATAAATATTCTCTCTGGTCCGAAACTAAATGGGGTAGTGTCCCAAAAACACATAGTTATTCGGTTGTTCTAGGAAAGCAACGAATGTTGTGCTAAACTACAAATGTAGCAATATAACACATTTGGTGAATATTATGGGTATTCCTATTAGAATTGATGATGACATTTATGAAGATGCTAAAAAAATTGCTAAGGCTGAGTGTCGTTCAATCCCAGGGCAAATTGAATTTTGGGCAAAAATTGGAAAGTGTGCTTTAGAAAATCCAGATTTACCTATAGAGTTTGTTAAGGATTTGTTGATATCTAAAAACTCTGATCGATCTCTTGCTGAGCCTTTTGATTTTGATGAAGAATAATATGGATGATATATCTGTAAGCCAAATGCCGGCTTTTAAAAAAGTATTCAAAAAACTCCATACAAATCAAAAGGAAGAAGTTAAAAAAGCAATAAAACAGATTATAAAGAATCCAGAACTAGGTATAGCCAAAAAGGGTGATCTATCTGGTGTTTATGTATATAAATTTAAAATTAAAAACCAAGAATATCTTTTAGCCTATGAGTGGAACCCAGAAGAAAGAGTATTGCTAGCTTTGGGGGTTCATGAAAACTTTTACAGGGATTTGAAACGCTAAGAAATATTGCGCCCCTAAATCATACATTTTTGAAATGGCATTTCTTTTGGATTTGTAATGCCCCCAAAACCCCAAAGAAATTGGACTCGTCAAAGAAGTAGACTCGCATGGAATGGAATATAGGATTGATAGTAATTAGTCGGTTTGGTAGAAAATTCGGAATTTCCGATTTTTCTCATTACATCCTTTCTAAAAACTCTCCAAATCATTCTGTAGCAAGGTTATAGTGATAGTGCCATAGGGGGTCTGACCAAAATTTTCTCTTTATAAACAGAGAGATGCCCAATAAATAGAAAATATTTTGGTCGGACCCCTATACCCTGCTTTTATCAGCAAATTTTTCTTTCTCATCCGTATTGAATCCTGTAACATTGCACTTTTAAAAAGCATGTATACAAAGCGTTATTTTGTGGATACACCATTGTTTAGATACCTCTTAAATTCTAAGCACATGATTTGTGTTAGTAGATTACTTTTATTCATCTTTTTTTCTAGGATAAATGTGAGGTAGTTTGAACAAGTAAATTTTTCATCTTTAAGTTGCCATAATAGAAATGAACCAACTTATATGGGTGCTATGTTAAACAGGTAATCTGTTTTCGAACGTTAAAGTAATATATAGAGACTTTTTATGGAAGTAAGAAAATTAAATTATGCTGAGTTTCTCCTAGAAAAGCAAAAGATATTAGAATTGGTGTCGGAGTGGGAAAAAGAAGCAAAAGACAAGCATAATGAAAAAGCAAAAGAATTGATTAAAAATAATTCATTTTTTTCTGATAGTCTTACTAAGAACCGTAGCATATCATACCAATTCTGGATTGACTCTTTGATGGATATGAAATCTTTTTTAAAAAAAGAATTGTCAAAGGAAGCGGGTGAGGAGCTTGAAAAAAATGGTTTTGCCTTTTTTATTGCCCATAGTAATGGTGCCGTAAAAGGTATTGCTCTTTTAGATGGCATACATAATTTTACTGATCAAGCTAATGAATTTTTTGGAGTTAAACTTGGCAGTCAGTATGAAGTACAAGATATTATTATTTCTGCATCTTCTATGATTGATAGATATTACCCCGCAAAGGACAAATTAGATAATACAGTGCTTCGCACAGAGAAAGAATTAATAAAATCAATAGTGCAGCATGTTAGAGGATTCGGTGAACCTAAGCCAATTATAGTACGGCCACACTTTCAAGATGATTATTCAGCTACATTTTTTACAAATAATGCTTTTCAAAGGAATTGTGGGGCATTTGGAATAAGTTTTACATTGGAGGTGAACGCTTTTCCATATATAAATAATACAACTCAAATAGAAAAAATTGCAGGAAATGACGTTCTGGTTATTGAGAATTATAGCCATCCTAATTTTGTATGAATATAATAAATAAATCATCTCATAGGGGGTCTGACCAAAATTTTCTCTTTATAAACAGAGAGATGCCCAATAAATAGCCTTAATTTATGCTCTTAAAAGCTATTTTTGAG
>NZ_CAXMZT010000022.1:0-15275 GCF_964199965.1 Legionella sp. W05-934-2 | reverse complement strand
CCGATTGCGATGGATGAAGGTTTGCGTTTTGCGATACGTGAAGGTGGCCGTACAGTTGGCGCTGGCGTTGTTTCTAAAATTGTTGAGTAACAATAAAGATTGGTAGAGGTGAGTGTTTGCCTCTACCTGTATGATAGGCCAGTAGCTCAATTGGCAGAGCGGCGGTCTCCAAAACCGCAGGTTGGGGGTTCGATTCCCTCCTGGCCTGCCAACCTATCAGGGTTAGCATGAAAAAGATAACAAGAGATAAACAGGAAAACAAACTACAAGACATCCTGGTGATGTCTATTTTTGCGTTGTTGACATTTGCTGCGACATATATAACCTATCACTATTCAATAGCTGGACCTATAAAAGCGTTGATATGGATAGGTTGGTTTATTATTTCTTTAGCAATACTGTATCTCAGTAGCTATGGTAAATCTGTCTGGCACTTTACAAAACAAGCAAAGATGGAATTACAAAAAGTAGTATGGCCTACGAGAAAAGAAACTGTCCAAATGACAACAATCGTCGTAGTAATGGTCACAATCACAGGATTTATATTATGGATTATTGATTCTGGAATGATGTGGCTAATTGGTAAGATTACACAATTAGGTTGATAAATCCGTGGAAGATCAAAAGCAAAAGCATTGGTACGTAGTTCATGCCTACTCTGGGTATGAAGATTTCGTCATGCGTGAAATTCGTGCGCGTGCTAAACATAATGACTGTGAAGAGAAAATTGGTGATATTGTCGTTCCTTCAGAGCAAGTTGTTGAGATGAAAGCTGGTCAGAAGCGAAAGAGCAAACGTAAGTTCTTTCCTGGTTATGTCCTAGTGAATATGGTAATGGATGATCATACATGGCATATGATTCGCGCAATCCCTCGTGTATTGGGATTTATCGGTGGAACAGGTCAAGATCCAACGCCAATTTCTGATAAAGAAGCGCAATCTATTCTCCAACGCGTCGAAGAGGGAGATACCAAACCAAAACCAAAAGTTTTGTTCGAACCAGGGGAAGTTGTTCGCATCAAAGAAGGTCCTTTTGTTGACTTTAATGGTGTTGTTGAAGAAGTTAACTATGAGAAAAGCCGCTTGAGAGTTGCGGTGTTAATATTTGGGCGTTCTACGCCTGTTGAACTTGAGTTTTCTCAAGTAGAGAAAACGTAAAGTTGTTGTTAAACCGGGGAGCTGAAAAGCGTTGACCCAACTGGAGAAGTCAAATGGCAAAAAAAATTGAAGCCTATATTAAACTGCAAATTCCTGCTGGAAAAGCAAATCCAAGCCCACCTGTTGGACCAGCTCTTGGTCAAAAAGGGGTAAATATTATGGAATTTTGCAAAGCGTTTAATGCACAAACACAAGATTTAGAACCAGGGCTTGCAATCCCGGTCGTCATTACAGTCTATAATGACAGAAGTTTTACTTTTATTACCAAAACGCCACCTGCGTCAGTTCTATTGAAAAAGGCGGCAGGCATCAAGAGCGGAAGTGGAACACCAAATTCTAAGAAAGTTGCAACGTTGAAAGTTAAAGATCTAGAAGATATTGCAAAATTAAAAGAGCCCGATCTGACCGCTGCTGATATGGCTGCAGCTGTTCGTACTATTGCTGGAACAGCACGTAGTATGGGTATAGACGTTAGTGATTTAGATACTATAGCAGAGTGAGGGTTTAAAAATGGCAATCACAAAAAAATTAGCTAAAATAAGAGAAGTCGTAGTTCCAGGAAAGATTTATCCTTTAAAAGACGCGATAGAAATCATTAAACAATTTGAGTCTCCCAATTTTAAAGATGGGGAGAGTTTAGATGTTGCAGTGATGTTGGGTGTGGATCCAAAAAAAGCTGACCAAATGATTCGTTCTGCTACCAATTTACCAAAAGGGACTGGCAAAACGGTTCGAGTTGCTGTATTTGCTCAAGGTGAAAATGCCGAAAAAGCAAAATCTGCAGGTGCTGATGTTGTTGGTATGGATGACCTGGCAGAACAAATTAAAAGTGGGAATTTTGATTTCGATGTTGTTATCGCAACGCCTGATGCCATGCGGATTGTTGGGCAGTTAGGTCAAATCCTAGGTCCTCGCGGTTTAATGCCCAACCCCAAAGTTGGAACAGTCACCCCAAATGTTGAAGCTGCCGTGCAAAATGCTAAATCAGGGCAGGTCCGTTATCGTACAGATAAAAACGGTATTATTCACTGTTCGGTTGCCAAAGTGAAATTTAGCATTGACGATATTATCGAAAATGTGACCGCGTTAATTAAAGATCTTAAAGCGAAAAAGCCTGCATCATCAAAAGGCATTTATCTAAAACAATTAAGTTTATCAAGCACAATGGGTCCTGGTTTGACTATTGACATATCTTCAATTGATGTGTAATATGGTCGCCCTTTGAGCTTTATTGTATTCACGGCAGTGATCGATTCGTTGCCGTCGAAGACCGTAGGTGCATGTGCTTAATTTCCTACGCAGACGGTGATCGAGCAGCATTCTGCTTCGACCACCATAACCGTCGGGTCAAACCGATAAATTAGGAGGTCAATAACGTGACTTTAACATTAGCTGGCAAAAAAGCTGTCGTTGAGGAAGTTGCATCAGTTGCTTCTCAGGCACTTTCTGCTGTTGTTGCTGAATATCGCGGATTGACTGTTAATCAAATGACTCAACTAAGAGAGGATGCTCGGAAAGCGGGAGTTTATTTGCGGGTAGTTAGAAATACTCTAGCTAGACGCGCTTTTGATAACACCAACTTTTCTTGTTTGCATGATGACTTAGTTGGCCCTTTGTTTATTGCCTTATCAATGGATGCTCCGAGTGATGCAGCCAGATTACTTAAGGACTATGCAAAGACATTTGAAAAGCTTGAAGTCAAAGCATTAGCTGTTGGTGGCAAAAAATATGGAGCAGATCAAATTGATGCTGTTGCTAGTTTGCCAACAAAAGATGAAGCAATATCTAAATTAATGTTTGTGATGAAAGCACCAGTTGAGAAGTTTGTTCGTACACTTGCTGCGCCGCACGGAAAATTAGTCCGTACAATCGCTGCAGTGAGAGATACTAAGCAACAATAAAATATTTACATTGAGGAGCTAATCATGGCTGTATCAAAAGACGATATATTAGAAACCATTTCCAACATGTCCGTCATGGAAGTTGTCGATTTAATTGAAGCAATGGAAAAGAAATTCAATGTTTCTGCAGCGGCAGCTGCAGTAGCAGTAGCTGCGCCTGCAGCTGCAGGTGGCGGTGAAGCTGCTGCTGAAAAAACTGAATTTGATGTTGTAATGACCAGCTTTGGTGAAAATAAAGTTGGTGCCATTAAAGTTGTGAGAGCTATTACTGGTCTTGGCTTAAAAGAAGCAAAAGACAAAGTAGAAAGTGCACCAGCAACAATTAAAGAAGGTGTAAGTAAAGAAGAAGCAGCTGATATCAAGAAACAGCTTGAAGAAGCTGGCTGTTCTGTTGACGTTAAATAATCTATTTAACACAATTGTTCTAAACCCGACCATGTAAACATGGTTGGGTTTACTTGTTTAAAGTTTAATCATTTCCAGAGGATTATACATGGCTACCGCTCCCACTGATATCCAATACTCCCTCGCTGAAAAAAAACGTCTTCGTAAGAAATTTGGTAAGTTAACAGATACGATGGACATTCCTCCATTATTGGAGATCCAGCTTAGATCGTATCATGAATTCTTATATCAAAAGGAAGATGGAAAAGAAGTGAGTGGTTTACACGCTGCTTTTTCCTCTGTTTTTCCGATTGAGAGTTTTTCTGGAAATGCACAACTAGAATATGTTGGCTACCATCTTGGA
Organism: Legionella sp. W05-934-2; assembly: GCF_964199965.1. Lineage (NCBI taxonomy): Bacteria > Pseudomonadati > Pseudomonadota > Gammaproteobacteria > Legionellales > Legionellaceae > Legionella > Legionella sp. W05-934-2. The sequence goes on along the minus strand of NZ_CAXMZT010000022.1, from coordinate 11,468 downwards.
GAACCTGCTTTTACTGTAAAAGAATGTAAACTAAGAGGCCTAACCTATTCCGCGCCATTGAGAGTTAAAATCCGTTTAATTATTTATGATAAGGATGCCGCCGGCACACCTAAACCAGTCAAAGATATCCGAGAACAAGACGTGTTTATGGGTGAAATTCCACTTATGACAGACGTTGGTACATTCGTCATTAACGGCACTGAGCGTGTGGTTGTTTCCCAATTACATCGTTCACCTGGTGTGATATTCGAACACGATAGTGGTAAAACCCAGTCTTCTGGTAATTTATTATTTTCAGCTCGAATTATTCCCTATCGCGGTTCTTGGTTAGATTTCGAATTTGACCCAAAAGATTGCCTATTTGTCCGAATTGACCGCCGTAGAAAATTACCTGTAACCATATTGCTTCGTAGTTTAGGGTTGGATGCAGAGCAAATATTGAAAGAGTTTTTCGAAACAACACATTGTGAACTACATAACGGCGAATATCATATCAATCTAATTCCTTCCCGTTTACGCGGCGAAGTTGCCTCATTTGATATCATCAATCCGAAGGATGGTGAAATACTGGTCGAGCAAGGTCGGCGTATTACTGCTCGCCATATCAAATTGATGGAAAAAGCCAAAATGGCTAAATTAGTCGTCCCTGCCAATTACTTGATTGGTAAAGTAATGGCGAAAAACATTATTGATGAAAGTACTGGCGAACTATTATCAGAAGCAAATGACGAGATTACACAAGATATATTAGATAAATTGGTTGAAGCAGGTATAACATCATTTGATATGATATATACCAATGACTTAGATCACGGTTCTTATATCTCGGATACATTAAGAATCGATCCGACAACGTGTGGACTTGAAGCCTTAGTTGAAATCTATCGCATGATGAGACCTGGTGAGCCACCGACGAAAGAGGCGGCTGAATCATTGTTCCAAGGCCTATTCTTTAGTGAAGATCGCTATGACTTATCCGCCGTCGGCCGTATGAAATTTAACCGCCGCGTAGGCAGAAAACATGATGATGGTCCAGGAACATTGACCAATGACGATATTATCGCTGTCATTAAGACTCTCATCGATATTCGTAATGGTAGTGGAACAGTTGATGATATTGACCACCTTGGCAACCGGCGTGTTCGCTGTGTCGGTGAAATGACTGAAAATCAATTTCGTGTTGGTCTCGTTCGGGTTGAACGTGCTGTCAAAGAACGGTTAAGTCTTGTTGAATCAGAAAATTTAATGCCGCAAGATTTAATTAATGCAAAACCTGTGTCCGCGGCCATTAAAGAATTTTTTGGTTCAAGCCAATTGTCTCAGTTTATGGATCAAGTTAATCCATTATCTGGTATTACGCATAAACGTCGCGTATCTGCATTAGGACCCGGTGGTTTAACTCGTGAACGCGCAGGATTTGAAGTACGTGACGTCCATACAACACACTATGGTCGTGTTTGTCCAATTGAAACACCAGAAGGTCCAAACATTGGCTTGATTAATTCCTTGTCGGTTTATGCAAGAACCAACAATTATGGGTTTATTGAAACACCCTGTCGGAAAGTGGTTGATGGGAAGGTAACGGATGAGATTTCATATCTCTCTGCAATCGAAGAATTCGACCAATACATCGCCCAATGTAATATTGAATTAGACAGCAACGGAAAAATTGTTCCAGATCTTGTTCCTTGCCGTCATCAAAATGAGTTTTCATTAACGACCCCTGATAAGATCAATTTTATGGACGTGTCACCTAAGCAGATTGTTTCTGTCGCCGCGTCTTTAATACCGTTTTTAGAGCATGACGATGCTAACCGTGCTTTGATGGGTTCAAACATGCAGAGGCAGGCAGTCCCAACACTTAAATCCGAAAAGCCATTAGTTGGAACGGGTATGGAGCGGACAGTTGCTGTGGACTCTGGTGTTGCAATTGTTGCTAAACGGGGTGGCATAGTCGATCTGGTTGATGGTTCGCGTATCGTTATCCGTGTGAATGACGAAGAAACGATGGCAGGAGAAACTGGGGTAGATATCTATACCTTAACGAAATATTTTCGTTCAAACCAAGACACATGTATCAACCAAAAGCCGATTGTATCTAAAGGGGATATCATTTCAAGAGGCGATGTGTTAGCGGATGGGCCATGTACAGACCTTGGTGAATTAGCGCTTGGACAAAATTTGCTTGTTGCCTTTATGCCATGGAACGGATACAACTTTGAAGACTCAATTTTGATTTCTGAAAGAGTGGTACAAGAAGATAGATTTACCACAATTCATATTGAGGAGCTCACTTGTATCGCTCGAGATACAAAACTTGGAGCCGAGGAAATAACCGCTGATATTCCAAACGTTGGTGAAAGCTCATTAGCAAGTTTGGATGAGTCTGGTGTTGTTTACATTGGAGCAGAAGTTAAATCAGGGGATATTTTAGTTGGAAAAGTCACACCTAAAGGTGAAACTCAACTGACACCTGAAGAGAAACTATTAAGAGCTATATTTGGTGAAAAAGCCTCCGATGTGAAAGATTCTTCCTTGCGAGTACCTTCCGGTATGAATGGTACAGTGATAGATGTTCAAGTGTTTACGCGCGATGGTTTAGAAAAAGATGAACGTGCAAGACAAATTGAAGACGATCAATTAGCTCGAATCAGAAAAGACTTGATTGATGAAAGACGTATCCGAGAAGAAGATCTTTATAATCGAGCAGCCAACTTACTGATTGGTCAAACAATCACAGGTGGTCCAGCTAAATTGAAATCGGGTATGAGTATTGATCAATCTCATTTAGATGCAATTGAAAAGCAAAAATGGTTCGATATCCGTTTGAAAGACGATACGGCAAGCCAACAGCTTGAGCAATTATCGAAGCAGCTTGAATTGCTTAGTAAGGAAATGGAGAAACGGTTCAATGAGGGCAAAAAGAAAATCATCCAAGGGGATGATCTCGCTCCTGGCGTTTTAAAGATTGTAAAAGTATATTTAGCCGTTAAACGACGAATCCAGCCCGGTGATAAGATGGCGGGACGTCATGGAAACAAAGGGGTAATTTCAGTTGTTGTCCCTGTCGAAGATATGCCTCATATGGAAGATGGTACACCCGTTGACATTGTATTGAATCCACTCGGGGTTCCCTCACGTATGAATATTGGACAGGTATTAGAAACACACTTGGGATTGGCAGCGAAAGGTTTAGGTAAGAAGATTGCCGCCATGCTTGATAACCAAGATAAGCTTACAGAGATCCGGAAATATATTGATAAGATATATAATCATGATGGAACAAATAAAGTTGATTTAAGTAAGTTCAGCGACGAAGAACTCGTTGTTTTAGCAAATAATTTGCGCGATGGTGTTCCCATGGCTACACCCGTTTTTGATGGTGCTGCCGAGGAAGAAATTAAAGCGCTGCTAGAACTCGCTGACTTACCCAAAGATGGAAAAACGACTTTAATTGATGGTCGTACAGGAGAGAAATTTGATAATCCAGTGACTGTTGGTTATATGTACATGCTTAAATTAAATCACTTAGTTGATGATAAAATGCATGCGCGTTCAACGGGCTCTTATAGCCTCGTAACCCAACAGCCTCTTGGCGGAAAGGCGCAATTTGGTGGCCAGCGATTCGGCGAGATGGAAGTATGGGCACTCGAAGCGTATGGTGCTGCCTATACATTGCAGGAAATGCTGACAGTTAAATCCGACGATGTCACAGGAAGAACTAAGATATACAAAAACATTGTCGATGGAGATCATCGTATGGCTCCTGGCATGCCTGAATCCTTTAACGTTTTGTTGAAGGAAATCCGTGCACTGGGCATTAATATCGAGTTAGACCACGAATAAATAATCGTGATTAAACCAATTTAACTTATTTGGAGGCAGAGACTTGGCTACTCTAAGCAACGATCCAATGAAAAGACCACCTATTATGGGTGATGTTCTTGGGATGCTCAAACAACAAGGGCAATCTGAGGAATTTGAAGGCATAAAAATTGGCCTGGCTTCCCCTGATTTAATTCGTTCGTGGTCCTACGGTGAAGTCAAAAAACCAGAAACCATCAATTATCGGACATTTAGACCTGAAAGAGATGGTTTATTCTGTGCAAAAACATTTGGTCCTGTTAAAGACTATGAATGCTTATGTGGAAAATATAAACGTCTTAAACATCGTGGTGTCATTTGTGAAAAATGCGGTGTGGAACTAGCTTTAGCAAAGGTTCGACGTGAACGCATGGGCCATATTGAACTAGCAAGCCCTGTTGCGCATATTTGGTTTTTGAAATCACTGCCTTCCAGAATTGGTTTGCTATTAGACATGACGCTTAGAGATATTGAGCGTGTTCTATATTTTGAAGCATTTGTCGTTGTTGATCCCGGTATGACTGAACTTGAGCAAGGTCAACTTCTCAATGATGAGGCTTATCTGGATGCGATGGAACAATACGGTGATGAGTTTGATGCGCGCATGGGTGCTGAGGCTATTCGAGATCTATTGAAACAAATTGATCTGGAAGAAGAAATTGGTGCACTAAGAGACGAGCTTCCGGTCACCAATTCAGAAACTAAAATTAAAAAAATCACAAAACGATTAAAACTATTAGAAGCTTTCTATGATTCGGGGAATAAGCCTGAATGGATGATCATGGATGTATTGCCTGTATTGCCCCCTGATCTACGTCCGTTAGTTCCACTGGATGGCGGAAGGTTTGCAACATCGGATTTGAATGATTTATATCGACGTGTTATTAACCGTAATAACCGTTTAAAACGACTGCTCGATCTAAGTGCTCCGGATATCATTGTGCGCAATGAAAAGCGTATGTTGCAAGAAGCAGTTGATGCTTTGCTTGATAATGGCAGAAGAGGCCGTGCGATAACAGGCACAAATAAGCGCCCGCTTAAGTCATTAGCTGACATGATTAAAGGAAAGCAAGGTCGTTTCCGACAGAATCTACTTGGTAAGCGAGTTGATTATTCAGGCCGTTCCGTTATTGTGGTTGGTCCAACATTGAGATTACATCAATGTGGTCTTCCTAAAAAAATGGCGTTAGAGCTATTTAAACCATTCATTTATTCGAAACTTGAATTTAGAGGCCTCGCTACGACCATTAAGGCGGCCAAAAAAATGGTGGAACGCGAAGAAGCGGTTGTATGGGATGTCTTGGAAGATGTCATTCGCGAACATCCAATTTTGTTAAACCGCGCACCGACACTTCACCGATTAGGGATACAAGCATTTGAGCCTGTCTTGATTGAAGGGAAAGCCATTCAGTTACATCCACTTGTTTGTACAGCGTACAACGCTGACTTTGACGGTGACCAAATGGCTGTTCACGTACCATTAACGATAGAAGCCCAGTTAGAGGCACGTTCGTTAATGATGTCGACAAACAATATTTTATCACCAGCTAATGGTGAGCCAATTATTGTTCCTAGCCAGGACGTGGTTTTAGGGCTTTATTACCTTACGCGTGATAAAATTAATGTCCTTGGTGAGAATAAGTTTTTCACATCGCCTGAAGAGGTATTAAGCTTCTACGAAGCTGGCCATTTAAATATACATGCAAAGATAAAAGTCCGCCTACCAAAAGGCGATGGCATATCCGAAGGCCCTGTACTGGTCGATACGACCGTTGGTCGTGCAATCCTTTCGACCATTCTTCCTGAAGGGATGCCGTTCGAGAACATTAACCGAGTCATGACAAAGAAAGCCATTTCGAAAGTACTCGATTTATGCTATCGACGCTATGGCTTGAAAGAAACAGTTATCTTTGCTGACCAGTTGATGTATACCGGTTTCAAATATGCAACGAGAGCAGGTGCATCAATCGGTATTGATGATATGGAAATACCCACAGATAAAGCTAATATCATTGACCAAGCCGACAATGAAGTTCGTGAGATCGAAGCACAATTTAGATCAGGTTTGGTGACCAACGGCGAACGCTATAACAAAGTAATTGACATTTGGTCGCGTACTAACGAAATGGTTGCTAAGTCAATGATGAATACGATTGCAACTGAAACCGTATTAGATAGTAAAGGTAAAGAAATTACACAACCATCGTTTAATCCAATTTTCATGATGGCTGACTCGGGTGCTCGGGGTTCTGCAGCACAGATTAGACAGCTAGCTGGAATGCGTGGACTGATGGCTGCTCCCGATGGGTCTATTATTGAAACTCCTATTACTGCGAATTTCCGAGAAGGATTGAATGTATTCCAGTACTTCATTTCAACGCACGGTGCGCGTAAAGGTTTGGCAGATACCGCACTGAAAACAGCGAACTCGGGATATTTAACAAGACGTTTGGTCGATGTAGCACAAGATGTTGTTATCACAGAAGACGATTGTGGCACAGAACACGGTATCATGATGCAACCATTAATTGAAGGTGGTGACATTGTCGAGCCGTTGCATGAAAGAGTTCTTGGCCGTGTTGTTGCAAGTGATGCTTATTTACCTGGCCAAAAAGAACCAATTGTGACCGCCGGTACATTACTCGATGAAGGTTGGGTAGACCAGTTAGAAAAGGTTGGTATTGATCAGGTATACGTACGTTCACCAATTACTTGTGAAACCCGATATGGTCTTTGCGCGGCATGTTATGGACGTGACTTAGCGCGTGGGCACTTGGTTAATACGGGTGAAGCAGTGGGAATTATCGCTGCACAGTCTATCGGTGAACCAGGTACTCAGTTAACGATGCGTACGTTCCATATCGGTGGTGCTGCGTCTCGGTCAACAGCCGCTAATAACATTCAAATTAAGACAAATGGTATTATCCGACTACACAATATTAAGACAGTACAACATGAAAATGGCAATCTAGTAGCGGTTTCACGCTCTGGAGAAGTGTCGATTATTGATGAGTATGGCCGTGAGCGTGAGCGCTATAAATTACCTTATGGTGCTGTTTTAAGCGTTCATGACAAATCCTCCGTGGAAGCAGGTGATATTATTGCTAACTGGGATCCACATACACACCCAGTTATTGCAGAGGTAGCCGGAAAATTAAAATTTGTGGATTTAGTGGATGGCATTACCATGAATCGACAAACCGATGAAATGACAGGTTTGTCAAATATCGTTGTTATCGATGCTAAGCAGCGTAGTATCCAGCACAAAGATCTTAAACCAATGGTTAAATTAGTAACCGAAAAAGGCGATGATATCTTCTTAGGTGGAACTAACGTCCCTGCCCAATACTATTTACCAGTGGATGCTGTTATTAACTTTGAGGATGGCCAAGCAGTTGGTGTGGGTGATGTTATTGCAAGAATCCCACAAGAACGTTCCAAGACAAGAGATATTACCGGGGGTTTACCTCGCGTTGCAGATTTGTTCGAAGGACGTAAACCAAAAGATGCTGCTGTAATGGCTGAATTGTCTGGGGTTGTCAGTTTTGGTAAAGAAACAAAAGGTAAACGTCGACTAATTATCACTGCTGAAGATGGTTCTATCCATGAAGAGCTCATTCCAAAATGGCGTCACATCTCTGTATTTGAGGGTGAGCATGTGGAGAAGGGTGAGGTTGTAGCCGATGGACCGTTAAATCCTCATGATATTCTTCGCTTATTAGGTGTCAGCGAATTAGCAAACTATATCGTGAATGAAGTACAAGATGTCTATCGTCTCCAAGGTGTAAAAATTAATGACAAACATATCGAGACAATCATAAGACAGATGCTTCGTAAACGATTAATCAGTGAAGCGGGTGATTCGAAGTTTCTTGTTGGCGAACAAATTGAAGAAAGCGTGTTGTTAAATGAAAATGACCTCTTAAATGAACAAAGTAAAATGCCTGCAAGAGGTGTCCCAGTATTATTGGGTATTACTAAAGCATCACTAGCAACAGAATCTTTCATTTCTGCTGCGTCATTCCAAGAAACTACACGAGTGCTAACGGAAGCAGCCGTGAGTGGAAAACTTGATGAATTGCGCGGATTGAAAGAAAACGTCATGGTTGGTCGGTTAATTCCTGCAGGAACGGGATTTGCCTATCATCAGAAGCGTAAAAAGAAGAAAGTTTCAACATCGCATATGGATCATGAAATAGCCGGTTCATCGGTGTCCGCGAGTGATGTTGAACATGCTTTAAGTGAAGCCTTAAACGCTGACGAAGAAAGTAAAGAAAAATAATCTAAAAACTGGCGGATAAAAACTTGACAAATCCGCCAGTTCTTTATAGAATCCGGCCTCTTTATATTTGCAAAAAGAATGAAAAACATTCGGAGTTAATAACCAATGCCTACAATAAATCAGCTAGTTAAAAAACCTAGAGTAGATGCTGTAGAAGTAAGTGGCGTCCCAGCACTACAAGCCTGCCCACAAAAAAGGGGCGTTTGTACAAGGGTTTATACAACCACACCCAAAAAGCCAAACTCAGCGATGCGTAAAGTCGCAAGGGTAAGGCTAACAAATGGTGCGGAAGTAAGCGCATATATTGGTGGTGAAGGCCATAACTTACAAGAGCACTCAGTCGTGTTAATTCGTGGTGGTCGTGTGAAGGACTTACCAGGTGTTCGTTATCACGTAGTGAGAGGCGCATTGGATACGCAAGGGGTTAACGATCGAAAGCAAGGTCGTTCAAAGTATGGTACTAAGAAGCCAAAAGATAAGAATTAATAGTTAATGGGAATGAGATATGCCTAGAAGACGCGAGGTTCCAAAAAGACAGATATTGCCAGACCCAAAAATGAAGAGTGAGACTTTGGCAAAATTCATTAACGTTTTAATGGTTGATGGAAAAAAATCCGTTGCTGAAAAAGTGGTCTATGGTGCGCTGAATATTCTCGAAGAGAGAATGAAAAAAATGCCTAAAAAGCAGCAAAGTGGTGATGAAGGCGAAGGCGGTAAAGAAGGTGGATCATTTTCAATTTTGGACGTCTTCCAAGATGCGCTCGACAATGTAAGACCTAGCGTTGAAGTGAGGTCACGTCGTGTCGGTGGTGCGACCTATCAGGTTCCTGTGGAAGTAAGACATGATCGCAGCTACGCCCTTGGTATGCGCTGGATAGTTATTGCAGCTCGTTCACGAGGTGAGAAGGGTATGATGTTGAGGTTGGCTGGTGAGCTAAGTGATGCTTATGAGGGGAAAGGTTCTGCCGTGAAAAAACGTGAAGATACCCATCGTATGGCTAAAGCAAACCAAGCTTTTGCTCACTTCCGATGGAATTAATTTAGGAGAGTGTTTTAAAGTGGTCACTACACCGTTAGAACTCTATAGAAATATCGGCATTGTCGCACACGTTGATGCTGGTAAAACAACGACGACTGAGCGTGTCCTTTTCTATACGGGTGTATCTCATAAAATTGGTGAAGTGCATGATGGTGCTGCTGTGATGGATTGGATGGAGCAAGAACAAGAGCGAGGTATTACTATTACCTCTGCTGCGACAACTTGCTACTGGTCTGGTATGGATAAGCAGTTTAATGAGCATCGCATTAATATTATTGATACCCCTGGTCACGTTGACTTCATGATTGAAGTTGAGCGTTCCTTGAGGGTTTTAGATGGCGCAGTGGTTGTATTTGACTCAGTAGCTGGTGTTGAGCCACAGTCAGAAACGGTATGGAGACAAGCGGATAAATACGGCGTGCCGCGAATTGTATTTGTCAACAAAATGGATCGAATGGGTGCGAACTTCCAACGTGTTGTTAGCCAAATTAAAAAGCGCTTAGGCGCAAATCCTGTTGTGTTGCAATTTCCAATTGGCGCAGAAGAAGACTATAAAGGGGTTATTGACCTCGTAAAAATGAAAGCCATTTACTGGGATGATGAATCCAAGGGCATGACTTTTAATTATGAGGACATCCCAAGTCATTTACTAGCAGAATGCCAAGAATTCCGAACTCATATCGTTGAAGCGGCAGCAGAGTCTTCCGAAGAATTAATGGAAAAGTACCTTGAAGGTGAGGAACTAACTGAAGTAGAAATTAAACAAGGCATCCGTCATCGTACCATTATTAACGAAATTACCCCTGTGTTTTGTGGGTCAGCCTTTAAAAATAAGGGTGTGCAAGCCGTATTAGATGCCGTGATTGAATTTCTGCCCTCCCCTCTAGATATTCCTGCGATTAAAGGAATCGATGAGGATGGGAATGAAGTGCGTCGGAAAACTTCGTTTGAAGAACCTTTTTCAGCGCTAGCATTTAAGATTGCAACAGACCCCTACGTTGGTACGCTGACTTATTTCCGAGTGTACTCTGGGATTCTTAGAAGCGGTGACACAGTATATAACTCTGTTAAAGGAAAACGTGAAAGAATTGGGCGTTTATTGCAAATGCATGCAAATTCACGAGAAGAAATCAAAGAAGTACATGCGGGTGATATTGCAGCTGCTGTGGGCTTGAAATCAATAACCACAGGGGATACATTGTGCGACCAAAACAAGGTTGTCACACTTGAGAGAATGGACTTCCCTGATCCTGTGATTGCAGTTGCCGTTGAACCAAAAACAAAAGCTGACCAAGAGAAGATGTCTATTGCATTGGGTAAATTGGCTCAGGAGGATCCATCATTTAGGGTCCATACAGATGAAGAGTCCGGACAAACAATCATCCAAGGTATGGGTGAACTTCATCTGGAGATTATTGTTGATCGAATGAAACGTGAATTTAATGTTGAAGCGAACGTTGGAAAACCACAAGTAGCTTACCGCGAAACCATTCGCTCAGCTGTTGAGCAGGAAGGAAAGTTTGTACGTCAGTCTGGTGGTCGTGGTCAGTACGGTCACGTTTGGCTTAAAATCGAGCCGCAAGAACCAGGTGTTGGCTATGAATTTGTTAATGCAATTGTTGGTGGAGTTATTCCAAAAGAATATATCCCTGCTGTTGACAAAGGTGTTCAAGAACAATTGGAAAATGGTATCCTCGCGGGGTATCCAGTCGTTGATGTAAAAGTCACTTTATTTGACGGTTCATTCCACGAAGTGGACTCAAGTGAAATGGCATTTAAAATTGCCGGTTCAATGTGCGTTAAAGAAGGTGCTTTAAAGGCGAAACCCGTTATTCTTGAGCCAATCATGAAGGTAGAGGTTGTTACACCTGAAGATTATATGGGTGATGTGATGGGTGACTTGAATAGACGTCGTGGTCTTGTTCAAGGCATGGAAGAGTCTCCAGCTGGAAGGCTTATTTTTGCAGAAGTTCCACTTTCAGAAATGTTTGGTTATGCAACTGATTTGAGATCTGCAACCCAAGGTCGTGCAACCTATTCGATGGAATTTGCAAGATATGCTGAAGCACCATCGAATATAGCAGACGCTATTATTAAGAAACAATAAAGTATGAGGTAATCGAAATGGCGAAGGAAAAATTTGAGCGTAAGAAGCCGCACGTTAATGTAGGCACGATTGGTCACGTAGACCATGGTAAAACGACGTTGACAGCAGCAATTACAGTGGTTCAGTCAAAACAATTTGGTGGACAGTCATCAAAATATGACGAGATTGACAGTGCC
>NZ_CAXMZT010000021.1:0-15519 GCF_964199965.1 Legionella sp. W05-934-2 | reverse complement strand
CATCTCTCTTCAAAATTATCGGCAAAATAAATTTGATCATAAATGTTTATGCACGTCCAATCTTTCTATAATTATGTGGGGATACCTCAGCCCTCAGGGGCGAGGGGGCTTTCTTTGGGTTGCTAATTTTTTGTTTGTTGAACAAAAAAATGTCAGGATTGCTCAGCGCCTTCGGCTAATGCGGGCTCTTTATTAAATACCGATTTGATCGTTATCGTGATACCATTTGATATTGTCTTTCAAGGATTGGAGATAGCTAATGCGTGTCGATTTTTTCTCAACTCAGCCTTATGATCAAAATTATTTTAATCAGCTGAATCAAACTCATCAGATTGTCTACCACGCGGAACATTTAAATGAAAAAACGGCGAGCCTGGCCAAAGGTGCCCAAGCCGTTTGTGTTTTTGTCAACGATACACTGGATAAAGCTTGCATTGACAAGTTAGCCAAATTCGGGATTCGCTACATTGCCTTGCGTTGTGCCGGGTTCAACAATGTTGATCTCACTGAATGTCATAAAAACCAAATCAAAATAGTTCGCGTGCCAGCCTATTCCCCAAATGCTGTGGCTGAGCACGCTATGGCGATTTTACTTACTTTAGTCCGCAAAACACACAAAGCCTATAATCGCGTTCGTGAAGGCAATTTTTCTCTTAAGGGATTAGAAGGCATTACGTTAGCAAATAAAACCGTGGGTATTATTGGGTTAGGTAAAATCGGTACCATCTTTGCCCAAATCTGTTTGGGATTTGGATGTCAGGTACAAGCCTTTGATCCGGAAGACGTGAATCTCTCTGGGGTCAAATCCGTGTCGTGTGAAGAAGTGATCCAAACCAGTGATATTATTAGTCTCCACTGCCCACTCACCAACCAAACATACCACTTAATCGACGCTGCGCAGATTGAAAAAATGAAGCCGGGCGCCATTATAATAAATACAGGTCGAGGGGCGCTTATTAATGCCGAAGCGTTGATAGACGCCCTAAAAAAGAAAACCATTGCAGCTGTTGGCCTTGATGTGTACGAGCAAGAAAGCAGTCTCTTCTTTAGCGACCACTCCGAAGAAGTCATATCGGATGATGTGTTAATGCGACTGATGACCTTTCCCAATGTCCTGATAACTGGCCACCAAGGCTTTTTTACCCATGAAAGCTTGATGGAAATAGCGCGCGTCACATTAAATAACCTCGACCAACTTGAAAAAACGCACGCTTGTGACAATGAAATCCAATAAATTAGCTGAAACAGCTTTCCTTCACTTGCTTTAGTAGGCGCAATCCTGAAAATAATCTTGGCCATCCAGAATCAGTATGGTTTTAATTTTATCTATATATTTACTTATAGCTCATGAAGCATTATAATCGAACGATTTCATTCTCTCACAAGACTTACACAAAACACCAAGGTAGAGGAAAAAAGAAATTTTGATGAGGGAGTGTTGACTCACTAAATGACCGGATCAAAATTTCTTGTTAACATAGATAGTGGGTTTTGCGTAAGTCCTGTCTCATTCATAACGGTAAAACCTATGTACCCATTTACTATCCCCAAATACTCAACGCTATTGAACCAAGTCGCGCAATATATGACAGCGGCTGAAACCCACAATCAACACAAGAAAAACTCAGAAGCCAAGCAGTCATTGTATTCTGCGATGGAGGTTATCAAAGCATTGGACCTGAATATAAATGAGGATCATCCTTTTCCAAACAATGATATCAAACCGATGATTCGTTTCGCAAAGGCCTATTTGCAGTGTAAAAATCTAAGCATCCAACTACAATTGCTCGAATGGACCGAGGAAGGGTATAGCGAAGATTATGCCTTCAAAACGAATAAAATCATTCAAGCATTTACCAAGCTTGAAACGAAGTTAAGTAAACTATCCATCGATAACCAAGAATTCCTAAATTTCAAAAATACCGATATGCCGGCTTTGAAAAACCGCATAGCTAGCTTTTCAGAAAATATTAGTGATCAATTTTTTTCGGTGTTTTTAAATGATTCGGATGAAAGTGATCTAATTAAACAAAAATGGCTGCGAGACGCCAAGGAATGGATGTTAACAGCAAAAACACTGCAAACGACGCCCTTTTCTCAAACCCAAACCATGGGTTTGCTTTATATTCTTGATCAATGCGTAACGCACCTTGACCCTGCTAACTATTTGCCAGAACTTCAAACCAATTTAATTCCTCTAGAAGAAGGGATGGACCTTCCCAGCCAGATTGAGTTATTGGGGTATCATTTCACCACCTTGCGCCATGGGGGTGAATCAGTTTATGCGATGGCGTTTGTGAAAGATCAAATTAAAACCAGATATCGTCAACTTGATTTGGATAATCAAAACACCTATCGACACTTATACGAATCCGTCGATAACGAGCCCATTCAAGTTGAATCAATCCCTCTTGAAGATGTGTTTGTTAATAGCGAACCAGACCTATCCAGCGGCGATAATGCTTCCTCCTCCCCCGCACTTCCCCCCCTTCAAGCATATGAAATTAGGGCTCAGGAGATACTAACATCTCAACTTGAAACGTACGAAGACGCGGATGAAATTGCTAAGCCATTTGAATTAGGAAAGATTTTAGTCCAGTTTTATAAGGAAGGTATTCCAAATCCTATCCTATTGGAAAACAATTTCAGTCAATTTATCGATGACTTACTGGTATCGATAGAATTAACCAGACTGATGTCGCTACCTTGCGATGAAAGCCACCAAAAAATCCTGATGCAGATTTTATCCAAACAGCTAAACTTACTTTGCCTATCCGCTCAAACCAGTCTGGATAATTGCATGGATCCGATGGTTTTAACACAACAAATCAAGCAATTAGTTCAATGTCGTCAAATCACCAACCAAATTCAGCAAGATAGAAAGCTTCAGACCTTGCAATATGCTACAGATGATTTGGCTATGCTACTAGAAAAAATGGGTGATAAAGTAGAACTTCTCGCATTGTGCGATGATATTCATAACCATTTGCGGCAATATCAACAGTTACTTAAACAGCAACAACACCCAACCGAATGGACTTTGGTATTTCCTCAAGAGTTTATTCAATCGCTCAATGAACTCCTGCTTATGGCCGAACACAAACAACTATCGCTGGCAGCGGACCTGAAAGCGGCAGTAAAGCAAATCGAATTTGAACAAGTGTCACTTGCCAATAAAGCGCTTAATTATCGTATCCAAACAGCTTTAGGTAATTTTCAGGCGTTTGTTCATCAAGTTCAAGAAGGACAATTTGATGAACACACCTGCAATTCGATTGATGGGGAGCTAAAATATTTACTCATTCAGGCTCAAACAGACAGTCCTGACTTCCAACAATCAATTCAACAAGCAATTGACACCATCACCTCGATACGACATGTTGCTCGAAAAGCACAAATCGATACCAACCTTTCTCGACTCGACTCTTGGCTTAGCCTCGAACAAAAAAGATCGTTGTATCAGGCGGTATCACCAATACTAATGTTACTTGAGCCTTCATTATTATCGGAGATTGACAAAAAAAATTACTTGTCGGTGATAAAACAGGCTTTTGAAATCACGCATTCATCCCAATATTTATCCCTATTAGAAAGATTTGCAAAAGCTTGGGCGTTAGAAGATAGTGAATTCACAAACCATGTCATCCAGTATATTGTCCATAATCAGCCTTATGCCTTAACACAAACTCAATTCCCTAAAAAAAGGGTCGCGTTTGATATGGAGGCCCAACCATCTGCTAATCAGAATAGTCCCTCTATCTCAAAGCCTGATATCCCCTTAGAAAGCATTGAACAAAGTGATGTGTTAACCAACGCTATTTATTTCAACAATTTTTTAGCATTTGCCAAACACGACGATAATCATTTTGGCGTCAATTGCTTAGCTCGTCTCTCATTTCGATTAGCCCAAGAAATATGGTCTTTAAAATCCTTTCCCAGCTATGCTCGTCTTATGACTGTCTATGACACCTTGATGTTAGCAAGACAGCTTGATCCAAGCGATACCCAATTATTGGAGCAAATTGAAAGCGAAATTAGACGTTTGTATCAAGATCAAAAATACAAAGCTGGCATAAATAACAGTCTACATTTTGCAAAACAATCAACCCATCAAACTGAGTTAGAAAAGCGAGTTTTACCCACTCGATGTTTTTATGTGTTTTATCAACACATAGAGAATATTCTGTCAGAACTTGAAACCCATTGTTCTAACGGAACGGGGCATTATCAGGATTCAGCCAACACGTTATATAAAAACTGGATTGTCCGCCTGAGCCAAGATCCGCATATGAATCAACGCGTTACGAGTGCCATGGATTATGCCAAAGTTGCCAATATTTTGCCAAACGGATTAAGTGCCAGTTTGACCGAAGAGCTGCCTAACACCCCTGAAAAACGGATAAAGATAGACTCCCCTGCCTTTCCTAATCAACAGGCTTTTAATAATTCGCTTCTTGATGAGAGCAAAGATACGTTTAGCAAGAAACTGCAAACCATGTGCACGACTGATGGCCAGCAACGCATGGCGAAATTTCTGTTACGCACCATCACCGGTAATATCTCAATATTACAGTTTGCATTAATCAAGCACAGACAAGATAACGTGCGCGAAGTGATCAAGTATATCCAAGGCGTCCTAGACCTAAAAAGTCAACCGGTTCAACAAATCTTGGGTTATAAAAATTCGACAACTGGGTATACTTTACTTCATTCCTGCGCCATGACAGGTGATATAAAATTACTCGCCCTTGTTATCGATGTGTATGAAAAGTCGCTGGGTAAATTGGCGTTAATTCAGGCACTAGAAACGAAGAGCTTAAACGGATTTATACCCTCTTGCCCATCAAGCAACCCCAAGGCAGGTGAAGTCAATCAATTTTTGACTAAAAAATTAGAAGGTTTAAAACAATCATCCCAGTTAAGTGCAAACAGTCTCTTCCAAGCGATAGATGAAAGACCTACTAACGGGCATTCAAGCAATACCCAAAATTTCCATAATTGATCATCCACAACCCATCATCCCCCCTTTTACTTATCCCCATGGCTTGGGAGACGGTAAAAGGGAAGTTTGTTAGCGGTCCTAAGACTCATATACTCGTGATCATTCAAAATGCAAGTTTTCTCCATTTTGAATGATCAGGGGTATAAGTATTGATTCTTAATCAAGGTTTGGTTAGCATTGTGCTCTTTCTAGCCGTGACATGATTTCAGGATAAGATACCATGAATAAAAACTTTGCATTCTTTAAACGGACCTGCTTGGAAACTGCCAAGTTAGAACCAAATCAAGCGCTTAATACGATGATTAATTTGGCTGAAGATATTATCAAAGATGCAAATTATTTGCTTGGAGAAATTGATGCGGTGGCAAGCCAAAAGCAGTTAGAAAAAATCATCAAAGATACCCTCTCGTTATTGGAAGAGCTCAACTCAAACCAATCAAAAGATAATCGTAATTATTTGATAGAAGAATTACAAAAAGCTGCGTTATGCTTGCCCAATAACTGGCAAAAACGCAAGGATTTTTCGTCGGTTTGTTATTCCGTTGCAAAAGCATGTGTTTTCTTAATGGCTCTTAGCTTAGCCTTCACCGTAGGGTATGTGTTTTTTGCCTGGTATTTTTCGTTTTTAACAACGACCTACTTCCTTGATTATTTAGTCTATTCTGTATCCAGTATTGGTATTCCTTCGCTGAGCATGGGCTTGTTCTCCACAGCGCTTGGTAAGTTCTTCACAAAAGACGCGCATAAGGTTGAAGACCTGCAATCAAAAATAGCCGAATTAGGTGAATTAGCAAGTCAATATCAAGCAATCGCATCACCCAACCCAACAACGGCTGCTAACGATTCGGAGCAAAAATATGAACGGACTTCGCCGAACTAAAATTGTTGCCACACTTGGCCCTGCCAGTGACAATCAGGAAACCATCGAACAATTGCTTCGAACGGGTGTGAATGTGTTTCGCTTTAATCTATCTCATCCGGTTGAGAATCTAGCTGAGCGGGTCGCAGCGATTAGGCAACTAGCAAGCCAACTGAAAATACCCGTGGCGATTATGGCTGATATCCAAGGCCCCAAAATACGAATTGGCGCCTTGGCAAATGGTGAAATAACATTGCATTCAGGGCAAACGATACGACTTCAATGTGGCGCCACTCCCACAGCATCCCAATCGCATCCCATTATCCCAGTGCAATATGCCAATTTGTATAAAGAAGTTAAAAAAGATGACAAATTATTGCTCGACGATGGACTCATTCAGTTATCGGTGAATGCGATGACAGATAATCAAATTGACTGTGTGGTCGATGAAGGTGGGACGCTCAAGCAATTTAAAGGATTAAACCGACTCGGTGGTGGTTTAATGTCTGATCATACCATGACTGAAAAAGACCAACATGATATTAAGCGTGCGGTGTTAGCCAAAGTGGATTTTTTGGCATTATCCTTTGTTCGCAAAGCTGAAGAGATTATTGCAATTCGCCAACAACTATCTCAATCCAATCAAAGTGTGCCAAGACTGATCGCCAAAATTGAATGCATGAGCGCCATTGACAACTTAGTCGATATCATTGATGCAGCCGATGCCGTTATGGTAGCCCGGGGTGATTTAGGTGTTGAAGCAGGCCCTGCCGAGGTGCCCCGCTTACAAAAGCGCATTATCCAACTGGCACGCCAGCGTAATAAATTAGTTATCACAGCCACACAAATGATGGAATCAATGATCCACGCCCCCTTACCAACGCGTGCGGAAGTGTCTGATGTCGCCAATGCGGTGTTAGATGGCACCGATGCTGTCATGTTATCAGCGGAAACTGCCAGTGGAAAATACCCCATCAAAACGGTGCATATGATGGTGAAAATTTGCCAGACAGCAGAAACCAATAGCTCACTTCCCATTCAAGTTGAAATTGAACCCTCAACAGTCCAATCTCAGGATCAGGCCATTGCTTTAGGCTGCATGCATACAGCTAACCATTTCCCCGTCGAAGCGATTTTATGTTTGACCGAGTCGGGAAACACGGCTATCAGCTTGTCACGTTATTTTAGCAAAGTGCCTATTTTTGCCATCAGTGACAACCAAGAGAGCGTTGCCCATCTCGCACTGGCGGGCAACGTGCTGCCAATCTTTTATGATTACCGTGATTTGAAAAACGACGCCTTGCTGCCCACCCTCATCCAAACACTAAGAACATCGTATGACCTTCCCAAAACTGGCTACCTGCTAGTAACCCGTGGGAAAGCCATTGGAAAAGCCGGTGGAACTGATATGATGCAAATTGTCTCGTTGCAAACGCTCTGATGAGAGTGAGTCTGTTGACAATGCATCCATGGAATGTTGATGCGTGACAAAACCTGACTTAAGGCAGGTTCCTCATGAAATTGCCTTATGGAATCAGTTTATTTAGCAGTGTCTCATGTGTTTCATTAGCATTTTCCTCACCCACTGGCTCCGCTAATTCATCCCCATGGCTGCCTTTATTAAACCAAATCTTTTTTATATTATGCGTCTTGGGGGTGAGCTTCTCAATACTCGTGTTGAGCGATGCACCGGCTTCGACCAGCCAATCATCGGTGGTATTTATTGATATAACGTTATTCGGGTGCGCTTTAAACGCTTGCGAATTGACGAGATTTGTTAAATCCTCATCGGTGTTAAGCTCAAAATCCGTCCACTTAAATAGGTAAGACAAAGGCTTTTCCGTATTGAATAAAATTGGCTTTTTCGTTGCTATCTGCCATAACGTGGCAATTGCGCCAATGGCCGATCCTAAAAAGAGCCCATTCATGATGCCCAACAAAATCATCATCCCACCGGCCAGACTGGCAACCAGGTTTACGATATTATCGAGCAAAATACCCATGAAAGAAAAAATGCCCCTCACAAATGATGCAGTCGCTTTGAAAGGTATTGTGAACAGTGCGTGAGCTAAAGGATGAATTTTTCCTAACATGTCACCACAATAATCAAGTACCGCCCCCAACCCATTGCCAAAACCAACGATTCCTACATTGAGTAAAACACCCACAGATGCGAGCATTCTTGAAAGGATAAGGCCAGGCAAGCTGGCATATGTGGCAAAATAAACGCAGCTAGATGCAAATGTTATCCATTTTGTCGACTGTAATTGTTTCGCTTTTTCTTGGAAAACAGAATTTGTTCCCGTAAATCCTCTGTCCATCAATAAGCCAATTGCATGACCCTGTTCATAGAGGTTTCGCGTCGCATTTAATGCGACACCACTGCCCATTGACCAGGCATCAACAATGAGTTTATCGGCGGGCAAATGTTCAGAATTTATCAAGTATTGAATCAACCGAGTACCTGCAATTTGGCGATCGTGGGCTGTATATGTACTGTTTTTAATACTACCGATTTGCGGATAATTCCAAAAATAGTGTGCTGAATGCGGGGATTCATTTAAACATTTATTAATATATTGCGCATCGAGCGTATTTTGCTTATTGCCAGGGAAATGAATAATAAAATAGCCATTATGCGTATTCTCAGGGAAAAAATGATGTAGGGTAAGATTGTCATCCACTAAATTAATTGGTTCATATCGAAAACCAGCCGTCGCTATTTTCCCCAGATTATTAATGGCATCACCTTCATGAGGTAACAGCCAATTGATCACTTTGGTGGATAAAAATGTGGGGGTTCTTAAATCCCATTGTTTAATCTTAGAAAAATTGTTCCTTCTATTATCTTCCGATTTCTCAAGCCAAAAGCGAAAGGTATTTACCATTAATCTTCACCATATTCTAGTCAGTTCGAGCAATTTTAACACATATATATTCCTGAGTCATTTTATTTTTAACAAGTAAAGACTTGGAGCGCTCTCCTCCGCATAAAGCGGAGGGCGACGTTCCGGGTTTCATAAATGCATTTTGTTTTCTAATCAGCAATATCCGATTTAATGAACTTATGCTTAGGGTTTAACAATGCCTAAACCACCTGTTTTTTGCTCATTGGCACCATCTTGGCGCGCTTCGACTTTAAACATTTTCACAGCTTGAAGATAGCTTGATTCGTTCGTCTTAGGATTAATAGAAGAATCATGTGTGCTTTGAGAATCGCTTATATGTTTTGACCAAGGTTTCGTTTCCAAATTGCTTGGGACATCGTCTTTTTCCACAAAGGAACCAGTGGGTCCGGTTTTTATCTTAATTGAACCAGTCGTCTCTTCCGGGCAAACGACAACTGTCTCGGGTGGGTTATTACTATTGGATTGACTGATTTGTTTTCCAAATAGAAGTTCATATAGTGCATTTGCTGACAGCCTAAGGGTCTCTAACGGGTGTCTTAATATAAACCGAATCATTTTTCCATATCGTTTCAGTGCCTGTTTGAGAGCAGAGGTCATTTGTTCTGTTGATGATGGATTGAGCGGCGCATTGTTTGGCTGAGGATAGTTCATCAGCCAAAGCGTCATATTATCTGAATCCACACTATGGAAACTGTCATTAAATTCGCTTTGAATTTTTTGCGTCCTTTTGATTGCGTTGATTTCTTTCAAGGAATCCTTAAAGTCAAGCCTGTCTGCCGGATCAACAAGAATTAGCTTCTCTAGCAGACTTTTGTATTGCTTTCCGGCTCTTGTTGAAAATATTTGATGGGTAAAATCCGGCTTAAATCCTCGGATAGGCGATGCTTTTTCAATTTTATCAATCGAATCTCCCGTTAAATCAACATATAAAGACATGCCAAATAAATAAGCATGCAGCTTTTCGATATCAATTTCTTTCTTAGGTGGCAGTATGCCTTTTGTTCTGGCTAATTCTGGGGCAAACATGTATTGAGTCATGGGGATAAAATTATTAAAATTATGTTGCTCGATAAATGATAGCAATAAAATTTTACGGCCTGTTTCTTGATTTGTTGTAATAGGTGTGAACGATTTTGTATCAACTATGACAACTTTCCCTTCATCCACTAACCAGTTGGAGGATTTCATATCGGGAAAACAAATGCTGTGCTCTTCTAGATCCAGCAAAATCTTGCCCATCTGCTCATATAAGTCAGTTGTTCGGGATAATAAGACATCAAATACGACTTCTAAATTGTCAGGCAACTGATCTTTACCCTCAAATTTTGATTTCTGGATTGCTTCTGAATCAAATGACGTGGGGAATGGGTTAACCGTGCTTGATAATCGTGAAACATCCTTGCCTTTACAAAATTTGACAAGTTTGATTCTCAAATTATCCCCATCCACTTTCACCTCAGGCCCATTAAAATAGTGGGGCAATAAATAATCAACCCCATCATTTTTTAACTGCTCCTCCGGTGTGGATGGTCGCCCGAATCGATCTTCAAGCCTAAGCACAAATGGTTGATTGGAAAACCGATGCTTGATGAAAAAATTATAGGAATTTTCCCCGCCCAAATATTCAATGTCATATTCCTTGCTGAAGGTATCTAAAAATGACTGATAGTTGGTATCAACAGTATGCTCTGGGGTTCGTTTTGCCTCATGTTGCAACGCTTTTGCAAACGCCACCATCTTATCGTTTGGCAACTGTTGAAGCCAATTGACGATATTATGATAGGGCGTGTCTTGAGTATTCACATCGAGTGGATTAATCGATTCTGGCAAGGGGGTATTTTGTGGCGGCATATGTCGTCAATATCAATTATTTGTCATAAATCCAGCTAAAGAAATCCCATTTGAAATTCGCAATAAACCTTTTGAAAGTCAGGTGGGAGAGAAAACCTCCTTATTTTTACCTAGCCATTGTTTTGCTGGGCACATTGTACCTTGCAGCCCACTTAAAAGTCAACCTGCTCATTTTTTTTCCTTGCGGATAATGATTGCTATGTGTGGTTTGTGTGCTATTGATTAAGCATATCGATAGATTTTATCAATAGATACAATAGAAAGATCACTATTGTTGCTATGGCTTAGTTACGTAAAAATGGTTTGACTGATTGAGAAATTCGCTTTCACTCAGGAAAAAGTCTTGGCTAAATTTTATTTAATGATAGGAATAACACCATGAAACAACAACTTATCCAAAAAATTGTTCGCAAGAAAATTAGCTCGGGAGAGATTGGCTGTAAATGCTGCCGTTCTTTTTAGCAAAGTCCGCGAATGTTTCGCGGACCGACCGGAGGAATGTCTAACATGCTATTACCTGATTTGAACGAACTACTATCCTACCGCCACCCGTTAACGATTAAACGATTTAAACGCAATTATCCTCACTATGCTGACGAAGCCGAAGAACTGTTTAAGGATGTTTTAAAATATCTGTGGTTAAGTCGAAAACATCAAATTGATTTGGCGAGCGTTGGCCATACCGATAACCTGGATTTTTCCTGCAACATGCACAAAGAGATGCGAGTAATTGATGAAATGTGGCACACATTCATCCTCATTACCCGAGATTATGCCGACTTTTGTCACCGCTATTTCGGTGAGTTTATGCATCATGTGCCCGAAGTGGGGGATGAAGCCGATGAAGAAAAAGCCATCGATCTGAATCGGTTTGAACATGAATTAACGCGCTTTCTGTCGTATACCTATGATCATTTAGGCGAAAACACCGTGAAACGCTGGTTTGCAGCATACCTGTAGCGGTTATGATTTCTGAAATACGGTTGGACTTTAATTCCAAAAATGGACTATAGTTACCAAATTGATTTTTTTCAGGAGGAAATATGAAATACTTATTACAAAAAGGTGTGATTGTTGGAAGTTTGTTTATCGCTTTGAATGCGTTTGCTGACAATGCAAGCCAAGCAAACAATGATATGCACCACCAACATCACCATCAAGCAAACACCACAGTCAATGACAAGCAAGCCGTTAACACACACTTATGCGATCATAAGATGGATAAACAAGCTGCTGAAAAGCACGCAAAAGATCATAATGGATCACACAGTGCTGCTCATCTATGCGATCATAATAATGATTTATACGCAGCTGAAGGCCATATGGTTCACCACTAACCGTAGCGACTTTGTAAGCCAAGCCATTTAGGTTGGTCAAGCTAAGGGAGAAATAATCCTAAAATTCGTAGGGTTATTTACCGTATTACGGCTATGCCTCCATACGGTCTACGATTATAAGGTTTTCACTTAGCTTGACGGCTATGGGCCAAAGGCCTGCCCCGGAGAAATGGAGCAATTCCCCATGTTATCAAAAGTCCCTTTCTATGCAAGTGCATGGACTTTATTGGATGCTAAATCTTCGCTGTTATTATCCCATTGGCTTTTTACTTTTTGGGCAGCACTTCTAGCAGAACGAAATGCCATATTCACTTCATCATAGGATAAATGTAATGCCTCATTAGCATGAACCACCGCTTCAGCAAAACTTTTAATGCGGTTATTGCTGGCTAGGGATAATGATTTTCCTTGATATGCATTATGGATCATAGGACCAGAAATAGTTTCGAGTTGTTCTGCTACCAAAAACGCCTCAAGCGCATTTTGCTTTAAGTTCATCGAACCTAGAACCTCTTCCATATTATATTGACATAATGATTGACATACATTTCCGAACAGCAAGTAACCAGCAGATAAATAGATTTCTGCTGCTTGGCTAGCATAACTTAGTACTTCCAATGCAAGTTTTGAATCAAACTTAGCGTTTAGACTCACCAATCCATTCATGCATAATGCATTCATGGCAAAAAAACAACCATACTTTGCTGACTTATCTAAACACGTATTAGCGAAACTTTGTTTTTTAGGGGTAAAAGGGGTTGCCTTAATTAAAGTCTGGTATTCATCGTATAAAAACAATCCTTTCAATAATTCAAAGCTGGGTAAGGTTGCCATCGGCTGATAGGTAAAATCACCTTGAATGCCCGCATCAAATGAACATAAAAGATCCGTCCAGAATGATTCCATTCCTTTTCCACTGCAAAGGCGATTTATCTCTGGATTATTGATGGATAACTTCAGTAATAGCCTAACATCATAGCGTATAAGCGTATTATAGCGGAGTTTATCGTCCTCAATTTTATGCAATGCTTGCAATCGTTTTTCCTGATCGCGTTCTGACTGGGTTAATGGCAATAGTTCTGTTAAACTCATATCTTAATCCTGTTTTTATAACATAGGTAAATCCCTCGTTACACTTTATACTGATCCTCAACCAATGGCGTTGGAGTCAGGTCAATAGCATCTTTTTTCTGGACAGGTGCTAAGGATACTGATGACAAATACATCAATGAATCGTTTGTCGAAGAGCTATTCTTAAATAGCGAAAGCTTCGGTAATACTTCCACAGGATCCATCAGCGGTAAAACACTTGTTTTAGCAACTAAATGACCGTGCCCATAAATTCGGACGTACGCTTCAAGTTGGTATCGTCCAACAAGGTTAGACAGCATCAAACGCGTACCACCTGACGTACTATGTGAACGATTAGCCAACACTTCACCGACAAATAATTGGGCAGTATGACGATCTACACCTAGCTTGTCCAGATATTCTACCATTAATTCGCTGGAATCGATATTAACATTAATACATTTTGGCGAAATTCCATGCAATGATAGGTATTTTTTTATCTGCGCTCGCGAAGGTGGCATCGAACCAGGCCCCACATCGCCTTGGATATTTTCCTTTTTAAGCCATTTCCAAGTATATTCCATGTATTCGCTCTCACGTACTGCCATCGCAGCAGCACCAAAAAAGCAAATCTGCTTATCGCTGCTTGAAACAACCAGTGGCATTCCAACAGAATCCAATTCCAATTTGAGATCGGTGTCAATTTCCTCACAGACCTGGCGCATGGTTTTATCATCCTGCCCAATTGAGTAAACAAATTGATCACATTGAATGGTTTCTTTATTCTGGGAAGGTGTTTCTACCGTGAAGGTTAAAAGTAATTTATCCGATTGATAGTCAATACCCATGAGGGCACCCTCGAAACGTTCTTTTCGCTGTAAAGAACTATTTAAAGCACTGCTCGCAAGTTTGCCAGTGCCTGCCTTGTTGAACTGTTTCGCAATCCATACCACTTGGTTTTTCTGGTTTTCTTTTTGAAAGCCTAACGACTCGGTTTTGCGATCATGGCCATGAAACGCTTTACGATAAACTGCTGCAGCCGTTCCGCCACCGCCATAAACCACCACGGTTTTTCCATGGCATTGCTCTTCAGAACCCGTCAAAATAAATTGATTGCCATCCACGATCGGGGTAAATCGTTTTTTTACATCAAATTGACTGAGCTGTTTAAATAAATCCGCTTGAATGCCGCCGCCTTTCAAATCCACGCGTGCAGGCCCAAGTCCCGTACAGATGTTAATTTTGTTGGTATAGACTCGCTTTACCCCATTTTGAGTTTTAATCAATAAGCGATAGTCACAATCAGGCATTTGCCATTTATCCGGGTGATTTGATTTCTTTTCAATTTTTTCAACGGTGGCAAATAAGCGCGGTGCTTCTGTCTTTGCCAAACTGAGCTGATTTGCTTGGTAGACATGACGACCATTAGCATAAGGATTTGCCCAGTAAAATTTTCGAGACATAAAATCAGATGGATTGGATTTTGTCACTGCCCGTTCAAGGATATTTTGAGGTTGAGCAAGCGTGTAATCATGTTTCCAACTGCCGGTACCATCGCTAATCATCAAAACAGCAGGCAGTTTTCCTTGGGCCAAATTAGTCTTGAATTGACGGTGTTCTTTGGTGAATTTTTCCAACCAAAGTGTTGTCCCCGTATCGCCCTCACCTATAATAATTTCGGGGCAAAAGAAAGCGTCTTTGTCTTTAATTATACGCATAATAGCATCATTGATTTTTGTTTTCGTCCGACCCATTTCCGCAACCCGATCGTAACTTTTAGTCACTCGCGATATATCATCATCGGTTGCTATTTTGGGTGTCACAGGCTGCTTGGACGAGTGAATGTGCAGGTAATTAAACACATACAACAAATCAGCCGGGCATCGGATAGAGTAATCATAGACATTGTTATAGGCTTTCACAGCAGTTGCAAGTAATTCAAAACATTGATACTCAGAATAATGAGATTTAAAAATAGTCGGCTGTTGATTAATATAGGCCATGACTTGATTGATGTTATTCATCAAGTCCGTCGTTGATCGGATATTGCAGTGCAATAATGCGGAACAAATATAGTTAATTTTATACTGCTTAATATTATTAGGCATTGAACATCACCATTATCTGAACATATACTACTCATATTGTATCTAAATAATATTAATGGAATATTAATAAGGTCTATTTATTTTCTTATTGACTATGTATTGGATATGAAATAATTGGCAAACCCGATACTTCCCGTATTGCAGCCAATGACTTGCTTCCGGGCTCCGTGATACCAGCCCGCATAGAGCGAAGCGCTGAGTGATCCTGACATATTTTTGTTCAATAAGAAAAAATTGGCAAAACCAAAGAGAACCCCCTCGCCCGCGAGAAGATTTATTGTGATATTATGTGGTTCCTCGCGGGAGAGGGTTGGGGCTAAGTGATCCCTACAAAAATTGAACAGATAATATTTCATCGTCTAAACCACCTTGTTTAAGCTCA
>NZ_CAXMZT010000020.1:0-23989 GCF_964199965.1 Legionella sp. W05-934-2 | reverse complement strand
CCCATACCGAACTCAGAAGTGAAACGAGCCAGCGCCGATGATAGTGTGGGGTTTCCCCATGTGAAAGTAGGTCATTGCCAGGGTTTTATTCCCTAAAGGCAGCTTGATAGCTGCCTTTTTTTTTGCTTTTATTTAAATCCCCACAGAGCCGTGAGGGCAAGCGATCAGGAAAGTTATCAAGAATACATGTGCTTTATCGGTCCATTATGCCAACATGAAACAGCTACCTGCAACCACATCTCATGCTCCAACAGACACTAAACCAAACCCAGTTTTAATTCATTTAGTTATGATCCATGTTTCGTCAGACAAGGCCTTACAACCTCGAGCTAGATAGTTTTGCATGTTTTCAGGCTGACGATCGACTGATTTAATTTTTTGTATTTTTGAACAGTGATGATAAAGCGATATGACTTCTTGTTCCGGGACGGAATAAGGTGGTCCTTGCATTTCTTCTTGCTTATAGGTAACTGTTTTCAATAAGATTTTGCCTTCTTTGTTAAGCCAACGTAGAACTTGTGGCACGTAGAGATTGCGAATTTTATGGGGTAATGCGATTAAAGACCCACGATCATAGATTGCATCGACGGAAAGATGGTGGTGTTTATCTAATTGGAATAAATCACCCGCCCAGATTTCATAATGCTCATTTTTATATACCTGAAATACGCCATGTTGCTCAATGTGATAGGGGCTAGGAATCAGAGAGAAAAACTGTTCAATTGCCACAGTTGAGAGTTCAATGCCAATAATAGAATGCCCTTGTTGTTGTAACCATATCATATCAAGGCTTTTGCCGCATAAAGGAACTAAAACGCGGGAGCCTTTTTTAAGATCGAGCTGAGGCCAATATTGAGGAAGATCAGGATTGACGGCTTGTTGGTGAAAAGGGATGTCATTGTTGTGCCATCTGTCTAGCCAAAAATGATGATGTTTGTTCATATTGAAAAATCAATAACTTAAAAGGTTGTTGCCTAAGACTCACTTAGGCAACCCATGAAAGTGTTTAAATTAGCTCTACTTCTCCATATTCGTCAAGTTCTTCCATTAAACGCTTATGCTCATACATTTCTTCAATAATACGCCTGCGTTGAAGTTTGGGAGAAGCGGTATCCGTATATTCTATACTCGAGTCTAAGTAATCATCCAACGTATCATCAAACTCTTCAAATGTTTTATAGGCCATAGCACACCTCCTTTGTATTGCTATTCATCCATAAAAACCATGTTTTCCATAAAACACAAATTTAATGTATCAGAATCTGGAAAAATCCGCAATGAATCTTAAATGAATAAAACTATCTAAGATTCAACGGCATAATGATAAATCGAATGATGCATTAATGTAAATCATGAGGTTGGGGTGAGCTTTGCGGCGCGGGGGCTTCTTTCAGTGCTTTGGAGCGTAACTCGCTAGATTTTTGTTTAATAAGCGCAAATTTATCGGGGGGCATCGCTTTTTGGCCGGATAGCCTTTGTTTTTCAACTTGTAGTGCATTTGTTTCAATGCTTTCATGCCATTCGGAATGGTTTGTAAATAATTCCTTGGCATCCATTGTTCTTTCAGCCAGTTTACCCGTTTTCGGATCGGTGGTATTAATCTTTATTTTAATTTTATCTTCAGGGAACCCCGCCATTCTACACGCTTCATAAGCCATTCTACCCAATTCTTCCGCATTTTTAGGATCAGAATGGCTGAGTGTTGTTGTAATGCTTGTATGACCGCACTTTTTGACTGCTTCAGCGATACTTCTCATATCATTGGCAGCTTTATTTTCGAGACTAAAGTTATATTTGAGATTCCATTTTCCAGGGAACTTATATTCAAAAGAATCGGTGCTTTTATTATAAGTTATTTTCCTTCCTGATAAAGCTGTTAGTACGCCAGCGCTTGCTTGTCCTTCTAATTTAATCGACATGATGGCTTCAAGGCTTTTATCCCGTTCAATTGCGTCAAGCCTATCTTGTCCATAGGCTTGTTTAACATGCGCTTTAAATTTAGAGTTCTTAACCTTTTCGCCAATATCAGCGATCAACTCTAATCTTAACTGGGCATCAAAATATAGGGCGCTAACCTGATTTTTAAATGCCTTTTCAAAATTCTGCTTTTGTAAGTTTTGCTCCTTTTTAAGATTTTCTTTCATTTCATCCGTAAATTTTCTATAGCCTTCGTCATTCAATTCGAAGTTTGTCATAACGCTTTGTTTGAATTCTATGTTTTCAATTAGCTTCTGCAATGCCTCATTTTCCTGTTTAAACTGCTTGTCCATGCTAGAAAGTAAGTTATGCCGTTCTTTCTCTAGTGTATTTGCAAACGCTAGAATATCAATAACAGAAGGTTTTTCTTTTGCTTGTTTGTTTATATGGTTAACTATTTTATTAAAATCGCTGGAGGCTTTGGTAAACGGGGAATCTTCGCTAGTGGCGAAAACACCATTAATTTTAGTGCTAATATCTTGAAGCGCGAGCGATTTTTGATCCGTGCTGGTTGACGCTTTTTTTAAAACCTCGCCCAAGGGGGTGTCCTTAATTTTGGGTTCTTTGAATTCTTCTGCGTTGGTAATACGATTTGTATTAAACTCATCCAATGCTTTTGTTATAGTAAGCTCTTTTTTGAGATTCATTCCTTTGCTTTCAAGGTAAGAGGTATTATCGATAGTTTCAATGTTTACAGGTTTCACTGGAGCCTGCTTTTTATATTGACGAGCTAGGGAAAAATCGTCAGCATTGCTCGCAGATTGATTCGCGGTAGGATTTTTTTCCGGTTCACTCTTTTTTGGCATCGCTAAACTCCATCATCTCTAATGTATATTTTATCATGCAATTGAAGGATATGTTGCACGATATGATGTTATTTTGTTAAATTTCGGTTAAATTTCTCGTTTTCGCACTAAAGTAAGCCCATCACCAATGGGCAACATGGTCATATCGACACGATTATCTTTGTGAATAAAGGAATTTAGTTTGCGTATTGTTTCTGTATCCTCGTCACAAATGCTTTTATCAGCGACTGCACCACCCCACAGCACATTATCGATGGCAATGATACCCCCAGCTTTTATGAGACGTAAACACAACTCATAATAAGTTGGGTAATTCACTTTATCGGCGTCAATAAAGGCAAAATCAAATTGATTGGCTTCGCCTTTTTCTAAGAGTTGTTGTAGGGTATCCGCCGCGGGCGCTAATTTTAAGCTAATTTTGTTAGCAACTCCTGCCTCTTGCCAGAATTGTTTTGCCAAATCAGTCCATTGACTATTAAGATCGCAAGCAATCACTTGACCATCTTTGGGAAGTGCAAGTGCTACAGCTAGTGCACTATATCCGGTAAATGTACCAATATCTAAAGTCCGCTTTGCCTTGGTGAGCTTAATTAACCACTGCATTAATTGCCCTTGTTCGGGTGAAATTTGCATAGTACTTCCGAACTGTCTTTCGGTTTCTGCACGCAGCAGTTTTAATAAGTCTGGCTCTCGGGTTGATTCACGTTGATAATATTCATACAGCATCGGGGTGAGATTGATAGAAGTATTTGACATAGGTTTCTCATTTGAGCTTATTAAATAATAAGCGTAGCTTTCTCAAATAAAAAAGTAAATGGTATGAAGGCTTTCGATGTGATAGTTGGAATTTATAGTCGTTAGGCTGAAGAAGCCCAACGACTGTATGGAGTTGATAGTATGAGACTTATCATTTAGTAAACTTACTGCTTCGGTTGAAACCCAGTAGTATTTGAAAAATCATCATGAGTTTCAAGGCTTTTAAGTTGTTTAGCAAACATGCTTAATTGAGCATATTCCGTGGTTTGATAAACAGGTGTCTGAGTAAACCAAGAAGCTATCCAGTTTATCGCTTTGGCAAAGATTCGTGCTAAGACGTTCCACTCCGAAAAATCTTGCAAAGCACTGTTTGACGCTTCTTTAAGCCCGTTATTGCAATTGTTTACAAAACCTTGCCAATCAGTTGGGTTCTTTTCCCAAGTATCTTTGGCAGTTTTAACCTTTAGAATAAAGCTATTAAGCGCATTTGCTGCATCAGGATTTTTACTGTGAATACTATCTTTGAGTTGCACTAACTGCTCTAACTGATTTTCAAAATCAATGCGTTGCAATAGTTCGGAAACACTTTTGTTTGTATTGGTCTTGCTATCTACCTCGACAACACCTGATTTTTTAGTTGTTTCACTACCGACGGCGTTAGTATGATTTTCTTCATCAATTTGAATTTCTGGAGAGCTTTCTGCTTTTAACCCTTTCGCCAATTTTAAGCCACTTTCAAACTTCGCAATCATCTCTTCATTATAAACAGAATGAAGGAACAGTAATTCTGATTTTTGAGCCATTTGCTCCTCAAGCGTGTGAGGATCGTTGACATAGTACTTCCCACCAATCGTGCGATCACTGCCAGGGTTAAGCATAGCACACTTAAATCCGGCATCATTTTGAGATTTGGTGTAATCCATTAAATCAGCAATAACATGGTTCATGTAAATATTGCCTGTTGTTTGACTATCCAAGGTATTTTTTTCGGCGTTTGCATTTTTATCTTTTATCCAAACCACCCAGTCCACCGTAATTTGATGTTTCTTAGCCATCGCTGCAAAGGCTTCATTCATGATTTTTTTGGCTTTTTGTTTTTCATTAACATCTTGTATTAGTGCGATATATGCACCCACACCAAACGGGGGCATGACAAATTTATTGGCACCACGGCTTTTTGCAACGCCTAACAAAAAGTCAGCATTAGAAAGGCATTCCTCACGATAGGCCATTTCATTTAAGCTACCATTCGCGAGCATATAGGCTTTTTCATCAGTTTTTGAAGATCCCATGAGGTTGATGGCGCATGCTGAAATGGTATCAATGACAGTGGGCTTGCTTTCAAACCCATTTAGATAATAGGGTATAGGCCCATACACCATTCGATATTTGCTGAGATGCCGATAATGGGAATCTTGAAATTCTGGCGCCAGGTCAATGGTTTTTTTATCATACACCTTAGATTCAAGCGGTTTGTAACCTAGCTTTAAATGATCCAAATGATGACCATTCTCATAGACCGGCATAAACTCTGGGCGGAAATATACTTGTTGTTGGGAAGCATATAGCTTTATCAATGCCATACGTTTTTGATAGCCTTCAGGGTGCGTATCTTTAGAGCGATTGTTGATAAAGTAATCAACGAATTGTAATTGGACATCACGCACAGACGAAGCCTGCTTATCTGAATCTTCACTTTTCACGAATGGCGAAACCACTTTGCTCCATTGTCCATGACTCAAGCCAAAAAACCAATCGTTATGTTTTCCAGCTGTGACTTTTGCGCTACTAATGTTAGGTAAGCTAGGGTATAGGCTTAAGACAGCTTTTAACGCTTGGTTAGCTTCTTCTTGAGTGGAAAAAGTCAACCATTGCATCTGCTGACCTCTTCTTCCTTTATGCGTACTCAAAATAATGGCCAGTTCTTCTGCCGTTGGCGTTGTTTGTTGCTTTTCTTCTTGTTCATTTGTTTGATCATTCTTTGAATCGCTTCCAAAGTTAGGGAAATTCGCTTTCAAGCTAGGAAATTGATTACTGTTGACTTGAGCAAAGGGAGCTTGATTCATTCTAGAGATGCTGGCTTCTATCCCTAATGTTTTTAAGGCTGCTACGATAGCTTTTTTGGCCCCATATCCTTTAGCTGGAATAACTAAATTTCCTTGACTATCAAGGAATGCATCACCGGTAATACCGCCTTGGGTTAGGTTTCCTTTACCAACAAGAACCTTTTCTAACTCTATTTTTGATAACATCAACATGCTCCAATACATAAAAATGCTTAAATATAATATAGAATGACAAAATAATCAACACATGTATTGTAATGAAACATATGAAGAATGTTAAGAATGGTTCCTAAGTCCTGTATGATTGATATCGTTGGTATCGGATTATTTTAAAAGGTATCGTCTACAAGTAAAACCTGTCTGTGAGCGCAGGCGAGCGGGCGGACGGACTAGTCTGAGTTAACTATCGGGATTGAATCCCTAACACCCTATATACCCGTGATTATAGGAAAATTGTCGCTTCAATAATTACGGGTATATATTAAACAATCCATTTTGCTTAAGTGACAAGGGGAATCAACAAGCTCACCAAGCTGGGACGGCGTCATCGCCAAAGATTTGTTTGGCTTTTTCTGCAACAGAAGGTGAATTCATCGCTTTAACAAATAACTTCAATTGAGGCATTTTCTTGCTATCTTTTTTAGCCACAATAATATTAGCATAGGGTGAGTCTTTGCCCTCAACGAATAAGGCATCTCTTGATGGGCTTAAGCCGGCGGGCACGGCAAAATTTGTGTTGATTACAGCTGCATCCACGTCATCCAGTGAACGAGGTAGTTGGGCGGCATCTAATTCTTTAAATACTAATTTCTTGGTGTTGCGGCTAATATCATTCACGCTTAGGGCATCCCCTTTGCCTTTTAATTTGATCAAGCCTGCTTTTTGTAATAAAAGAAGGGCGCGGTTTTCGTTGCTTGGATCATTGGGTATGGCAATGATTGCATGTTCAGGCAATTCGGAGAGTTTTTGAAAGCGTTTTGAATAAATTCCAGTGGGATAGATAAACGTTTTGCCAATGGGAATGATGTTATAGCCGCGCGCTTTAATTGCTTGCTTTAAGTAGGGTAAATGCTGGTAGATATTGGCATCGAGGCTGCCATCGTTTAAGGCTTCGTTTGGTAAATTATAATCACTAAACTCAACAATTTTTACATTCAGATTATAGTCTTTTGCCGCAACTTGTTGCGCTGTTTCAACCAACTCAGTTTCTGGTCCGGCAATGGTACCAATGACGAGGGTATTGTTATCTTGCTTGTGGCAGCTACTTAATCCTAGGATAAAAAATATTATTGTCAAAAAATTTTTCATGTTTAATCCACTAATTATGATTATAATGTTTCGCTATTCTGTCGCCGCCAGCCTGAATGAGCTGAACTAAAATAATGAGAAGCAATACCGTGATTACCATCACAGAGGGGTTGAATCGCTGATAACCATAGCGAATGGCAAGATCACCAAGCCCCCCTCCACCAACCGCACCAGCCATCGCTGAATAGTTCACCAATGTTACGGCAAGGACAGTCACGGCTTGTATAAACGCGGGCAAGCACTCAGGAACAACAATGTGATGTACCAGTTGCCAGGTATTCGCTCCCATGGCCTCCCCTGCTTCAATTAATCCTTTTGGCAAGCTTTGACAAGTATTATCTATTAACCTGGCAAAAAATGGAATAGCACCAAGGGATAAAGGAATAATTGCCGCATTCGTACCAATGGAGGAGCCTACTAACAGTCGGGTTAAAGGGATTAAGGCAATCATTAAAATGATAAATGGCACTGAGCGAGTAACATTAACGATGGCATTCAAGAGTTGATATTGCCTCTGCCGGTTACGGACATGTCCACATAAGTACATATAAATACCGATAGGCAAACCGAATAGGACGGATATGAGGCAACTTAAGAATACCATATATAAGGTTTCGCCAGTCGCCGTTAAGAAATTAAAAATCATCGGCATGGACATAGCCTAATACCTCTACTGTAATGTGATGTTGTGCACAGCGCTCAAAGAATAACGCTTGCGTGTTTTGATTAGTCCTCAATGAGACAATCAAAACACCCACGGTTAAATTGTCGAACTGATCCACGTTAGCAAGAAGAATATTGATATCAAGGTTTAACGATTGCGAGCATTGTGAAATAAACGGCACCGTTGTTTCACTGCCTTCGAAAATTAAACGAATAATTGGATGCTGGTTGACTTCTTGACGCATCAATTGTTTAAGTTTTGCGGGTAATTCGGGGCTTAACTGCTTAAACAACAAGGCTTTTGCGGGGCTGTCCTCTTTTTTAAATACCCTTGAAAGACTCGATGTTTCAACAAGGCTGCCTTCTTCTATCACGCTAAGACGATGGCAAATGCGTTTTATGACTTCCATTTCATGGGTTATTAATACAATCGTGATGCCATATAATTGATTAATTTGTTTGAGTAACGCAAGGATTGATTCTGTTGTCTCCGGATCTAATGCCGAGGTTGCTTCATCGCATAATAAGACTTTAGGAGAAGTGGTTAATGCCCGAGCGATAGCAACACGCTGTTTCTGTCCGCCAGAGAGTTGGCTTGGATAAGCAGTTTGTTTATCGTCTAAGCCGACAAGCTTTAGCAGTTCGTCAACTCGCTCTGCAATGGTTGATTCGGATTCATGGCGAAATCTGAAAGGCAAAGCGACATTATCAAAAACGGTTTTATTCGCCAGGAGGTTAAAATGTTGGAAAATCATAGCCATTTTTTGACGAGCTCGACGCAAATCGTTCCCACTCAATGGCGTAATATCTTGTTGGTCGATAATGACTTGCCCGCTATCAGGGGCTTCTAATAAATTCATGCATCGCAGCAACGTTGATTTACCAGCACCGCTTTTACCAATGATGCCAAATATTTCGCCTTCTTGAATGAGCAAATTAACATCATTCAGCGCTGGTTTACCATTAAATTGCTTGGATAGGTGTTTCAATTCAATCATAGTAGAGGAAGTCTTTTGTTGGTTTTGTATCAAAGCGTAATGTCGGTTGTTGCAAGGGAATCATTGTCCAGGGCAACTGAGGTGCTGATTGTTCCCATAAACTAATAACATAACCGCCGCCGCCTGACCCGGTAGGTTTGCACGCCAGCGCCCCAGCTGTTGTTAAATTATCAAGATGACATTGTAGGTGGGTGTCAATTAATCCCCATTGTTGAAAGCAGTTTTGCGCAAGATTTATCGCTTCAGCCAGTTTCGTGATCCCGTTTGCTGTTTGAAGCGCCTCTTTTGCAAGAAGCACGCTTTCTGTCATTTGTTCATCAATGCGATGAGCTAAAGAAGGGTCGTTCTGCCAAATTGCTTTCACTTCTTCAATACATTTGCTTGTTTTACTCAAGGAGCCCGAGGATGACAGATACCAATGAGGTTGCCAAGTTTGTGTCACTGCTTCATGATGACCTGCGTGGAATATGCGGCCTTGGCTTGCCCCAACGCCAACAATATCAATGCCGCTACTTTGTCCGTGGAAAAGGTTTTCAAGTTGTTTAGCTTGAAAATATAGTTCGGAAGGATCGATATCGTGTTGCCAAGCTAACCATCGAGAAATCGCTAAACAAAAGGCGGCAGATGCCCCTAAGCCACTGCCTATTGGAATGGCGTTATGGATGCTAAATTTGCCAGTTTTGTTAATGGGCTGGCGATTGGCCAAGGTTAGCGCGTGCTCTAAGGTGGAAAAGAATAAGGTTTCAATTTCTTGGTGATGAATGCCGGAGACGTTGACTTCCCAAGGCGAGGATGATTTTTCATAGCTTAAGCTTAGTTGATAATGAGGCAATGGATAGATAATTGCTGGGTGTGAGCGGACAACCGAATGTTCACCTGCTAATATCCACTTTGCTGTAACCGTTGTTGAAAAATCAGATGACATCGAAATTACCTAAAAAAACATCGGCGCGAATCTCACGCATCAATTGGGCTTGGTCGGGGCGGTACAATAAATGAATATTCGGACCGGCGTCCATGGTAATGATGGGACCATCTTTTTTATCATTCCAAATAGCTTGTAACGCGTTGAGCGCTTGTGTTGTTTCGGCACCCATATAAGTGAATGGCTGCGCTGCTGTTGTAAATAAGTGATGCATATCCTGGAATTCATGCCAACATACTTTATAAGCACTTTGCCAGTCTTGAGATGTGAGGGCATTTAACAATGTTTTTAAATTTTCTTTGGCACGACTAACGCGTCCTGAGTAACCAGGACTTGTTTTTATTCGCTTATGTGCTTCACTGGAAGGGACTGATTTTATGGCGTTTGAGACAATGACAACCTGGTGCACGAGGTTGCTATAAGGTAAGTTCACTGCTTCAACTGTGTCGCCATCCCACAATGCCCAGGGTGAAAAAAAAGACCGACAAGAAGAGCCTGACCCTTGGCGACTTAAATTAGCAAGCGTTGCAACATCCGGCAATTCGCTTTGTTGTAAATCACAAATCGCATTTGCTGCACATTTGGTTAAAGCGGCAAAGGAGGATGCTGAGCTAGCTAAGCCTGAAGAATGGGGAAAATTATTGGTTGAGCGCACAACAAATGCACCGGTAAAGTTAAAAAAAGCCTTGATGCGATTAAGGTGATCTAAATATCGTTTTTGTGCTTCCATGGGTAGCATGAAGGGGTGTGCTCCAGGAATATTGAGAGGCTCCCAAAAGTCATGATTGCCTGATTGTTGTTCCAGAACGACTGATGTTTGTAATTTGTTTAGCGTATAAGATAAAGAAGGATTCGCTGGCAGATTAGATTGTTCATCACTTTTGCCCATGTATTTTATCAGGGCTATATTAGCAGGTGCTTGTGCGAACCATTGCATAAAGAATCTCCCAGCGTATTAATGCCCAGGGGCATCGTTCCATAGTATTTTATGTAATTGTAGCTGAAATCTAACTCGGAGCTTGTCTTTCACGATCCAGTTGGCTAAATCGGTTGGATTAAGCTCTTTCCAGCTTGGTGATAATAACACCTGAGTCATTTCAGTTAAACGGTATTTATTGATAATATCACAAGTCCACAAATAATCGGCTTGGCTGCAGATAACAAATTTTATTTGATCGCTCGATTTGATGAAATCCAAGTTCTCCCAACGGTTTTGCTCGCATTCTTTCGAGCCGGGTGTTTTGATATCCATCACTATCATGACTCGCTCATCGACGTCTTGAATGTCTCTTGCTCCGCTGGTTTCAAGCGAGACAAAAAAACCCTCATCGCATAATGTACTCATCAACATAATCGAACCCGGTTGGGCCAAAGGTTCTCCGCCAGTAATACAAACCTGCTGACATTGGTATTGTTTAATATGATTAACAATGCTATCGATGCTCATCATCTGACCACCCTGAAAAGCATAGGTGGTGTCGCAGTATTGGCAGCGAAGAGGGCAGCCAGTTAGACGAATAAAGACGGTTGGCAATCCAACTGTCACTGACTCTCCTTGTATCGAATGAAAAATTTCCGTGATGCGTAATTGATTGGTAAAGCGATTCATTGATTTAGTTCATGCTATCTAGCTTTTGTTTGGCCAGTTTTGAGGTGGTTGTATCCGGATATTGGCTAATAAGATGATGAAGCTTTGAGCGAGCAGCATCTGTTTGACCAAGATTTATTAATGCATAGCTTGCTTTTAATTCACTCGCAGCTGCTTTGCTTGATTTTGGAAATTTTGTTAGTACGGTATTAAAGGCTTGCAAGGCGTGTTCACTATCGTTTTTAACGAGATACAGCTCACCTGTCCAATAATAGGCATTGGCGCTATACCCACTGTTTGGATAGGTTTCGATAAATTGCTGCATTGCTTTGAGTGCTTTTTCGAACTGTTTGGTTTTAACTAATTCATAAGCAGCAAGGTAGCTAATTTGTTCATCGGCTGGATTACCGCGTTTGATATTAGCAGCTGCCACTGGAATCGTCGGGGCTACAATATTGGTGGTTGGTGCGGCACTGCTGGTTGGTTCAATGTTATTTTTTTGAAGGCGGCTATCTAAATCTTTGTAGAAGGCGAGTTGTTGTTGCTGTAACATTTTTAAATCATGTGCTTGAATTTCAAGTTGCCCCCGAAGCTCTTGAATCTCGGCTTGTAGGTTATGGACTTGTTCTGCCACACCATCAGCATCGGCTTCCCCTTGATTGATTGATTTGCTTTTGACAAGGGGTTGCTCATCTGCTGGCGGTTCATTTTGCCAATTGTCATCATCCGCTTCTGTTTCAGCCGATTTTGAAACACTGTTTACATCAGGCGATTCTTGCATATTAATTGCTAAACTATATTCATCACTCTCATCAACAACAGGCGGTTGAGAAAAGCCAATGTTTGTCGTGAAGATTAGTGAAAAAAATACAGCGAGTATTAATTTTTGCAATTTCATCGAGTTGCCTCATAGATTAGTTCGACACGTCGGTTTTTTTGATGGGCTGATTCATTATAATCCAGGTCAATCGGTCTTTCTTTCCCATAGCTTACAATGCGGTATTGTGAACTTCTAACCCCGTTTTGGCGCAATAGTCTTGCAACAGATTTAGCTCGTCGCTCACCTAACGCAACGTTGTATTCTCGGCTACCGCGCAAGTCAGTATGACCAGCTAGTAGAATGCGCGCATTGGGATGAGATTGCAGATAATTAGCTTGTGCTTCCAGAGCAGGCATGTATTTTTCATTCACATGATCATCATCATAGGCAAATAACCAAACTTGATTGTGAGGGGCTTTTGTAGTGTATTGCTCCCCATCCATTGATTCTCCAAATTGTGAAGAACCGTTAACGCCATAAGCACTGGTTGAACTATCACCATCTTGGCCAAGTCCAGCTCCCATTGGCTTATGAGAACAAGCGGCGATTAGACTTAAACTGGCTGCAATAAACCCTACCCGAATGGATCGCATAGAAAGCATCATAATAGTCCCCGAAATAAATTATTGTCATTGTTGTTATTAAACTAGGTTTTGTTTGTATGAAAATACCTAGTTAAATGTCCTGATCATATCACCATTATTCGCAAATTAATATACCCCTTAACAGCTATCCTCTTTGGGATTTTACCCGCTTGATAACAAAGTCTGTAACCGCACCGGTTACGGTTTTAACCGCTTCATTGGCAGCAATTACTCCGCCATAGGGGGTATCTTCTGGACAGGGCTTTTGCGTCTTGATGATTATCGAGTCGATTACCTGATTATCGTTTGAACGAGACAATACCGCTTTGATTGACATTTGTACAGTACTTGGTTTCGTTAGAAAATTCTGATGTAAGGATAATAATAGGGTGTCCAAACGGTAGGTTGTTTCTTTGGCATAGGGTGTGGAATCGATAGCGTGAAAGTAATTGGCGCTATTTAGGCTCTGAAGTAACAGTGGGAATAACATATTTGCTGGTGGATCGACCCAAGCATTGTAAGCGAACGACATCAACTCATAGGGTTTTTTTATGTATAACATTTCCGATGTTTGATACCCACCGACTGCTTGGGGTTTGACAACTAACAAAGTGGATTTACTGGGATAAGATTCATATTTTTTATGGGAATAGCTTGATAATTGATACTCATTTTCAATATTTCTTTTCACAGGCCCACAGCCAACGAGTGAAAACATTAGCACAATGGCAATCACTGCTTTGATTGGCTGAGCTACCCAGTTATAAATCATTTCTTTTCTCCGGGACCTGGTTTAGGAGGATTCATACCACGGACAATGACGGATGGATTGCTGCGCATGCTTTTGCTGACAGCATCGAGGTTGTTAGCAATCGCCTCGAGTCGATATATTAAGTCCGTGGCTGGTGGAATAATTTGTAAATTGATTTGATTGACAGCTTGTTCGCCGCTTTGCATGGTTTTTGAAACTTCATTGCCTGCCTTTTTCATGGAAGAAGCCATGTTTTTAATTTCT
The DNA here is from genome assembly GCF_964199965.1 of Legionella sp. W05-934-2. NCBI lineage: Bacteria > Pseudomonadati > Pseudomonadota > Gammaproteobacteria > Legionellales > Legionellaceae > Legionella > Legionella sp. W05-934-2. Next base: position 10,483 of record NZ_CAXMZT010000020.1, on the reverse strand, counting down.
TGTAATGTTTGATCAAAATCCTGCAAGACTTTAGGGAAGTTATTGCTGGCTTTAGAAAAGTTCTTGCTGATGTTTTGCGAGTTTTCAATGACATCACCAAACTGCCTGCTTTTCTTGGATAGTACAAGGGTGAATTGTTGCAAATTTCTAAGTGTTTTTTGCAAATTATCTTGGTTTTCGCGGTTAAATACATCACGTATTTCTTCTGAAACTTTATTGATATTGTCAGACACCTCCCTCAAAACGATATCGATTTGAGTGAATAATGAGGGCTTAGAGGGAATCACTGGGTAAGGATAGCCGGCGACTTTTTTTAAGCGAGTTAGCGAGGAGGTTTTGGCTTGTAGACCAACATAAGAGTTTCCAGTGATCCCTTGGGAGATAAGTTGAGCGTAGGTACTATCTGTGACAGGAATATGGGATTCAATATTTAATATTAGAATGACTTGCTGGGGATCTTTTTGGTTTAACTGTATGCTTTTCACATAGCCGACGGTGACGCCACTGAATTTGACAGGCGCTTCCTCACTGAGGCCGTTGGCGGCTTCGTGGAGGTAGACTGCATAAGTGGTGTAAACTTTATTATGCAGACCAACAGATAACCATAGCGCTGTGGCAAGTAATCCACTTGTCAGTATGAGTACGGCTAAACCGACTAATGTGTAGTTGGTTTTAGCTTCCAAAGGTAGTCTCCTGGCCAGACAAATTTGTTTTTAAAATTTCTACACCGAACAAAAATACAGTTAGCGGCCTTTTTCGTTTGTTAACGATTTTTGTCTTGTGCTTCTCTTCATTCACAGGGAATAACCCTGTCTTCTATATGTTGTTCCCACAATCATAGCATTTTTGCAGTAAATCTATTGCAAAGCGGTTTACCACCCTTTATTAAATCACAGATTAAAAGCCGGTGAAATAGTCTTGAATGAGGGGGTGTTGGTTTTTTCGCAACTGTTCAAAAGGTTCAATGGCAAGAATTTGCCCATCGCCGACAAAGGCGACCCTGTCAGTTGTTCTTTTCAAAGACTCCATATCATGGCTGACCATGACAATGGTTAAGTTCAAGGCATCACGTAAAAAAACAATCAGATCATCAAAGCGTCTAGCACTATTTGGGTCCAGGCCTGTGGTTGGCTCATCTAAAAATAGTAACTCAGGATCCATCGCGATTGCCCTAGCAGCTGCCGCTCGGCGCTGCATCCCCCCACTTAATTCAGAAGGGAATTTATTGGCAGCAGATTTATCTAAACCGACTAAATACAATTTTAACAGTGCTAATTCTTTCATAAAACTTTCAGACAAATCAGTAAATTCCCGCATTGGAAACATAATGTTTTCTATCACAGACATCATTGAAAATAAGGCACTGTGTTGAAAGAGCATTCCCCATCGTTGCCTTAATTTTGTGGCATCTTGGTCATTAATAGCCATAATATCTTGCCCGAATACCTTTAAATGCCCAGCAGTGGGTTGCAATAACATGAGTAAACAACGAATGATCGTGGTTTTACCGGAACCACTGCCCCCAATAATGGCTAAGATTTCGCCTTGATTGACTGTTAGGTTCACATCCTTGTGAACCCATTGTTCGCCAAGCCTGTTTTTTAATCCAGTAATTTCAATGACGGGATTTTGTGCCATTATAAATCCAACCAGCTGTAGATAATTGAATAGATTGCATCGGCTATAATAATCAAGAAAAGGGCTTGGACCACACTTTTGGTTGTTTGTGCACCAATGCTATCCGAAGAGGCGGTGACCCGAAATCCCTGAAAGCAGCCTACGAGTGAGATTATTAATGCAAAAACAGGGGCCTTATACATGCCTAATAAAAATTGATCAATGCCAACAGAGCTTTGTAATCGATTAAGGAAATCCGCATAGCTGACAGAGAGCATGGTTTTAGACATTAACATCGCACCGATAATGGAGAAAAAGTCAGACCAAAAAATGAGTAATGGAAAAACGAGTATTAAAGCAATCACTTTGGGGACGACTAAGAGTTCTGTTGGCGACAAACCCATGGTGCGTATGGCGTCAATTTCTTCGTTAATTTTCATGCTTCCAATTTGGGCTGTAAATGCGGAACTGGTTCGCCCGGCGACAATAATGGCGGTTATTAACGGTGAAAATTCTCTAAAGATAGCTAACCCAGAGAGAAAGGCGATAAAAATATTGGCACCATAAGTTTTAAGCTGCAAACCCATCTGATAAGCCAATACAATCCCGATTAAAAAAGATAACAATGCGACGATCGGTAATGCTTGTATGCCTGTGGACATTATATTGGAAAAGACGCTTGGCCAATGAAGACGTCGCCAATTAATAAAGCCCTGGGAGAAACGAACACACATATCACCAATTAATTGAACAAAGCCATCCACTTGATCAAACTTACGTAGGGCCTCTTTACCCAGCCACACGAAAGGGTCAAATGGTCGCTTCTTGGCTTTTGGTAGCTCAAGATCATCGTAGTGATGGTCAATGAGCGCTAACAAGGCACGATGTTCTTTTTTAAAACCTTTTATGGATACTTTTTTGCCCGCGGCTTCACAAGTAGTAATGATATCTTTGAGTGCAAGGGCGCCCGCGCTATCCATTGCTTCAGCGAGTTTGCCATTTAAGCTGATAGTATTCGCATTGGAATCCAACAAGGGCTTCCCATAATTAGTCTCCTGGTTAATGGCGAGGATTGTCCATTTACCGAGGCAATTAAAGTGGCCCTTTTCATCATCGTATTCAATACTAGCTTGAGTCATGATTGCGCTAAGTAGATAAAAAGAATAGCATAATATGAAATACTCTTAGGTGCAAAGGCCATGGATCTAAACTCATCAAAAGCATTGTCGTTGCATATTATCATCGCAATCCTATTGGGTTTAGTCGTGGGTGTTTTGCTGCATTATGGCCAGCCCCAATTGGGGCTGGCCTATGATTTTTTTTACAATACATTTGATTTTGGTGGGAAAGCGTTCATTAACATTTTAAAAATGCTCGTTGTCCCCGTTGTGTTTGTTTCATTAATTTGCGGTACCCTCAATTTAAAAAACGCAAGCACCTTTGGCCGCGCTGCCTTAAAAACAATCGTTTTATATTTGTTGACGACAGCCCTCGCTATCACCATCGCCTTATCGCTAGCATTATTAACCGGGGTTGGTAAAGGCGGTGAGAAGGTTAAAATTGCCACAGACAATGTTTTGCAGATACAAGCACCTGAAAGTGTCAAAGATACACTGTTAAGTCTAATTCCCTCTAACCCTATTGCTGCCATGGCACAGGGCAATATGATTCAAATCATTATTTTTGCGCTGCTATTTGGGTTAGCTATTAACCGAGTAGGAGAAAAGGCTCAGCGGTTTCGAAAGATATTTCAAGAAGCCGATTTGGTTGTCATGAGCTTGGTGTCTTTAATATTTCGAGTAGCGCCCTATGGTATTTTTTGTTTAGTAGCGAGTTTGTTTGCTCAAACCGGGCTCTATATTTTAGTCGAGCTGGCAACCTACTTTATGGTGGTAGTCTTCGGGTTGGTGATTCACTTTGTCCTTATTTATATGACCATGCTGAAGTGTTTAGCAGGCTTATCCCCCATTCATTTTGTTAAACAAATGTGGCCGGCGATGTTGTTTGCATTCTCCACATCAAGTAGCAATGCGTCTATTCCTGTGGTGATGGATACCGTGCATCGGCGATTAGGGGTATCTGAATCCATTTCCTCGTTTGTTATTCCTTTGGGTGCAACCATTAATATGGATGGCACAGCAATTATGCAAGGTGTTGCAACTGTTTTCATTGCAAACAGCTACCAGATTCCTCTGACGTTTGTTGATTACCTAACAGTCGTTATGGTCGCAACAATGGCCTCAATCGGAACGGCTGGTGTCCCTGGCGTCGGCTTGATTACCTTAGTGATGGTGCTAAAGCAGGTGGGTTTACCGGCAGAAGGAGTTGCTTTGATTATCGGCATTGACCGGCTACTCGATATGCTACGAACGACGGTTAATATCAGTGGCGATGCAACCGTTGCTTGTGTGGTTGCTCACAGTGAAAGCGCTTTAAATAAAGAGAAGTTTTATGCTGAACAGCCTTTAGACGCTGTGGAGTCATTTAAATAGGGGAAGGCAGTGGCGGAATGGTTTCGCTTTACAACACGATTCTTTTGGCAGATAGACCCAGGCTATTTTCGGCTAAAATTGGCGTTCAAAACGGTGTTGGCAATTGTCTTAAGCTTATGGTGGACTCATAATCAAACCATGATTACTCAGTTAATGGCTGCCACTGCGACTGGTTTTTCAATGCAAGGGGTGGTAGCAAAAGACTTTTATCGACGCGTCTTTCAAGTTTTAATATTAAGTGTGAGTTATTTTGCAGCATTTATGCTTGGATTATGGGCAAGAGAATCAACTTTATTCACAAGCCTTGTATTGATAGGAATGGCCTTTGTCGTCAATTATTGTCGGCGTTTTCATCTGCGTTACTCCACAGCACCGATGATGGTATGGATGCTATGCTTTATTGCAACGGTCCTTCCTTTCCCAAGTCGTGAGGTAGCGATTAGCCATATTGATGGTTTAATTAAAGGATTATCCGTTTCAGCACTGGTATTGTTGTTTGTATGGCCGGAAAATTATAAAAGATTATTTCGGCAAAATAGCACTTTTTATTTTTCGTTATTGTGTGATCACTATCGAAGCTGCGCGCGTTGGTTAGCGACGATACAAGTCGCTGAAGAGTTACTACCGGTTAAATCAATGCGAGAAGAGTTATCCTATCCGCTAGAAAGCAACCGAAAATTAGAAACATCCCAAACACTGACTCGAAATAACCCGCAGATGTTAAATGCGACTGCGCAAGAGCATGCCCTCAATCAAGCATTTTTTTTGTTAACAGAAGCGTTATTGAATCTTCAGCGAAAGAAAGAATTTCTTCCTCCGACATTAATTCCCTTGTTGGTTGATATACTAAATCATGCGGCGAAGTTATTTGAGGAACTGGATATGGATAAAAATTTGAAGTTGTCCGGCAATGTCGATCAACGCATTTCAATGAAAAGCCTGAATCAACAACTATCCGAATTAGACATCACGGAACCACAGGTCGTGATGAATTTGATGAATATTAAAATGGCGATTCAATTGATTAATCAACATATTCAACAATGGGTTACATTAAATGAACGTCAGTGATACCACCCGATTAGCATTTCAATCGGCAATTGCTGTGATGATAGCGACAGGGCTGGGTGAATTTTTACCTGTGGACAAAGGCTATTGGGTCACCTTAACCGCCATGGCGCTTTCTGTACAAACTTGGGGGGAGAGTCTGAAAAAGGCCGTGGAACGGGTGTTGATGACCATTTTGGGCGGCACCATCGGAACGTTTCTCTATGTGTTTTTACCGTCAGACACCTATGTGTTATTCGGAATGTCAATGGTGTTTATCTTTTTTGCGGTGTATATGAATCAAATCAATCATCAACTCAATGTATTGTTCATCACCGCATTTGTTGTGTTCTTATTTGCCCTGGTTGCCGATTGGAATATTGCGCTACTAGGGTATCGAATCATTGACACTTTAATCGGTGCAGCCATTGCTTTGTCGGTGAGTTATTTTTTTGCTGGCGAATCGGTCAGTCCCTATGAGTTACTTGTTGGCCACTTGACTAAACTGCTAAACAAGCTGCAAAAAATGGCAGACAACCTCAATGACCAATCAACCTCTTTTACTGACAGTAGTTTAGATACAGACTTCATTGCCTTACGTAATCAAGCGTTAGCTGCACGTTATGAGATGATGTTTCATCGATATAACCGGCGACAATTTTTGGATATTCTTAAATCCATTGGTTTAATTACCCAAAATATCAGTTTGCTCGCTAGCACGCAAAGCTGGTTCGGCCATAAGCTGGACGATAAAGAGCGGGAATCACTAAAAGCCAGTTTATTATTAACGATTGAGCAAATAAAAAAATTGATAGTTCACATGCAGACTAAGCAGCAAGTGGATTTCTATTCGACAAGGCCTTTTCTAAATCAAGTATTAGGCACTATTCGGGATGAGCCTAAGCGATTTTTAGTGAATGGGGAAGAAGGATTTACCTTTTATCGGATGATGTATTATCTCTATCGTATCAATGTTCGCATTGTTGAGACAGGTGAAATATCAGCCAGTAAGGGAAAATCTATGGCTTCATAGATTGTCGCGTGATAGAATCTCACTATTTTAGCAGTCTCAACGAAAGATATGGCCAACAGCATTTCCCAGTTTGAACAACGTAAGCAAGATCATATTCGACTCGCAATGATGGACGACAACCAAGCTACCGAACTCAATCAATTTGATCAAGTCCAATTGACCCATCAAGCGCTACCTGAAATCAACTTTAATGATATCTCTATTACCGGCCAACGATTCGGTCGAGCTGTGGCCACTCCGTTTTTGGTTAGCTCCATGACGGCAGGTCATCAACACGGTGAACAAATTAATTTTAATTTAGCAGCTGCATGTGCCCAAACGGGTTGGGCCATGGGCGTCGGTTCTCAACGGCGGCAACTCACCGACGAAAGCGCAGCCAGAGAATGGCAAGCTATCCGAGAACATTTCCCTGAAGTGGTATTATTTGCAAATCTGGGGATTGCCCAAATAATTGAACATCCGGCGGAAGCCATTTTGCCTCTCATTGAATCGTTGCAAGCACAAGCATTGATTATCCATTGCAATCCGTTGCAAGAATGCATTCAGCCAGAGGGAACCCCTAATTTTGCTAACGGAATCGCCAAAATCGTTTCCTTATGCCATCGGCTTGCTGTACCCGTGATTATCAAAGAAACGGGTTGTGGTTTTAGTGAAAAAACATTACAGCAGTTAATGAATAAGGGGATTGCCGCTGTGGATGTCAGTGGTTCCGGTGGGACGCATTGGGGGCGTATTGAAGGCCATCGTTCTTCTCATTTGCCGAGTAATCAACAAGCTGCGCTCACTTTCCGTAACTGGGGAATATCGACGGTACAATCGCTTTATCATGCTAAGCGCTTATCCCCGGACTTTGAAATTTGGGCGTCGGGTGGTATCCGGCATGGTTTGGACGCTGCAAAGGCAATTGCTTTAGGCGGAAAAACCGTGGGACTGGCTAAACCCATGCTTGAAGTAGCACTACAATCGGTAGAGGCGGTTGTGGAGCGAATGACGCAGTTTGAGTTTGAATTAAAAGTTGCCATGTTTTGCACGGGTAGCAAAACCTTAGATGAGCTGCAAGGGGCATTAAATTAATGAGTCATTTGAACAATCCTTGGCAGGGCTTTTCCAAATTAACGCAAAAGCAACGCTATGAGCGTTTGCTTGCAGAAGGTATTTTAACAGAAGAAGACATCGCTTACCTTCAAGAAGGAGGCGTTGTTGATATGAATTTAGCCAATCGCTTAATTGAAAATAGCATTGGTTACTTTCAGTTACCGCTTGGCGTAGCGACTCATTTCCAAATTGATGGCAAGGCCTATTTAATCCCATTGGCTGTTGAGGAAACATCCATCATTGCCGCCTTAAGTAAAAACGCTAAGTGGATAAAGGAAAAGGGAACCATCCGCACTCGCATTGAAGGTGACTGTATTTTAGGACAAATTCAAATTGCCAAAATTCATAACTTAGAAAGGTTACAGACCGCGATCGATACCCATGCTCCCTTCTTAATCGAACAAGCGAATGAAGTCGTTGCTGCGAGCATGGTGAAGCGAGGTGGTGGCGTTCGTACCATGTCTTTAAGGGTGTTAGATCGGCCAAATCAAGATGGTCAGATGGGCGTCATTCATGTGTTAATGAATAGCTGTGATGCCATGGGTGCCAATATCCTAAATCAAGTGCTTGAGTTTTTAAAAGCACCGATTGAAAATCTGACTGGCGAAACGGTGACGATGTGCATTTTATCGAATTTGAATGACACCAAACTAACCAAAGCCGAAGTCATCTTGCGGGATGTGGATCCTGAACTTGGTCATCGTTTACAAGAAGCTTCCCTATTTGCTGAAGTGGATCCTTACCGTGCCGCAACGCATAATAAAGGGGTGATGAATGGCATTGATGGGGTATTGATTGCCACCGGCAACGATTGGCGTGCGGTTGAAGCAGGTGTTCATGCTTATGCTAGTCGAAACGGACGATATCAAGCGATAACCCAATGGCGATATGATGAAAATACACAACAGTTAACAGGACGTTTTGAAGCGCCACTTATTGTGGGGACTGTTGGGGGTGTCACCGCTGCTCATCCAACCGCAAGACTGGCTTTATCCATGTTAAAGGTGGCCTCTGCAAATGAACTCTCTTGCGTGGCGGCTGCTGTCGGACTAGTACAAAACTTAGGTGCAATTCGTGCCTTATGTACTGAAGGCATCATTCAAGGTCATATGAAATTACACATTGATAACTTATTGATGATTGCCGGCGCAACGGAAGATGAGATCCCAAAATTAAAATCCGCCTTGGAAAATATCTTAATGGAAGATAAGCGAGTTAGCCTGCACCATGCGCAACAATTATTAGCTTCGATTCGCCAACAGGTCGATTTGGTATGAAATTTTATGCTCCAGCCAAAACGTTTTTGATTGGAGAATATGTTGCAACAGCCGGCGGACCAGCCATTGTTTTAGCAACAGAGCCTTCTTTTTCCTTAGTGATGGATGATTCTGTCTCTGGTTTAGTGAATATTCACTCCCAATCTCCGGCGGGGATATGGTATGCCCAGCAAACGATAAAACCCAAAGGGTTACTATTTTCCGATCCCTATCAAGGGAAAGGTGGGTTGGGTGCATCCAGTGCGCAATTTGCGCTGGTCTACCAAGCAGCCCACTATTTTCAGAAACGTTCATTTACTGTTCAATCACTGTTATCTGATTATTATGGTTGTTCTTGGCGGGGAAAAGGAATACGACCAAGTGGTTATGACGTTCTTACCCAACACTCTGGCCATTCACTTTTCATCGATAACCACGGCGCAATAAGCCATCAATTAGATTGGCCATTTGTAGATATGAACGCACTGCTTTATCATACCGGTAATAAATTAGCGACTCACACGCATTTAGAAACACAGCAACAGCCCTCGGTGAGTACCTTAAAGCCAATTGTTTATCAAGCTCTGGATGCCTGGGAGACCCAAAATACCTCTGCTATGATAAATTGCGTTCAGACATTCCACCAGGAGTTATTGGCATTGCAGCTTGTCACGCCGGGTACCGCTAGATTAATTAATCAGTTACAGCATCTACCGGGAGTATTGGCTGCAAAAGGATGTGGTGCACTTGGAGCAGATGTTATTTTAATGCTGGTAGAAAAAGGAGATTCCCATTTGATTCAATCAGCGACAAAGGACCAAGGCTTAGCCTTGCTAGCAGAGATTGCTATTTCGTCTTAATTTCATTAAATTGGCAAAATTATTCGTTTTTTTATAGGATGAATCTTGACTCAAACTTCTACGAAATGGGTTGTTATTACCGGTGCCCCCTCATCTGGCAAAACGTCTGTCATTGAAAAGCTTGAAAAGTTAGGCTATCAGGTCGCACATGAAGTGGCCCGAGCATTCATCAAAAAATTAATGCACCAAAATGTGGATGTGGCGAATGGTAGAAGCGACTTTACCATACAAAATCATATCTTGTCATTAAAGCAGGCAAGAGAACGACACTTAGACCCAGAAAAGCGAATTTTTTTTGATAGGGGGTTACCGGATAGCCTAGCTTATTATAAGCTGCATCATTTACCGATTTCGGATTTATATAAATATTTCTATAAGTTTCGCTATGAAGCGGTCTTTTTCCTTGAACCATTACCCTTAGTGAACGATGATATTCGAACGGAAACACTAGAAATTGCCCAAAAATTGAATCAATTAATTTATCAGTCTTATATCGAGTGTGATTACGATCCAATTCGTGTACCAGTGATGAGTATTGAAGAAAGAACGCGGTATATTCTTGAGAAACTTAATACATTAGAAACGGATTTATGATGCGCGTGAATTAGTTAAATTGACCGGGTCTTTTGATTCATAGCGATAAAAAACACTTGAATTTTTTTATCAATAAGGTATTATTTCAACCTCTTTTGGGGCCGTTAGCTCAGTTGGTAGAGCAGAAGGCTTTTAACCTTTGTGTCATAGGTTCGAATCCTATACGGCCCACCATCAAAAGAAAAAAAGCGACAAATATGCCCTAGGGCCGTTAGCTCAGTTGGTAGAGCAGAAGGCTTTTAACCTTTGTGTCATAGGTTCGAATCCTATACGGCCCACCAAATTCCAAACCCATCCCGCGCTCGTAGCTCAGTTGGATAGAGTACTTGGCTTCGAACCAAGGTGTCGGGGGTTCGAGTCCCTCCGAGCGCACCATTTAAAATCAAGGACTTAGCTCCGAATTGTGTCGGCGCATTCTAGCTCCAAATGCGACAATCATTTTTATACTGCTGTATAAACACTTCCTTAGGCATTTTATACCCTAAACAC
>NZ_CAXMZT010000019.1:0-25406 GCF_964199965.1 Legionella sp. W05-934-2 | reverse complement strand
GTGTTTAGGGTATAAAATGCCTAAGGAAGTGTTTATACAGCAGTATAAAAATGATTGTCGCATTTGGAGCTAGAATGCGCCGACACAATTTGGAGCTAAGTCCTTGATTTTAAATGGTGCGCTCGGAGGGACTCGAACCCCCGACACCTTGGTTCGAAGCCAATTTGATCAAGATAAATTAATAATGAAATCAGTAACTTGCGATGTAACAAATCAGCCAATTACTGCCTACAACTGCCTGAAACAACTAGGGTTATACTACACTTTGTTACAAATCTGCTACAGTAAATTTTTATAGTTTTCCTGCTCAATAAAGCTTAACAATTCTCTTTCTGTAGGTAATACAGTTTTATATTTAGAAGCGAAGATTTGCTTGCTTTCTTTCAGTACGGAATATTTAACCATCGTCTCATCTTTGTCTGCGCAAAGAATAATACCTATTGTGGGGTTATCGTCCTTTCCACGTTTTAACTCATCAAACATCCGCACGTACATATCCATTTGGCCGATATTCTCATGTGTGAGTTTCTCCGTTTTTAAATCGATAACCACGAAGCATTTTAAAAGATAGTTATAGAAAACCAAGTCAATATAGAAGTGTGATGTTTCAGTGCTCACTCGCATTTGGCGCGCAACAAATGAAAACCCTTTGCCTAATTCTAAAAGAAACTTTTGTAAATGCTCTATTATGTTGGACTCTAAAAGACTTTCTTGGCCTCTTAAATCTTCAGGAACATTTAAAAACTCTAAAACATAGGGATCTTTGATAAAATTAAGGTGCTGTTCTTCATTTTGAGCACTTAAATTTTCCTGTCTTTTAGTAGACAACAAACGTCGGTAATAGCCACTTTTGATGTTTCGTTCCAATAGACGGGTACTCCAATTTTGGGAGCTTGTTTCTTTTAGGTAGTAATGTCGTTCTTTTTCATCATCTAAGCGCATAATCAAACGAATATGAGACCAGCTTAGATTCTCTACGCGGTGTGTAGAGAGTTGTTTAAAGTCAGTAAAGGTCAGATAAAATTGTTTGAAATTCCAAAGGTTAGCAACAGAAAATCCCTTGCCAAAATGATCAGTCAAATGCCGAGATAAATTAATAATCAGATATTCGCCGTAATCCGCACGTGTCTTACCATGCTGTTCTTGCTCAACGATACGTTTACCAATTTGCCAATAGGTCCTAACCATAACAGAATTTACTGAACGGTATGCTACTTCTCGGCCTGCTTGCAGTAATTCACTAATCTCAGAAAAAAACTGCTTCTCATCTGTTAATAGCTTTTTTGAACTCATTTTCAACTCATTAGCTTTTTTCATTATGTCTCAAGTTTAACTGATCCAGATATCTCAAAAAAGATTTTATTGCAGAACTTAAATTATTCAACAGAGTGATACGAAATCCAATACAAACTTAATAAACTGTTGAGTCTCCTTGAGTTGGTTTAGTTCCGACTCTGGCTTCCAAGTAAGGGCTTTTTGGATTAAGTCGCTCCATGCGGCATTGTGTTTATTAATTACCCATTCGGCTGCTTTTGTCTTTGATGTGATGAGTCCAGTTTCTAAAGAATAAAGGGTTCGACACATGGTAAAAATGGCAAAAACTTGATAATCACTTCGGTTGAGTTTTTCTAAATCAGTTAACATGACTCGCCAGTACTCATTTAGGTTTTTCTTAATGGCGAGCTGTAGTTGTTTGGGTGAAATTTCTTTAATTAAATCCTTGATATGAGGACCCGAGATGGTGATTCCTTTCTCTCTAAGTATCGATAATTCTATTATAAAATTATTGCCATAAGGTGCTAAATATAAACGCCCCTCATTAAAGTATGGCCGTGTATTTTCTGGGTTAAAATTTTGAAGGTCGTTTTGGGCAATATAAGAAGCTTCAATCTTTTTTACATAGAGAGCTTGGCTTGAGTAGAGTTCATGATGTATGGTCTCAATTTCAGAAATAGTATTTTTTGGAAGAGGTTCGGTGGTAATAATATAACAGTCAATATCACTAGTATTTCTATTAAAGCTATTATTTGCAATAGAACCACCAACGTACAGGCCAATAAAACTATCTAATAAATTGGCTTGTAATTTTTTAAGTAGCTCCTGCAGAAGCGCCGTGATTTCATTCTCAACAGATGGAATAGTAGCATTACTCGGACTATTTTTAGGTATTTGTTCTAAGTAGGTTACTATAAGCTGCTCTATAGCATTCACTGAGAAACTAGGGCAGCAGCGTGAGTATTCTCTCTCTAGGCCATAAGCATGTTTTTCTAATAGCTCTTTGTTGTATTCATGCATATCTATGACAGTAAATTCATTACTGTATTTCTCTTCACTATGAACCCCATAACCACCGTCATAAAGTGAACCATTAGGAAGTCGTATTAAAGTATGCCAGCACTCATCGGTTTCCTTCTGCATGATAAATACAATATGCACTTGTTCACTAAATTTTTGGTTCCAAAGCTTGAAAAATGAATTAGCAAATACAGCACAGGGGCCTGAATTAATTGCAGGCTCACCAAAATTATCGCCTGGTAGAGCCACAAAGCCATAAAGTTTGTTAATAGCTTCAGAGAGTTCATTTAGTATATTTAAAGAAGAGTTTTCTGATTTCATTAAAGCTCATTTTTAATATTTTGCTATAAATAAGCGAGTGTAAGGTATGCTAAAATACCACACATTGGGTGTAAGCTAAAAATCTGCTTTGTTAGACATGTAAAAGTGCATGATGCGATAAATTAAGGGTACTTAAAATGGTTAATACGGTTACAGAAAAAAAGATTCAAATCAGACGGTATCAGGATGAGGATGCTGAGTGTATTAGTAAGATTTATTACCATACTATTCATACAATTAATGCAAAAGATTATACAAAAGAACAGATAGACGTCTGGGCTCCTTGGTCTTCAGTTCAAGACTATAGTGGATGGAAACAAAAGCTTGAAAAAATAGTGCCTTATGTGGCAGTGATAAATGATACTGTGGTTGGTTTTGCAGAGTTTGAATCCAATGGACATATCGATTGTTTTTACGTACATCATGAGTTTCAAGGTGTTGGGGTTGGCTCTGCATTGATGGCTGTGATTGACCAAGAGGCTATGAATAAGTCTTTAGCACGCGTCTATGCCGAAGTGAGCATTACAGCAAAGCCTTTTTTTGAGCGAAAAGGTTTTAATGTTGTAAAGCAACAGAATGTTACTATTCGTGGTGTGAGTCTTACTAATTACGTTATGGAAAAATATTATAAGTAGTGCGTTTTCGCTAGTGAATGCGCCTAGATTTAGAGGTTATCATAAATTAACATAAGTTATTTTTGAAGAAATTGAGCATTAAATTGAGTCATAGAAAAAACTTATTCATCCTTATTCTACTCGGGTCTTACGTAACTCATGGATATACTCATGAAATAGCACTAACCTTTGATGATTTACCAGGAGCGCCTGATAGTTCCGTGAAAAAACAAAAACCAATGAATCAACGAATCATAAAAAATTTATTGGAATTTAACGCACCTGCTATTGGTTTTGTGAACGAAGGCAAGCTTTACACCGATGATGAATATGACGCTAAGGTCCAACTGTTAACCCTATGGATTGAATATGGCTTTGATTTAGGAAACCATACTTATTCACATAGTGCTCTTAGCCAATTAGATGAACATGCATTTCAGAAAGAGGTTAAAGACGGTGAATTAGTCTCAAAGCAACTCATGATGAACGTAGGCAAAACCTATCATTATTTTCGTCATCCTTATCTGGATACAGGAGAGACTGTAGCGATACGGACACAAGCAGAATACTTTCTGAATGGTGAAGGTTATCAGATAGCGCCAGTGACCATTGATACTGACGATTGGCTGTTCAATCAGTATTTATTATCTCATCCTGAAGAAAAAGATAAAATTATTAAGGATTATCTAGAGCATACCAAAGCCAAGTTTATGTTTTACGAACAGGTCTCATATCAACTCTTTGGGCGTAACATTAAGCATATATGGTTGTTGCATGTTAATCTTATCAACTCTTATGTATTAAAAGAGTTAATACAATGTGCAAAAGAATTGGATTATCATTTTATTTCTCTTGATGAAGCGTTAAGTGATGCTGCGTATCAATCAAACGATAATTATTATTCTCATTATGGGGTATCCTGGCTTTATCGTTGGGATTATTCTGGGGCACGGGTGGTTGACTGGTCAAAAGAGCCTGAGCCTAAGTTAGTTGAGACAACAAGGTTGAAAAATCGTAAGTAATGTAATCAGCTTCTTGTAGCTTGGGTGGCGTATTCTGTTGATTGTTCCTCCAAGAACAATCAACAGAATACGCCATCTAATTTATTTTGTCATACACCACTTTCGACTATAACTCGCTTTTAAATCGTTCAAACCTTAAAAAGGCTTCTAAAGGCATTGTTATTTGCGAGTTCAATTATTAGCCTCGATGAAGAAGCGCATTGGGCTTTTTGCTTAATCTTTTCGAGATGACATTCTATAGTGCGATGGGATAACTGGAGAATTTTTGCCTGTTCTTTGGCGTTATAATTTTGATAAATTAATTTAAGACAGTCGATTTCACGTTGGGTGAAATAGGCATCGCCAAAGTTACCACCTAAATAGTATTTTTTTATCTCTTTCGGGTGGTATGTATCTAAATTATTAGATAGGTCATGCCTCTTGCTAAGCCTTTCTTTAATATCATAGTAATATTTAAGATTATAAGCGTCTTTAAGTTCTTTATTACTAAATAACACTTCTTTTAAATGCAGAATATGATTCCAAAGTTGGTCAATATTATTTTCTAGATAGGGATTAACAGATTCATAACCACTATCTGCGCAGATATGAAAAAACTCTACACAATCTTTTCCACGTTCAAGTAGCGTAATCCCATTCCCATAATTATTTGCGACACAATCTTTAAAGAGATTTTCCGTTTGTTGATTAATTGAAAACATCGATGAAATGGACCAGAGTTGATGCTCTGCAGCAGGGCCTTGAATTAGGGCATCTTCTGTACCCGCTAAATGATAATTGTTTTTTAGTAGGACTTCTCCCCAGTTGGGATTACTAATGAGGTATGATCGTGAGCCATCTTTATAAAGGCGGGCAAAGCCAATGTAGTTGATTGGCGTTGCATTAAAAATAGGGCGGCATAACTCGCCAAATTGCCGCCCATATTTAGTCATTACATGGTTTTTTATAACATCATTTGTCATGAGAAAGCGTTATTGTGGTGGATGATGAAATTAAAATGAGTTTAATATAAACAGTCTGGTTTTAAATAGCAATTAATTGGGGGATGTTTTTCATTGAAACAAATAGCTTAGACCAATATTCCTGCTTATATTTGTTCGTTCCTCTTTGAGAGAAAATAATTATTTGCGAATACCCGTATTTTTACGGATACCTATCAAGTATTTCAATAGTATAATGTAAAAAATTTAACAGAAGTGAGCAGGGTAGGATTGGTATGTATAAACCAGTTGTAGAGGTAATGAAAAAAAAAGAAAAAGGTGAGAGTACAGAGGAAGCAATTAAAGAAACAACGGAAGAATATGCAGTTAAAAAAGGCTCTGCACTTATTGGCCTTGGTAAGTACTCTGGACCACTGGTACGGGTATTTAAAAAAAATAGAGAAGGAAAAGATACAAGTACTATTGTTACAGAAACTGCCAAAGAGACTGCAGTTGATTACGTATACAAAAAGGGTATGACAGCAATCGGTTTAGGACGATATTCTAATCCTATAGGCGTGTTTTTTTCAATCATGGGCCCAACCCAAATGGGCAATGGTTCTTTGCCGCAAAGTAATTACGGATTTAATCATACTTATAATCCAGGGCTTAGTTCATATAAACGTCTTATTCTACCCAATCAGCGATTTAATCTTGGGGTTCGTATAGGTTCAACAAACAGATTACCCAATCAAAGCTCAACGCGGTCCAAAACAAAAGCCTTCTCATCGCTTAATAGTAGTGGGATGCGATATCATTCAATGAATCCCGGCTCTCAAAAATCCTTTTCATTCAGTCTCCCAAAAACCAATGTTAGTTTTCAATCAAGGCCCTATTCATTTTTAAATTCTACACATTTTGGCAACCCCTTTAATAATAAATTCAATCAATTAGGTTCTGGTGGTTTTAGTTCAGGCTCAGGTACGGGTTTAGGAAACAGCATTTCACTCTCAGGATTTAGCAATGTAGTATCCAGCACAGGTCTAATTGGCATTTACAATAGTTATAATCCTAATTCCAAAATAAGTGATGGCGGTAATAAGGGTGGGGGAGATATCGGTGGTGTTGCAACCGAAGTGGCTACTATCACAGATTTAATCAATAGTGATACTCATGCAGAAGCGAATGATTATGTTTTATGCTTTCCAATCCATCAACACAAGCTTTCGCAAAAGGAGTTTACTCAAATTGCTTTAGAGCTTAATGAAGGATTTAACGAACAAAAATCACTTCCTTTCTTTAGTCTTCATTTTAATGATGACGGCTATTTGTATCCTGTAATTCACCCAGCCTATCGCAATACTCACATTGGTAAAATAATTGGTTTGCTTGATTATCCTAAAAAAAGCAGTAGCGCAAAAATTCCCAATATTGCACTATGTAATGTAAGAACCCAATTTTTTGCAAAAGAAAACCATGCAAGTCGTTAAAGACAAGCACTTTTTTCTGTAATTAATCGATAAAAAAGCCTCTATGTGACTAATGGCATATAAATTGGTGGCTGTAGCTGTCGTCCCCTTAAGTATTTTTCAACAGCTTTGCTCAATATTCGATACCATCGTTGTTCTTCAGTTAACTGCTCCGCATCACCCTTTAATGATTTAAAAAATGCCGTAATACGTCCTAAAAACAGTTTTACTTTTTCTGTCTTACCATGGGTGCTTGTTACTTTAATCAGGGTTTGTCCGGCATGAGTTGTTTGTTTCGCCACAGCATGAAGCAATAATGGTCGGCTAGTAATTGCTTCTAAATGTTTATTAGGATCTGCTAAACGAACAAATAAACTCCACCAGTTATAAATCAAACCTACGGCACGCGAAACCAGACGACATCGGCTTAAATCCTGCGTTGTAAATCCTCCCCAACCCCACTGATTTTTTAACTCATCAAATACATTCTCACTATCAGCACGATCGCGGTAGTGCTGCGCTATCGTAACGACTTCATCCTGTAGAGTGGTCACTAATACCGCGTATTCATAAATAGCCGTCTTCGTATCCAGTTCAGCAAAATTAAGCTTCAGTTGCTGTGTATTAGTATCTTCAGTAACGGCAAGAACATTTTTATTAACCCGTTTGCGTAGCACAATAATTCGTCGGCTCTTATCCCAGCCTTGTAATTGGATTGCAGACTCTTGGCCTTCCCAACCCTGATCTGCACAGCTCCACTCCTGATTAAACATCAGACGCTCAATGAGGCGCTTAATGTTCTTGGTTAATTTGAGTTTAAATAAATAAGGAACTCTTTTTTCTTCAGCAGCACTCATCACACCATCTGTTCCAAAAGCGCAATCACCACGAATAAATTGTGGCCAATGGCTCTCTGGAATCCTATCTAATAAAGCCCATAAATCAGGAGCCGTATACTTCGCAGCCATTAGGTTGCCTGCTTGAACCTCAACGTCAAGAATTAAACGAAGATTCGCTAAAGAGTAAGTATGGTAGGTGTGGGAGGGGCGACCTGGTTTTTTAGGATTATAACCAACAACAGCTCCTTCCTGTTTACCGTATAAAACCTTCACCGTGGTATCTACATCAAGAACCCAAGGAATTTCAAGCAAAGGGGCATAACATTTTTCTAAATGCTTCTGAAGCCAAGCTACCCCTTCCTCCTCAACAATCTTTAGCAACGCACGACGCAAAGAGTCTTCGCTGACGAGCTTATCGATGCCCAATAAACCTGGATTTACCCCGTCATTGCGGATCCCTGTAACATGGGCATAACGACGATGCCCTGATAAAATTGATAATAATAACGTGCCCAACACTTCTCGTTTTGTTGGCGCATTATTACTTGTAAATGAAAGCGGACAATCCTCTATCCAAGGATCCAATAAATTACCCATTTTTAAAAATTCAATAAAAAAGGCAAGTTGGCCTAATGGTGTCACCGAGGACTCAGGATCCCATTCAACATGAACCCGCCCACCAAATGTTTCAACAGGTAGTTTGTCGAAACTTTCTGAGCAATCTGGTAGGTAATTGATCTTTTTGTTTGGCTTGGCCAGTTCACCTTTTGGGTGAGTCGATAATTCTGGTAATTTCATCTTCTTATCCAACTAAATCAATAAGTTGACGGAATATCTCAAATTTCAGCTGCGTTTTCTAGGATTATTGGATGAAATGTTACTTAAACGGTGGACTGTTTGACGAAAGCTTTTTAGAAAAATGGCACGAAACGGCCAATCTTAACGACGAATTTTTGCGATCGATGTTAATCGATTTGAAAAAATATTTTAAAGAAAATATAAAAGGTACCCCCTATTTTTCTTTGAGGGAGATGGCGAGTAAATATGGTATTAAAGAGAATCAGGGTAATCGCAACTATAAACAGCTCTTTATGACTTCTTTTAGAATTATTGCTTATCAAGAGGGCATTGAGCGACATCAAAATATTTTAATTCCACGCCCGACCTTTCGTATTGAATATACCATTGACATGATGCCAGATTATAAGGAATACATCGAAAATTATCTGAAAGAGCATGGGCATTATCCCGAAGAGTACAGACGCCTGCGTCAGTGTTATGAAGCCTTTGCGGAAGAGATTAAGAATAAACTGCCGCAATTACCTTTTTGTAAGCCATTTTTCCAATTACTAGAAGTGACTACGTCATTAAGTTATTTCTATGCCACTTTGAATGAGATGGGAAAAAAACCCGTATTTTCATCAGAGTTATCTGATAATTCGTATGTCTTCCCTAAAGCACTACCGCCAATTCCGGTTCGATACCATCATACTTATCCTATGTCTTTGCTATTGAGCGAGTTGTTGCAACGCATCCAAAAAGACAACAATGGAGTCAATTTAGACAAGCAGTTGGCTCAGTATTTTAATAAAAAGCATCTAGGATCAATACCACCATCCGTGACTCAGCTTTTACGTCAAACCATCAGTACCCTAATGAAGGAAAAACTATCCACACATATCCCAGTGGACTCAAAAACGGAGCTCAATGAGGATGAGGTGGAGCGGATAGTACAAGAGGCAAGTGCTTGCCTGCGTTTATTTGTCAGTCAGATGAAAGCGGGAACGCATCAGGTAATTAAAAAATACCAAAAAAGAATGCCGGAGCAGAAACAAAAAGAACTCAGTACTCTGGATGTTCCCAATCAACTATTGGTGCTAAAAACTTGGATGCAAGAGCGGGTTAACCATCTTGAATTACGCTGGAAAACCAATCCTGAGTTAGTTGAATCTGAGTTTATTGATGAAATTCCAGATGAGCAGTATCAGGAGTTGCGTAATCAATTCAAACAATTTGTTTCAGATTTAAAGAAGAATATTGAGCAAACTTATAACGAGTTAAGTTCCAAGATAATTCAAACCAAGGAGCAAAACCTCAAGGAAATTGATGTACTGATTCAAAATCAGCAAAAAGAACTGGATAAGGTCACGCAACTAATCCCCTCACTAAATGAGGGCAAACAAAAAAAGTTGCTTGAGGTGGATGCTCATTTTAATACGCTACTTCAGCAATTGAATCAGCAGGCAACACAGGCCCTTAGCCAATTGAATGCAGCTCTCGTTTCGAATAATCAAGCTAAAGCTCAATACCAGCAAACAATAGTTCAACAGCAACAGCATTTAGCAACCCAGCAAACTACGTTTAATAAGCTGCCCCACCAGGCTCAAAAACTCAATCAAGCGATTATGAACCAATTGGTTCAAACCGTAAGCACTAATATCACTCAGTTGAATCAAGCATTTACAAACGTAGATAATAAAAATGGTGAAATTAATAAAGAAATAACTCGGATTCAACAAGAGTTAGTTCAGAAAACAACGTCGTATAATCAAAGTTGGGAAACAGCAAAGGTTCAGGTAAATACAATTACTCAGCAAGAGTTAGACAAAATAAACTCATTCATTGTACTAGCTCAAGATAAAATGAAGCAATTAAAGTCAGAATGCAGCAACATTGAGGTGCGTGCCGAGGAAAAATTAAAAGAACTACCGCAGATGCAGGCAAAAGACACATTATTAGTATTATCACAAAATGCTATCCTAAACATTAAATCAATCTATGAAAAAGAAATAAATAGGTTGGAATTACTCCTGCAAAATATTGAAAAAATCGGTCAGATAATCTTGACCATTCCTGAATTAGCTAATCTGGATCATTGCAAAAACTACGTGCATACTTTGATTGGATTTACCAATAAAAACCTAGCAGATCAAACAGGCGATACCTTCCGGGTTATTGGGGGATGTGGTTTATCCTTACCCAATATGCAATCAAAGCCGCTGATTCATGCGGATCAGGTCATTCAGGAAGTGGATAAGATAGAAGAATTTGGCCAATTTGAAATCAATGGCCAGAGTTACGTTGCTTTACGTATACCCGTTATTGATCGTTTTGACGACGAGCTCATTCTTTCTGATGAGGATGACTTGGAGTTAATTGAGTTAAAGCATGATAAAGACGGTGCCACAGTCATTCATTATGCTGCAGGTCACTTGCCACTTGACGAGTTCATTAAAATCCTCAAAGACCCCAAAGAATTGAATGTTAAAGACCATCAAGGGTATTTGCCTATTCATGTTGCTGCACGTCAGAATAATGAAGCAGTCCTACGGCATATTATTCTAAATGATTCTTCAAAATTACAATGTGACGCGAAATCGTTTTCTGGGGAAACCCCCCTTCTGATTGCAGTTGAGCATTCGAATATAGAAGTCATTAAAACCCTATTAGGGCTAGGTGCTAATCCTAACCATCGATTGTCTAATGGGCTTTTTCCACTCTATTTGGCGGTTCAAAACAATCATGCAGCTGTTGCAATGCTCCTTTTAGACCAGCCAGCTATTGTTGTGAATACCTGTTTAGACAATGGCATGACCCCTTTACATAAGGCTATTGAAAATGAATTAGAGCAGGTAGTGTTAAAGCTGATTGAAAAGGGGGCTTCCCTTGATGCGCGCCGAAAATCCGATGGATTGACACCGTTTCATTTGGCAGTACAAAAGGGCAATTTAAAAGCAGTTCAAGCCATGCTTGCGCGTGGTGTTTTAGTGAATCTTCCTCTCGAATCCGGAAAAACCGCCTTACATCTTGCTGCGGCAATGGGGTATATCGATATAGTAACGTACTTACTCTCCAAAGGCGCTACCATCGATGCAAAAACCAGCTCTCAAGAAACAGCCTTGATGCTGGCCATTCAATCTGGGCAGATGGAAGTCGCTTATTTACTTGCCAAAACGGCAGCGCTCAATACGGTGAATCGTCAAGGTGAAAACGCATCTTTACTTGCCCTTAAATCGGGAATGCCGATGATTGCCGATCTTTTGCTTGAGCGAGGCGAAAACTCACTTCTGAAGGACAATCAAGGTCATGACTGTCTCTATTATTTAGTGAGAAATGGTGATTACCAACGCTATACCCAATTAAATTCAAAAGCGAAATGGAATATCAATGCTGAATACGAGGGGCAAAGTCTGTTAGCGATTGCAGCACAGCGTGGACACTTTCTCATGGTTTATGCTTTATTGGATGAAGGGGCTGTATATAAAAATACAAATAAAACGATTCAGTTGATTCACTATGCGGTAATGGCTAATGAGACGAGTTATGTCCGAGAATGGTTGCAAAAAAAGGATTTATCCTCAGGATGGCTCAATGATCACTCATTGGCCTATTTAGCTGCCCAACATGGGGCAGATGCGGTATTGGATTTATTCTTAAAAACAATGACGCCTGAGGAAGTTGAAAAACAGGAGCTCTTAAGTGCCGCAATCGAAAGTGGTCAGGTTGAAATTGTTGAAAGAGTTCTGAAGAAAACTAAAAATCTGCAAAAAAAATTAGATAAAGCAGGGAATACAGCTTTAGATTTAGCCGTTAAGTCAGGTAATTTGGAACTAGTCGCTTTATTACTCGAGCAGGGATGCGAACCGAGAGCTATTTTCGATTTTATTATTGAACGTGAAGACAAAGAGATGTTTGAGCTCTTGCTTGAAAAAATTCCTTCAAAAGATTGGCCACTGGATTTGGGCAATAAAATAAATCTAAGCAAATCAATGGCATTGATTAAACTCTTTGAGCAATACAAAGGATTCATAGTGAATTCTCCGGTATTGAAAAATGAAGAAAATAAACCGGTTAACCCACCAAAATCAGACACGCTTCCTCAAAGTAATTCTGTTAATAGTACGCTAGTAGAATTCAAGGAATTGATAGCAGATTGTAATTTTGATGCTGCAGCTGAGTTACTCGAATCAAATGGTACTTTACAGTCACTTATTCTAAAAGACCTTTCAATTAACTTGATGGTTTATTTATTTGAACATATCGATGTTGCCATCGAAATATTGGGAGAGACCGCAACAGCGGATAATTTATTACGTACTTTGCAGAAAATTGGATTTAATCCGGCCTTGACTTTGGGGCGTCATAATGTGCTCTCTACATTAATCACCAATGTACGTGATGAGGTTGTGGCGTACCGATTGCGCTTATTAACAACCTATTTTCCTGACAGTTTGACAACCTTGATTCATGATGAAGTGATCCCCGGTGTTTCAATGGTGCAAATGATTTTGCAACGAGGGAAAATTAAATTATTTGAACAATTATCCGATCTATCTTCGAAATTGAGTCCAAACCATTCAGACTCTCTAAGAAATAAATACTCTCCCTTGCATGAAGCTGCACGTGCTGATAATTATGAAGTAGTGCAGTTCTTGCTTAAAACTACGACAGTTGACCAATTTGGACAAAATCGAGAAACTGCATTTATGCTGGCAGCGGCCAACAACAATGTCCGAATGATGGAACTGCTATTACGTCATGGCGCCAATCCTGATCAAACAGATAGGTTCGGGCGCAATGCGCTGCATTATGCAATTAATGGAAAGCACGTCGAAGCGTCCGCTTTTTTGATACCCTTAATCCGCAATAAAAATCGACCTGACAGGGATGGGCTGACTCCTTTAATGCTGGCATCTGCAAAAGGGCTTATCAATATAGTAAGGCGCTTATGCTCTGAAACAATGGATACAGAGCAGGTGACTAAAAAAGGGTTTAATGCACTCCATCTTGCTGCCATAGAAGGACATGAAGAGGTGGTTACTCACCTAGTGAACTCTGGATATCAAATAGATAAACCAGAAAGTCCATCTGCTAAGAATGATCGATACCTTAAAAGAACGGCATTACATCTTGCTGCACAACACGGAAAAGTGGGAGTTGTTGTTCGTTTAATTCATATGGGTGCAAGCATTGATTATGCGGATGTTGAAGGTAATACCGTTTGCGAACATGCAGTGATGAGTAATGATCCGGAGATGCTGCAATTCATTCAACAAGTGCCCGTTTTTCATCAAAAAGACCATGACAAAAAATTGGTTGAAGCTGCTTCACGTTTTAATAATGATTCCCTATTAAATGAATTTATCTTAGATGATGTACCCTTAGGTTTTATCAATGATAAGGGATACTCGCCACTGCATCTTGCAGCAATTCAAGGTGCGGACAAGGCTGCAGAGGTTCTATTAACCTCAAGCGATTTAGACTCTAACCCTACGGATTCCAGAGGAAATACCCCGCTGCACTTTGCTGCAGAGTTTGGTCACGTCCGAATGATTACTTTGTTAGAGAGTGCTGGGGCCTTGGTGGATGCGGAAAATAATCAGGGCGAAACGCCATTATTCCTGGCTTGTAAAGAGGGTAACTTGGGGGCTGTGGTTAAATTACTTCATTTAGGCGCAAACGAGAAGTTGTGCAATAAAGAAGGAGTAGGCCCTCTACAGATAGCCTCCCGCTTGGGGCATCGTGAGATTATAAAACGTCTAGAAAATCCAATGTCCTCGTTATCAAATGACTTCTTCTTTTTCAAAAAATGCAAGCTAGAGGATACGTTATTAAATCCTGTGCAGCAGCAAACCACTTACGAAAAAAATTAGAGAATATGATGTTTAGAACCCATTTGTTTATAGCTCAATCGACCGATCGCCCTTTATCTGAACTCGATGCCTATTTAAAAGAGGAAACGGACTACCTCCTATTTAGAAAAAATTCATCGACAGTCGTAAAGAAATACCTGCCATCTCTTGATAATTCTTGGAATTTATTCCTAGATGAAGAATCCAAACGCTGTCAATCATGGAGTAATTCAGAGCGTTTATTATTCATCAAAGCAGTCTACCTTTGCTTAAACAATATTAAAGAAGAACGGGATTTTGCACAATTGATTAGATCGGCTCTTGATCTTAAGAAATATAATGGTGTTCGCTATTTTTTTATGTTATTTCAAGCGAATATCCCTCAAGAGCAGCGCCATTTAAAAGAGTACACTCATGTGTGTCGATTATTGGTAGAGTTACGTGAACAACCTGGCTTAGCTGATTTACTCAAAACGTACTTACCTAATTTGGTGACTTTGCACCAACAACTTGAGATAAAGTATGACCAATATCGGCAATCAAAATTTCCTAAGCGAGGAATTGATGAGTTAATCTCTATTTTCTCCACAAAAAATGAACTTGTTTCCTTTCCCTTATCTGTTGAAGAGTTAAAGCTACTTAAACCTCAACTTGAGCGGGTCAATCTCGAGGCAGAATCTGCAAGTAAACTCTCTCTCTCAGAACTTAAACAACAGGCACAACGACTTGGTTTGCAATACAAACAAAGCAATGACCTACAATTACGATGTCAATTAGTTGCGCTTGTTTGTGAGGCCGTCTACAGAACTTATAAAATAAAACCGCATGACACTCAGGTATTGTCGATTTTAGCCTTACTCAATTCACCCGAGAACCTAAAAGGTCGTATCGCACAAATTAAAGCCGGAGAAGGGAAATCCACCATTATTGCGATTCTAGCGGCCATTTCAGCGTTAAAGGGAGATTTTGTTGATATCGTAACTTCTGCCGATTATTTAGCCATTCGAGACGCTAAAAAATATAAACCTTTTTATGAGGAATTAGGTCTTACTTCTTCACATATTTGTGGAGAACATGTTACAAAGACCCAATTTCAGGGGCAAATACTCTATGGGACGAACACCGATTACGAATTCGCCTATTTAAGAGACGGCTTATATCAAGCAGGATTGCGTTATTCTTATCGAAATGGGGAATTACAGCCACGAACCTTTGATACAGTAATCGTGGATGAAGTGGATAATCTATTTCTAGATACGGCGCTTAATTCAGCTCTCATGTCAGTGCAATCTAATGAAACTATCGCTTGGATATATAAACCTATCTTTAATAAAGTCAAAGAGAATTCAAAGATTAATCCTGACCAATTACACGCCTATTTATTGGATTATGAGCAGGGTAAGTATCGCGAACTCGTATCAACTATTTCCAAAAAGAGACTAAAGGATTGGATTGAAAGTGCGAACGATGCGATTCACACGAAGGTTCATGGTGTCGATTATCTTGTAAAAGCTACTCGTACTCCTAATTCAAATAGCAAAGAAACCGTTGATGATATTGTTATTAATGATTATGAAAATACAGGACGATTTCAGGAGGGATCACAGTGGGGAAATGGCCTGCATCAATTCCTGCAAATTAAACATAATTTACAACCCAAGGCTGAAACCATAACGGCAGCTTCCCTATCTCATCCCACTTATTTTGGCATGTATCGTCATATTTTGGCCTTGACGGGGACTATGGGTGAGGCGGTTGAACGTGAAGAGATCAAGCACATATATAAGGTGGATTGTTTTGATGTCCCACCTCATTTTCCCTGCCAACGGGTTACATTGAAGCCACAACTTTGCTTGGATAAAAAAACTCAGTATGAAGCGATTTTAAAATCAGCGCTTGCGATGCAACAACAGAAACGTCCCTGTCTGATTGTATTTAAAACAATTAATGAATCGAATGAATTCAGTCAGTTTATGAAATCACGTAACATAGAGCATCAGTTGTTAAATGCAACCCAGAGAGAATCAGAAGATTATGTGGTTGCTAGGGCAGGGGATGCGGGTGTTATTACCGTAGCTACGAACACCGCAGGGCGAGGAACCGATATTGAGCTTTCACCTGAGAGTAAAGAGGCTGGTGGCTTGCATCAGATTTTTGCATTTTATCCTGCAAATTTACGCGTGGAAGTTCAAGGCGAAAGTCGTGCTGCTCGCCAAGGTCAACCTGGAAGCTGTGAGATGATTCTTTCTTATGAAGATGATCATATAAAATCATTGATACAAATGATGACTATAGTTAATTATGTATTAACTCTAAACTCTTCTAATTTGATCTCCTTAGATAAATTCATTCAATTTGATGCACCTTCAGAGGAAAAAATAAAAGCATTGGGCATGGTGCGAACTAAAAAGATTGAGCAGGAATCAGTCCGTAGGTCTCAAGGAGCACTTAAAGAGGAAATTTATTTTGAAAAATTGCAGTTATTTTTTAAACAGTTGACCGCAGTAACTACGCTGTTTGAATCAACTGAGTTTAAGAACGTATTTTTAAAAAATTGCCAAACATGGACTAGCGGCACAGACCTAAACTCCTCATCACTGGGACTTAGTAAAGAGTGGGAGTCGGGTTGTTTGTTAGCTAAAAAACTATTAGCCAGACAAAATAAGGGCGAAACAGTCGATTGGACTCCCTTCTATGACTCAGTTAAACGAACTTATATAAACCAAATCCGTCTGCATTGGGCTGTTTTTTATAATAAATTACATAATGAAGTGGTTGGTAGTGACATTAAAGAGGTTAAACAGCAAGTTGACTCACTGTTTCAACAAGCACAACCAAAACTCAATGAGTATTTACCTCTGGATATCGGGTCTCCCTATAATTTATCCGTTGAGAAGCAAAACAGTAATGGGCCTATGGAGTTAGTTTTGAAGTGGGGCTCCAGGATGCTCATTAACGCTCAAAAAGAGTTAAATGTATCATCGAATTCTGTTGAGCAGTCTCTAATAAACCTTAGCCTCTTTGAGAAAACAGGAGCTGTAACAACGAGTGAAAAAAATAGTTCTTTAGAAATCGGAAATAATTAGCTAATGTATCGATTGAGGCATGTGATTAACTACCTATTTCTAATAGAGGTAGTTGAAGAAAAGACTATATCGAATTGGCAACTGTTAAAAATAAATGGTTTTAAAGGTGAAAAATGTACGAAAGGATACACTATATTTTGAATCAAATGCACGAATCGATATCCTATGGAAGAGGATTTTGAGTGGACTTTTTTGTAAAGTGCCTCCAAAATGGCGGTCTTTTTTACTATAGTTGACCAATCAGACCTCTGACTTAAGTGGTTTTTTAGCCCATTTTTCTTGAAATAGGGGATAAGAAAATTGGTTAATAGAAGTTTTAAGATAACCAATAAAAAAGGGATGGCGATAAGAAAGTAGAACATTAGGTGTCACTGTTTTTTAGGTTTATTATAGTACCGATACCCGTTTGGAGGAAAGGATACTTTCTTCCAGTTTTTCTAAAAATTCCTTAGCCAATGTTGCTGGACTTCCTTTAGCAGTATTAATAACAGCATCAAACTCGATGCCTTTTGGAATATTAAGAGAAGCACGTTCTTGATTTTCAAAAAAACCAAAGCGATTAGCAAGTTTACTGTACTCCTCAATTGTTTTTTTAGAGCCTATCCGTGGTAAATCTTCATAAGGTTTTTTCACCGTATTATTGGTAATTTGCAGCCTGACCTCACCATTTGAAGTGCTTACAATTTGAACTTCTTCATAGCTTTGTTTTAATGCATCTGGATCAATTGGGTTCTCTAAAAATAAGGAATCATCGATTGTGTCCGTATTAGCATGTTTATTGACTATAAAAAACAATTCATTTCTTGAGACCATGTGCTCTGAAGAATCATTAAATACATTATCCGCAGTGACAAAGGTTGCCAACTGATGAAATGGAAATAGCCCTTCCCGTTTATCCATAGGATTATTGATGGCTGCTTTACGATTTCTTTCTTGAATACGCTCGCTTAACTTTTGAATAGGGCAATAAGCAAAAACTACAGAGACGGTTATTAGTTCTTTCGGGTTTTCTTCTCTAAAGTGCTGTGCTCGCTTTTGAAAATGGTCAATACACTCTTTAGCACTTTCATCTGGGTCTGGCACTAGGTCGATTACAATGGATTGTCCAGAATTTTCCTTATCAAACACCTCATCATAAAGCTTTACCATTGGATCATTTATTTGGGTCACAAACCGTAAGTCCTTAGCAAGGCTAGGTATATCGCTTTCTAGAAATCCAGCTTTTGTTAAGATGCCTTCTAGATTAGGAAGTAAGGGATTAGGGAAACCATGCGCTTTAATTAGATGACTGCCTTTGGATATTGTAAGTACTCCTTTACCACATAAGGTGAGTAGTTCCTCTTCAGTCATTAGTGTTTGAAGATTTTTTATTACACCAGAAGTATTGAGTTTTTCAAACATTCGTAACTTTAGATCGCTAAGACTCATAGTAACGAGTTTACCGACTACTTCATCAATACTCGAAGATTTCCACCCATGCGTTGTAACTAATTCTTTGCACAAGGATGATTTTCCAGCGGTTGATGATCCTAATAACAAAACAACGTGCATAGCAAGCCCCTTAAATTGTGGAGCAATGAATACCCCTTAAGTTCACTTAACTCAGTTAAACAGATATTATTCTGTCTGGACATTATACAAAAATGATGCTTGATTTTTTCTAATGCAACTTAATTTAACAAAAAATTTACACTCATTGGGTATCCAATTTGACAGGTTTACTGATGAAAGTTATTTTGCATATCGAAGATAACAGTGTAGGATCTAACTAAAAGGACTTAAAAATGCGACAATTTATCTTCTCCATTTCGTTGGCTCTACTATCGAATTCATTGCTGGCCAATCCAACGGAAATAGTATCCAAAGAAACTAAAACAGCTCATTCTTTTTCAAGTAGCCTGCGGCAGACCTATCATTTTTCCAAATCAAAATCTGATTTACATTTCCCGCAAGACAAAAGAAGAACAAAAGACTTTCCCACTCAAATCATTCGCTTAAAAGTAGATTTTTCAAATTACAATCTAACTTGCGACGAAATTGAGGGGGCCATGTATCGCTTACTCACAGAAAAACTTGATCGTCAAGGTTTTACTTTTACGGGAGGTTCTGCTTGTTGGGCATCGATTGATGGGGCTGCCCCTAATAATTATAGATTTGATATTTATTTTGATCCGCAAACTGATAAAGCAATAAGTTTTTTGAAGAAATATATCGCAAAATACAATGGGACTGATTTTTATGGGGTACCTTTCAATGTGGAATCTGCCAAAGGAGTTGTTGTTTCATTAAATGTAGATACTGGAATAGTTGAGGATTCGGATTCATCGATTTTCAAAGTTCTTTTTCACATCAATGGCAAAATATATTTTAACAATAAATATGATGTGAATGATTCTTTAATTCAGGATATAGAAAGTAAGATGACAACAAACGATCCATTGTCAATCTCCTCTTTTATTAAGCAGTGGATGGGATCAGGTAATGCAGTTGAAGAAACGTCCGAATATTTAACAAACTTGGCTGAAAGCAATAAAGTACTAATTGACCCAGAGTATATTTTTTTGATGGATAATGAGCCCAAAATTTACACTCTAAGCGTAGATACAACTTATACACATGAATGTAAAAAATATCCCAGTAAAAAGTGCCTGGGCTGATCTCCGATCGACCTTGTTTAGATATTACCTCATCAATAAAAGAGGCTCAATTAGCTCTGTTTGATTATATTCAAGTGTTTTATAATCGCAAACGCATCCTTTCAACGTTAGGGTTTCAGGCCCCTAACGTGTTGGGATGACTGCATATAGTTGGTGTCTGTTTTTTCGATTTACCTTCCATTTTTAGAATTTAGAGTCAAAAGGAGTCGGTGCTTTCCAGCTGGAATCTTGTGGTGATTCAATAGTATCTTTAGTCGCTTTTTGCTCCGATCCAGGCTGTGCTAACAATAACTTCTTATCAGACATGACTAATAAATTTTTATCGGCCAGGCGTTGAATAAATGCATCGAATTGTTTTGGGTCGGGAATATTTAGAGTCATCTCATTACCAGTTCGACTCATGCTCGCTTGAATAGGGCGCGTGTTAGCGTTCTCTTGTTTGAATACGCTTAGTTCATGTTCAATAGAATTGAACAGCGCATCTAGTGCTTGCTGCTCTTCTTGCGTTAAATCATCGCGTCCTTTTAAGCTCAGTGTGTTATTTTCCATGTTAATAGTCATGGATAATAAAGCAAAGGGATTTTTATATTGGAAAATAAATTCATCAATCTGTGACCACAATGGACTTCGGCTAAGTAAATCAAAGAGTGTACTATTTTTTGGCTTTGGAATAAGAGAACTTAGGAGCATGGATGATTGTTCTTGCGAGTCGGTCATATTTTTGTCTTTGCTATCCGAGTTGTCACCGCCTCCAGAACCACCACCATGCCCTTTACAAACAGGCATTCCCAAAGCACGACAAATGCCGCAAGGATTATTGCTAATACTCTTTTTTCTTGGGTCTTCATTGTCATCAGGTTTATTTGACTTATCTTTTGACATATATTCCCCTATAAACACAAATTGACATATAATTACATTATAGTACTTAATGAGTTAAATCCTATCCGTATAACTACTAGCTAGGATTATTTAAGGAATTACGAAAAAGAGATCTTCTAGTTATGAATACTGCGCTATTAATAAAAGAGCTTTGTGCGCCCTATAAAAAGTTATCTTTTGTAAATTTTATGCACGACATTACGTTTTCCAACAATCAAATATCAATGATTGTAGCCGATAAGCGCATGATTGCTTACTACAAACAACACCAAATTCCTACACTATGTACTGATAAGTCCGGAAGGGTTTTAGCAGATGGTCTGTATCTTAATAAAACGCTTGAACATAGTTATAAAGAGTGTACTGTTCTCATGCCATTTTTAACCAAAATAGGCCAACAATTCTCACAGAATTATGGCAGAAACTCAGTACATCTATTGAGACGCGAACACGACTGCCAACATTTTTATTCGCTCTTTTTTGATTTGAATGAACCTGATTTTTTACAGTGGGTTATAAACAATGGTGCTTTTCTCACAGAGTATATTGCTCAGTATCATCAAAAAGCAGGGGACTTAATTTTAGAGGCGAAATTCAAAGAAAAGCGTATCAAACTTCCGAATACCAATGAATTCATGAGCTCGCGGCATAGGAAAAAACTAGAAGATAATGAGTCCCTATTAACCCTGTTCCATCACGAATTAAATCTTCCTATTCATTTTCCAAAGCAACAATCACGTTGTCTACTCCTTATGGTACAAGGAAAGTCAGCCAAGGAAATTGCAAAAGAACTAAGCATTTCTTTCCGAACGGTAGAATATTATTTTGACAAAACCAGAAAGCAACTTGGATGTAGCTCTAATAAGAAATTAATTGCTCTTTATGGAGATCAACTTGTTATGTTTTGAAAGACCGTTTTCCTCTGGTCAGAGGTGGCACTATTTATACTATAATCTAGTTAATATATTTTTAATTCAGATTAAGCATGCCTAAATTACAACAGCTAATTAAATCTGCAAATATTCCAGCCGTAGCTTATTCTTTTGCTGCCCTTCAAAAAGGACCTGAATCAAAAGACAAACCAAATAGTGTTAAAAATTCAATTGGTTGCGGAATAAAAGACGCTCAATCTACCAATCCTGAATTGAATAAAGTCGATGAGCATACCCGATTTCCGGCCTCTTCCCTTAGCAAAATTGTTTTTACTTATTTGGTATTGCAGTTAGTTAAGGATGGAAAAATAAAATTGGATGATTCTTTACACGCTATTCTTCCTAACAAAAGATTCATGGTGACTGGCATCTATCCTGAGAAAGCAAAACAATTAACAGCACAGCATGTTTTATCGCATACTACCGGGCTTCCTAATGTAAAATCAGATGTGACTTCAACTTTGGAGTTTGATCCAGATTCAAAACTGGGCGAGAAATATGCCTATTCAAATGAAGCGATTTACTACTTACAACAAGTTATCGAAAAACTTTATGAGCCACAACTTGCTTTAATGCCAGAGAATGATTCTTTCGAACAAAATAAACTGTATGTCTCAATTAATCCTCCGAATCTAAGATATACAATTGTTGATCTTACAGGGGTAGTTAAATCTGGCACAATAGACCTAAAAACCCTAAATTGTGATTTAAAGAAGCTTGCCAATGTCCAGGAGCTTAATCACTATATACCCAAAATTCTTGAAGAAGTAGCAAAGCGTGGTCATACCTCAAATCTTGAGGTACTTGCTAAAAAATTCGTATTTGACCCATTAGGAATGAAGGACTCTACATTTTTGACACAACCCGAAACGGATACTAATCTTGTAAAAGTTCATACTGAGCTGGGGAAATCAAGTAATACTTATACAGGAGAGCCTCGCATTAATGCTGCTGGGTCTCTTTTGACAACCGCAGAGGATTTTTCAAAATTTATCGCTGCATGGTTAGAGAAAATGGAGGATCCAACGTTCAATAAGGCATTTAAGCCCATGGAATTAGATAGTTTTAAGAAATGTGGCTTAGGTTGGCATCTCTATAAAAATAAGCAAGGTGAGCTTATCGCCTATCAGTATGGTGAAAACCCTAATACGCGGTCTTTTGTTGCCATCAATGTGACAACACAAAAAGGGGCGGCATTTTTTACAAACTCGATAAATGGAAGCAGTATCGCGGAGCAATTGATGAATTCATCTGATTTTGCGCCTATTGGCAAGATGCAGGAAGTTTTTAAACACTTGCATTATGCTCAAAGTGATGAGCCGGGTTGGAAAGAAACGCTAGCAGGGAAGATTGCTGAGGATAAAGGCGATTTTGCAGAAGCTAGGCGTTGTTATGTCAAGGCGTGTAATAAGGCATTCAACGATGAATCTAAGCGTCATCGCTTAGAATGGTTTGATAAGGTGCACCTCGCCAATCCAGAAAAGCCACGTTCTCCTCCATTGGAAGCATTTTCAGGTTCTTATACGAATAAATATGGTAGTAAAATAGACATAACTAGCACGGGTAGTGGTTTAATATATAAAGACCCTTGGGGTCAAGAAATAAAACTTGTGCGAATTTCAGAGCATGAGTTTTTACCAGAAAAAGACCAATCGTTCAAAATTAGCTTGAAGGAAGGTCGAATGAAAATTGACTTTGTTCATGGTGGCCCTGAGATGTTCTTATCTAAAGAGTGCTCGCCAGAACAAACTAGTGTTCAGGAGCTATCTGCTAATTGGAAGTCTAAAATAGAAGAACATAGAGAAGAAATTAAAAAACAGTTGCAAAACGATGAGCCCTCTAAGCTAGTTTTTAAATAACCGTTGTAAAAGGTGTTAAGTGATTTATCTGCAATGAAGTGTGTCTCAAACCCTCATGAGATTGAGATATAACCTATTCTTGGATTAGGATAGGTGTGATTGAGTCATATGTAGGTTGAAAAATGCAAAATCATTCAAATATTATCACCTGGGCAACTGGTTGGTTGAAATCTCAAGGTTATCCCTTGGTTGGACAACCTGAGTTGATTCAAGAAACACCTTGGTCTCATGTGATTCGCTTGACTACCTTGCAGGGTACTTTTTATTTAAAACAACCTGTGCCGTTACTGGCGAAAGAGGCTAGCGTAATTGGGTTTTTGGCGCATCAAGTTAAAGCGAGTGTACCTCATATAGTTGCTAACAATGATGATTTACACTGCTTCCTCATGAAAGACGCTGGAATTGCACTGCGTAAATATATCGTCGGAGAGAATAAGACACATATACTGTATGAGGCAATCAAGCAGTTCACAGCGTTTCAACGATCCACAGAAGCTTATATTCAGCCACTTCTTAAGCTAGGTATTCCCGATTGGCGATTAAATCGATTACCTAATTTATATGAGGAAATAATCAATGACAAAAATTTTTTAAAAGCGGATGGGATGACGGAATCTGAGCTAGATAAGTTGAATTATTTATATCCGCTTGTAAAAGAGCAACTCCAGGCATTATCTCAATATGGTATCTGTGAAACGGTCGTCCAACCAGACTTCAATACAAACAATATGTTAATTAATACCGAAACCCATCAATTTACAATGATTGACTTGGGTGAATTGTCCATTTCGCATCCATTCTTTTCTTTGCATAATTTTCTATATACAGCCACTATCCATCATGGAGTAAACGAACAGGATTTAATATGGCATCAGATGGTAGATGCGTGCATTGAAAATTGGTTAGACCTATGACCAAAAGCTAAATTATTAGAAGGATATGCACTATCTAGAATAGTGTGGCCAATATATTCAGTATGTGTTAATTATCATTTCATGCATTGTGTGGATCTTCAGGCTTTAAATTCTTGGTATGCCGATAAACCTAATCGATTAGCTAGCACTTTTAGGCAATATATTGATGCAATGCATCATTCCAAATCCATATGATAATGAAGCATTGACCAATGAAATGACGCGTAATATGTTCACTAACTTACGATACGCGTATCGCTAAAACTTCAGTTGGATGTGAGAATAATCGACTTTCACAAACCACTTCTGCACCGTATTGCTCATAAAATGAATTGAGCTTAGGCTTTAAGGTATCCAGTAATATTGCCTTAGCAACGCCATTGTAAAACTTATACCCCTTTATATAATCGAAATTTTCTCGAATTAAATCAGGTGTCCATTCGATATCCTGATCCCACCAAGCTTTAACGTGAGGAGCTTCTAACCATTTCAGAAGGAGTGAAAAATCAGCCTCACAAAGAGACTTAAAGCTAATCTTCATTGGTTTTCCTCATTAGGTGTTGTGGTCAATAGTATATTACTTATAGATCATGCTTTGGAAGTGGAAAAAAATATCATGATAAGATGCAAGGTGAGAAAATATAATATTTCTGGTTTCCCGAGGCTACCAACCTGTAAGAACATCATTAATTATCTATTAGAGTCAACAAACTACAGTCTTAAAAACATTGCTGATTTATTGCATTGTTCGATAAGACAATTACGCACAATATATTTTGATGAATTAATGCCTGCTAATGTTTCATTTGAACGTGAACTTGTAAGGCTTTATCTTTTGATTCTCGAAATTAATATCCATAAACAACATGAGGGGCAGGCTTATAACTGGGGTTGCTTATGAATACTTTTAATATTGAAGAAGCTTCAGAATTTCTTGGAGCCCACAGGGAAACTATCCGTCGAA
>NZ_CAXMZT010000018.1:0-26769 GCF_964199965.1 Legionella sp. W05-934-2 | reverse complement strand
TTATTTCTGAGCTAGATTTCTGTGAGCTTAAACAAGGTGGTTTAGACGATGAAATATTATCTGTTCAATTTTTGTAGGGATCACTTAGGGCCTGGGCTGTTCCTATGGTACTCGGTATTCAAGATGCTTTAAAACGATTTGAAAACAGATTTCAGTTTGATAAACAATTGAATCATTGGTCGGTGATAGCCCCTATAACTTGGCTCGCCCTGTTAGAGCACAACCAAAAATATTGTCCGCTGGAAGAAGCTAAGCTTCTGTCAGAAGCAAGTTTAGCTGTTCGTCCGGTTTAGATTAGAACTGACATAAAGAAAAAACTGTTCTTGTTTTTTGTGAAAGTTGACCGTTAAAGTTAAGAATTAATGGGGCGAGCTCAAAGGCTTGCCCCAAGTTATTACTAGCCCGCCAACGTTTTAAGCATTCTTACCCAATGATCCACATTGTCCTTCAATGCTTGTACAGGAATGCGTTCATCACGGCCATGAGCGCGTAAGTCGTCTGGGCTGATAACCCAAGTACCGTTAACGCCATAAATAGGAATCCCCGCGATGCGGAAAGGACGCGCATCGGTGGCACCCGTACTCATATTGGGCATGACGGATGCATTGGGAAAGCGGGCATGGATTGAGTTTTCATAGGCACTCATCACATCAGGGCGCAAAGGGGAGGCTAATGAGGCTGTATGGTCGTCCATGCGCGTTACCACGACGTTGGGATCGGCAACAAGTTTCTCCAATTCTTTTTTAATGGTATCGGGTGAAACGCCTGGCATTACGCGGCAATTGATCGTTGCTTGCGCAAGCTGCGGTAGCGCATTGTCGGCATGTCCAGCAAATAATCGAGTTGCCACACATCGAGTACGCGTCAATCCGACTTCACCTGGATCGGCTTCAATGATATCGGCAGCTTTGCCATCGGCAGGGTTTTTCAACCAAGCGCGCATCGCATCGCCTAATGCATTGGGTTCGGATTTTTCTCTCACGGCAAAATAGGCGCGCGTGGTTTCCGTTTGCATTGGTTGAAAGCGATAATTTTCAAGACGTTTTAAAGCGCTGGCTAATTCATAGATAGCATTATCCGCTCTTGGTTTTGAGGAATGGCCACCCCGATTGCGAACGGTGAACTGATAATCGGTGTATGTTTTTTCTGCGGTTTGAATCGAAAATCCAAGGGGATGATTGTTTGCATCAAACGTGCCGCCACCCACGTCAGCATTCAAGCCATATTCCACATCCAATAAGTCCTTCCATTCCGTGGCTCCTTTCACGGCCCCAACGCCACTGGTTTCTTCATCGCCGGTAAAAAAGACAATAATATCGCGCTTATTTTGAAATCCTTGGGCTTTGAGCTTCATAATAGCAACGGTCATTGCAACCAGGCCATCTTTCATATCAATGGTGCCACGGCCGTAATAATAGCCATCTTGTTTCACAAAGGTGAAGGGGTCTTTTGACCAATCGTCTTTTTTTGCTTCCACCACATCCATATGCCCCATCACCATAATGGGTTTTTTCGAACTAGGATTTTTCGCACGCCAGCGCACTATCAACGCAGCCGTGTCATTGTAGGGCATTATTTTTATGTCTTGGTTAGGAATCCCCGCAGCACGAAACTGATTGGCAAAATACTGGGCTAATTCAGGCACACGGTTTTGCCCTACCACGGTCGGAATATTGACAGCATGTTCTAGCATTTTCTCCGCTTTGGCATGCCAAGGATCCGAATTAGGCTCAGGAGATGCAAAAGCAATCGTGGAGAAAGCCAATGATGCAATGGCGATGATTAAGCAGTGACGAAAAACCTTCATGTAAACCTCCGTTTAAAAATGATGACGTAGTTATATAGAGATGCGGGTGAAATGTAAATACTTTGGGGAATGAACGTTCTTTCATTTGGGCATATATCGAAAATGTGACTTAAATTCGGCCAACATTTTTTTCACGAAATCTATTTGACACTCAATTGAGTGTTCGCTAAATTATGCGGATTATAAACGAGTTAAGGATGTACTCGATGCGTCAAGCCAAGCAGTTTGTTTTAATGGCTCTTTGCGTTACTTCAATTGTTTCTTTTGCTGCGACAGAAAAGGGAGCGTCAACGAAAGCCAATCTTTCTAAAGATGAAAGTGTCTCCAATACAGGGCTGTTTACTGCCTATATTCCTGAGGCATTTTTCAATTATTTCGATTTTAAGTTCGACTCCAATTCTGCGGGGAATTTCAATCGTTATGATGGACACTCTAGGCAGTACGGCATTGCGGGCAATGCCTTTTCCTTGTCACAACTCGGTGCCGTTGGTGTGTATCTTTATCGGGTGGATTCTAAAGTGAACTCGCAAATGCTATTAGCCCCGGGCCCACTTACTACGCAAAACCAAGATATCAAAAATGAT
Organism: Legionella sp. W05-934-2; assembly: GCF_964199965.1. NCBI lineage: Bacteria > Pseudomonadati > Pseudomonadota > Gammaproteobacteria > Legionellales > Legionellaceae > Legionella > Legionella sp. W05-934-2. The sequence continues at coordinate 24,378 of NZ_CAXMZT010000018.1, read as the reverse complement.
GTGGTGATGGTACGATTATTAAAATTAATAGGCTTTTTAACGTTTGATGCTTCAGCAGGCTATGGTCGAATAAAAGCAGATAACCGAGTGTTGTTCCCAGCCACGGGTGTGACTGGGTATGGTTCAAGCAGCAATAACAATTGGTTTGCATCACTCACGGCTTTATTTATTAAAAATTATGCGAAACATTATGTCTCAGGTAACGCGCGGGTTATCTATACCAATGTGAAATCTGGGAATTATCGTTTATCATATGGTCCCTTTGGCGATAGTTTTTTCATTGCGCCTAACACTACCAAGGCGACTTGGATTCAGGAAAATCTTGAAGCGGGCTATCATATCAATGAATTATTGACCCCATTCATCCACGGTGGACTTATTCAGGTGGCTGATTTCAGCAACTCAAGAAACTTAATCACCTCGCCAATTGTTGGCGCTATCCCTCAGCTTAATAACAATAAAAGCGGTTACCTGATTGGTGGTGGCGTGACCTTAACCCATAGCCAAATGACCTTGCGCATTGAACAGCAATATTACCGAACCGGCAGCGCCTACCACAGCAACCAGACATTGGCGAAGTTTACGTTTTTGCTTGATTAACCAGGTATTGATAAATTGAAATAAGGAAATGCTTACATGAAGTTTTTAAGAGTGCTGATCTTGTTAATTCCTATCGTAATACCTGCTTGCGCTGTGCCCTCCCAACAACGGGTTGGTGAGCTTAGAGAGCAAGCAGCTGATATTGGCGAGCAAGTGCAAGCGGCGGCTGCGACTACTAACACAACGGTCGATTCAACAGTTGAAACAACTGCAACGTCAACCACGAATGCTTTAACAACGCCTATTCTACCAATTCAGGTATCAGTCCCTTAGTTGGTTAAAAAAATACAAGGATAACATCATGAAAAATAAAACCATTCTGACAGGGCTGTTCTTAATTTTGCTCTCAGGTCTGGGCGTAGACACAAGTTTTGCCTTTGAAACCGAAGGTCTGCTAGGATTTCTTGATCAGAACACCAGCAATTTGCAAGTAATCTCCGATGGGGTAGTGTCCAATCAAACTCCTCGTAAGCGTCGGTTTAACGATGCTTGTCAACCGGGGGATGCTTACTTACTCATTGGTGATCTTACGAACAGCGGGACTGCTACCTTTAAGAACCCAAATTCATTTGCTATATGGAATATTTCTCTTTATCTTGGGTCTACATTTAATCATGTTACCATCAACGGTGGCCAAAGAGCTTGTCCGTCAGATCGCATAGCAGCGAAAGGTAGTTGTGTTGTTACTTTTACCACAGATGGTGTTACGGCTGCTGGCCCTGAAAGAGTCGTGATGGAGGGTAAAAAACCTGTAACAGATGAGTTGATATATGGTTATCTTTGCCTGGAAACAGGTAGTCCATGAATAAGACACTATCTGGAATGGATGTTGTTGCTTTTTGAGTCGATATTGGTTGGATTGTTTCGGCTTGATGGTGCGGCACACAATATTACTAAACCCGGTTCCTTTTATCGCGGTAGGTCGATACCTTAGGACCCGACCTGCCAATGTTTAATGTCCCAGTGATCTTTGTACCGGACAAAAACAAAAAATGAATTGACGTGCCCGTGCCCGATTTTGAAGAATTAAAAGATAAACTTTTATCTTGAAGCAGATCACCGAAAAAAGTGATTTCTGCCCATTAAAAGCCGGGCACGGGCACCATTAGCATTGGGCACGGGCGCGTCTTAGATGTGAGTTTTTGTCCAGTACAAAGCGATAAAACCCACCAACCCTCTCGCTTAATAATGCCTTAAGACTCTTGCGCTAGAATGCCATCCTTTAAGGGCTCCTATTGCAATACACTCATGCAGACTGTTAACCAAGATTCCTACTTAATTGACACCTTTAAAAATAGTAAGTCGTTTTATATTGCGTTTGGGTTGGTGGATGGTCTGGATGTTTCGATTGGCTCGTTAAACTATTTAGCCAAAGCATTGAGCATTACTAAAGACAATGAAAAATCGTTACTGCAAGCGCTTTTAACCGGCAAATATCAAATTGCGTCACTTGGATTTATCTCAATCACCACCGGATTAGCGGTTCTTAGTCACTATTTCAATAAAAAATACCCGGATAGTCAGCTAATGCCAATGCAGTATTGGCTTTTTTTGCGCTATCTATTAAAAAGTTCCCATAATGCCGTTAAGGTTCGATTTTGTTTATTACCACTGATTAACAACCCCTCATTCACTAATATCATTAACCCATTATCGCCGGGTATTTATATTGTGATAATCGTCTCAGTCATCGGCCGTAGCTATCATAAATTTTATTCAGATGCGATTAAAAAGGATAGGGTTGACAATGACGACTTATTAATTGAAATTAATCGATGGCAAACACAAAATGGCGAAAACATTTCGATACAAATCATCCTTGATATGCATCAACGAATCAAACCGATTTCAACCAGCTCAAAATACCGAATACTGATATCTGCTGGATTGGCTGGCTTAATTGATAAGCCGCATATGTTTTATGGCGTGATGTTTTTTACCATCACGGCATCCAATATCCTCCTTATGGTGTCTGCTGTCTTTTTGCTGTCCGCCATTGTTTCAAGTATCAGCAAAATCATAGCCACTCAGCAACAACTGGATAACTTACATCAAAGCCAAGTCCAATGCGTGGCTGCATTGCAAGCGATTCTTAAGACACAATCATTAACGAGCGAAGATAATCAAAAGGTAGTGGCCATCCTATCGATTCAAACGAATCTACCGCATTCTTCGTCCAATAAAGTGGCCGAGATTTTTAAAAACTTTGATATTTTCCTAAATATTATCAATTTCATGCCCGTATCCTACATCATTTATTATGGTCAAATGCTTTTAATGTCGCATTTGGCTATGCATTTTGCTGTTGCTTTATCGTTATTATCGGTTGGCATGTTGGTCGGGGGGTATTACTGGTTAAACACAATTAAACAGTACTCACCAACCAAAAATGATATGTATGATTATATGCTGATAATTAGCACGACGGTTGTGAGCTATTATAAAGGCATTCGATTATCGAATTTTTCGTTGAAATACTTTTTTGAAAGTAGCAATGCCATACTGACGGATGTTCTCAAAAGTGCTTGTATCGCTATACTTAGCCTTGAGTGTGTTGTGAACACGTTTAGCCGTCGGAGTGATTCAAATATTGCTCATAAAACCCTATCTAACGATGGTAATTTTAACGAATCCCTCGAAAAAGACATGGAAATGAATGCCTTCAATGCGCCTTCGAATTGCAAACGCAATCATGGCAACTCGTTTTTTGGTGAAATGTCCCCATGCAACGATAAGCGCATCCTTGAGTCTGGTAAAGATGAATCGGTGGATTATTGCAATCAGATACTGGAGTGCTGAACTATTTCTGTAAAAGAGCCGGATCTAACACATAGATGCCAGTGAAGCTTGTTGAGTCAAACCATTCGCTAAAATGGTCGTCGTCAATCTCTGGTGGTAAATTTTCAGGGTTTTTGATATAGACATTTAACAAGATTTTAAGAATATTACCTTGAAAAACAGTGAGAAAATTTTTGATATCGTCTTGCGCGAGTAAAAAGTCGAGCGCATTTTCATAATTTTTAGCGTCTATTTGATTCGTTATTATCGCAATGCCACTGGTGAATAAATAGTTCATGAGGCTTAGTTCATCCTGGCTCGTTTCAACTTTATCTGAATTAATCAGATTGGCATAAAATGCGAGTAGTTTTTCCGTTGGGGTAACATAGGTCACCGCAAGTTCGAGTGTGCTGGAAATGTCTTTGGCTAAGGCTTGAATCACAAAAGGATAATAAGTCAGATTAGCAATTGCTGCAAAAGTCTCATAATTTTTGTCCCCAAAATCCCACCAATCCAGGGGAAAAGGCCATGCTGTTAGCATGATATTAATCAGTCTTTCGCTATGTTGTTGAATAAATGACACAAGCTCATCGGGAGAATCAATCTGCGGCACTAATACGGGCACGGAATGCAATTGTAGTATGTCCTCATTGAGTAGTTGGTCAAATTGATCTTCAGGATAATTTTCATATTCACGCAGGATGTTTTTTAACTGATCATAGATAGCATTTGTTGGAGTCAAAGAAATAATAGACATTCTACTTTGTTCTTCTTCCTGTTTTTTGTTATTCATAATATATGATCCAATTTAATCTATAGGTTCTTTTTAGTAATGATGCCAAGCGGTGTATTGGTAGGTCCCATCTCTTTGACTTGGCGTTTAAACGTTTCCATCACGTTTTTTGGACTCTCATCTGTCATTGGTTTTTGCACTGGGGATTCTGATTTCAGATAATCTTTACCAGTCACTGCTGAAGCAACCTTCAAAGCTCTTTCAACCTTTGAACCAGCGAGAGCAAAAGCACATTGAAGCCCTTTATGAGCCGCTGCACCTTCTTCTTCTTTCCCAGTGTAAAATGCGTTAGAAATTATGCCTTGGTTTTCTGCCATATCCCTGCAATATTGAGCAAGAAGGCCAGGATTTTTTATTAAGGCAGAAAAGTCTAATTGATCATGCCAGTCTTTTGTCATTGTAATATCTGTTGCTATAGCTCTTTTAGCTTCTTCAGTTAAGGGTATGCCCATTTTATCCAGAAGTCGATTAACGGGTCCTACCGTCTTATCATCTAAACTAATTAAATTCTTTGTTTTTTCATCGCAATGTTGCTGCAATTCTCGTCTGTGAGGATCCTGAAACTCATGTTGATTAGAACCAAGAAATGGGACGGCATTTTTTGCAATGCAAAGGGGTAGTTGATAAAGCAAGGCAGGATTTTTACCTTCAGATGCATATCGCATCATCTGGCTCGCATGTGGGGTAATGGTTCTTGCTGTATCGCTCACTTCGTTTGCCGTGAACGCTTGTCTAGCGGCAGTTCCCACTATCGCTACAGCGGATGATGCTACATATTTTTGCCACATAGTTATATCCAATTGATTATATATTATAATTATAGATCAAATATAAAACTATGGGATTTTTGTGTGAGCGTATAGATCTAATTTGTATCAAATGGTAACTATTTATTTCTTATAAATAAACTTCTTGATCGTTTATCTTTGTGAGATTTTAATAGATTAAATTTGGGTTTAAGGCGTTGAACGAAGAAGAGGTCAGTATTCCTTCTTCGTCTGTTGAATTGAATAGGTGGATATAAATTGAAGAAGCGTTAAGTAGGCGTTTTTATTATATATTTTTCGGGGTTTCTAGTTTAGCCGTGCTTGCGCTTTTAGGCTTAAATTGAAAGAGAAACTTAGCGTAATGCAATGCCATTTTATTGTTCTCTTGCCGAGTCACGACACCTGACAAGTGTGTCGATTGAAAACCCAAGGTGTTTAATTCGCTAGAAGCCTTCACTATTTCAATTAAGACACCTTCCCCTAATTCTTTTTGTTTAGCCAATTGAACGAGGGCAAGAATTTTTTGATATTGAAGTATTTGAACTGCGCTCAGCAATTCTTGAGCAATCGTTTTAAATAGCTCATTCTTTTTTTCTGATAGTTGTTTTCTGGTTGGCTCTTCACTGGTGATGCTTGATCGGGCATATTGTCGGTATAAACTGCGCGTGATTTTAAACAATGCCTCCCTTGCATTTTGTAGCGCATTAATATCCATTTCCAATCCATGTTTTGAAATAAAATCAACAAAATTTTGAAGAGTATCGACATGATCTAGGTTATTGCTCATACGTTCCTTATGCACAAGAGCCGCTTTGTTAAGATGTGCCTGAAGCGTTTCATCTAAATTAGACATGATTTTTCCCAAAACGTTAGTTGGATCGTTATTCGTGAACGGATCACTGATTTTGACTTATCCCTTATGGAGACGAAAATAAGCCATTATAACGTCGTTTTATTAACAATTTATTACCGAGCATCGTAAATTTATCAGCAATATTTGTTCCTGGGCAAGCATTAAAAAAAGGAGTTTCCCCTTACACTTTGCTCAATAAGGGCTGAAACTAGAATTTGCCACCAACAGAAGGCGTTATGGAAGGGGGTGGAAGGCTGGTTGGTAGTTTTGCGAGATGCTTTTTGTAGAGACCACATTCGAGTAATTCTTCTACCTGCTTTCCGGCTTTTTGTATTTTATCTAGCACGGATTGTATTTCACTGATTGATCCATGTGACGATTTTAAGGACTCCGGAGAAATTTTGGGGAGGGTTTTATTCAGCGTTTCGGTCATAACCCCAACTAATTCACTTAAATGATGCAATTCAAGGCATGCTTGTTGCAGTTGTTCATAATATTGATCAACCGTGCTATCAAATTTCATTGCAAATTGAGGTAATTCTTCATAGGAAATAACGTCATTTTCTTCATACTGGGTATATGCTCTCTTAAGACTGTCTTTCACCTGACTCATTTTTTGATTTATAACACTGACTGACTCAATGATCGTTTGTTGATCTTTGGCAGACAGGGTGCTACCTTTAAGTGCTCTGCTTAGATTGGAATGTAACGATCCTGGCTGTCTTGAAGTTACTCCCATGCTGCACATTTGGGTAATTTCTTGACATGTCGATAGGACTCCGCTAACGCGCTTTTCAAGCCCAATTGCATCCTGCAAAATCTCAAATACCTGCTCGGCTTTCTGAAAACGTTGATTTCTCGTGTCAATCCACTTTCCTTGAACCTCACGAATTTCATCAATAACTTGCCTTGAGGCGGCATGGTATTCACCGTATACTTTGCCTACGATTTTCTCAACTTCATCCAGGTATTCATTGTAGATCACCTGATGACTTTCACATTTTTTTGGATCGAGCTGATTGGCATTTGTAGTACTCATCAAAACTTGAAATTTAGGTTCTTTCCCCAAGCCCAACATTAAGCCCATATAGTCTCTTTTCGCTTTGTCGTATAACCGAGCTAATTTTAATCCTGTCTGTGCACCTGTTCCAGTGGTATAAAGCGGAAACATGCGCCCGTCTCCGACGGAGATAAAAAAGGCCCTGCCGGATTCACGACTTCCTAATGGATAAATTGAGCGACCCAGCTCGAAAAAACCTAAATCAAATTGGGAGGTTGACAAAATGTCTTTACCGCGCTCTGTTGGCGAATATTCTGGGTCGGTAATATTACTGACAACACACACTACTTCTGGCAGTGCATCTTTTAAAAGCATGCGACTCCAGTCTCTGGCTAATGATTTAGATAATACTTGATAGTCACGTTCCTTTAATTGATCTACCGGTGTTTTATAGGCGTTAATTTTCTCTAAAATAAGGGGTGGAATCTTTGAGTAGGCAATAGCAACCTCCTCGCTAACAGGTTTGGCTTTAGAGGCAATCATGATATTAACGAATTCTTTTAATCGTTCAGGTTTTAATGCTTCAGGATATTCACAGCCGATATAAAGATAGTCGCGATCCTCGTCATTAGTTGGATTGTCGCCACCTGTTGTGTACACTTGTTGATGGGGTCTTGAGTGTGGCTCCCACCCATATTTTCTCAAATCACTCATAGGGACAGGGGTTCTTGCATTTTTATTCTTTTTGCAATAATCCAACATTTTACTAACCAGTTTTGATTCCAACGCTTTGGGGGCCGTGGGATCTTTGCCAAAATTAAAGGTTGTGGTTCCAGTGATTGAAAAAATAGTGGCAACGTGGCTTTTATATAAAGGAAGCGTTAAGTGAACATCATCGCCTTCGACCCGGCCTGCCATCGCTTTTTCCGCTTGCTGTTTAGCTCCATTGGAAGCGACAACATCATGGAAGCCAAAGGCTTGCCTTTTTTCATGCGTTTTAACGGGGCGATCATTTATCTTATGTATGCCACCTAAGGATAATGTTTTATTGGCATCGGAAATATCAATGCGTTCACGTAAGCTTTTCTGCTTATCAAGCTGTTTCACTACACTTGGCCTCAGCAAAGAATCTTCATGGGCTGCCGAATAGGTAAGTCCCTTGGATAAATCGATGTCAGCAGTCATGTTGGGAGGTATTTTTTCGACTTCAATAATATCAATCCCTAATTGATTTCTTGCTTCAGCAATTTTTGCTAACTTATCCTCTTGCTTTTCTGATTCAAGAAATTTCAAATACTGTGTAAAAATGATTCGTCGTGCTTTCTCCTCACTTACCCCTTCCTGCGCTTTTTTATATTCGGATAGTTGAAGGTTAATTTCATCCAGTAATTCATCTTTTCCTGACTTGTTGAAAAACCCATCTTTATCTAGTTTAATCAGAAGCTTGTCATGGATGCGTTCTTCCAATTCAGCGACTAAAAGCTCTTCTAACGCACCCGTTGAAAACGTCCAATAAGGATAGGGCTTGCTCCCATCGGGAGGCTGATACATTGTTCGTGTCATCCGGTTTGTGGTAATGAAAAATTCAAGCAGTTCGGGCCTAACCAATTGACTAACCCAATCCATGACTTCATCAACGCCCAATACTTGCTGTCTCACACCAAGCCCCCCATGTAACGCTCTGTCCGTCACCAATGCGATTTTTTCGCCTCTCTCAATCGCTGAAATGGCGGATGTCAATCCCACGGGCCCTAATCCGATGACAATGGAATCATAATCATTCGTTTTCGCAGGGGAGTTACCTGGCGATGTTAATGCATTCAACTCACCTTTGGTAATGGGCTTTTTTGTCTCAACTAAGGTGATATCACCCGTTTTATTTAAAAGGGCGCGAAAATCACTAATTCCTTTTCTTTCACCATTGGCAAACGCATTTGCCATGGTCGCAATATTTTGGAAGAAACGCTTTGCGACAGTGGCGCTGAGCATTTCCCCTAAACCATGGCCATGAGCAAACTCAGGGTGATTTTGAACAATACCAATATTTTGGGGCAGGTTTTCAGCCGCAACGGTAATGACATTGCCGCCTTTTGTGGTGGATTCAGCAATTGCAACTAACCCGTGCGTACTCGGAACAACACTAAATCCTTGATGGTGAAAGAAGATTAAGTTCATCACATCTTCATCACTTTCATTTTTCATTAATGACGCCAATGAAACACTAGCAATAGGAGGTGCCGAGGCAGAATCTTTCTTTGGAGCAGAGGTTGTTGTATCGGAGACACTATCAGTTCCCCCTGTGGGGAAAAGGCCTGAAACGGGCGAAGAAGGGCGTGAAAACTGCATGGGTTCGAAATAAAAGGCATCCCGTTCTCTATCGTTTAGCTCTTGATGCATTTTTGCACCGTATGCAGCAGCAATTAACTGGGAGCCACGACAAATAGCGTGCAAGGGTTTAGGCTCAGCTGAACGTTGTTGAATATAGATTAAACTAAATTCAAGTACGTCCCGTCTCAGATCGGGAAGCCCACTTGCTGTGGTAAGGGGATGGGTTGTTTTGCCTGTCTTTTCACCGTAAAACCTGGGATCGATGTCGCTTCCACCTGGTATCATGATTCCATCGCATTCGTTATAAGCAGTGAGTGCATAGTGATACATTTTATCCATCATTGGAAAAGGAAGGGATTTTCCCGCATCAATTGCTCTTTGATTCTCTTCGCGCATGATATAAAAGATGCTCATTGCATGACTTTCTTTCTTTTCTCGCCATAACTCGGTGAAGATTTCCCCAGCAGTCATGCTCGCATATTGTGGGCACAGACCTTCACTTGCCTTTGCGGCAATTAGTTTCGACTGCTTCATTAGATCCGTTTCGAGTTGCTTCATGTATTTTTCTGCCATCCCCGTTAATGTGGTGACTTCTTTATCTAGCGATAACAAGTCAATTCCTGACGGGGTATAATTGATGCGAATAGGATTGAGTGATTTAGGCTCAATTAAGTCCGTGCGCTGCAGTTGTTTTTCTGTTAATGAAGCAGCAATGCTGGGGGCTACCGTATTCCAAGGTAAAATAATCTTAGGCCTGTCAGAAACCCGGTTGTATTTGACTTTGATAAAATTAAGATCTTGGTCGGAGGTTAAATCTTGAATCTCAAATTCAGCGGTGCCCGTATTTTTTACCGAAATTCCGCCAGGTTTGCACCCTAGTATATTAATATCGACAAATTGGCTTGCCGCATGAATCTCAAAGCTTACGTCTTTGTTTTGGGTCAAGTAATTAAATCCAGTTCGATTCATTTGACACTCATTAAACGTAACCTTTGATAAATCACTGTAATCAAAACTCGTCAGAGTAAAATCACACTGCTTAAATGTTGAATTATGAATGGTTGCATTATCAAGGCAGGTTTCCTGGAATGAACTATCGCTGATGGCTTCAGGGAGCACTGCTCCGGACAAGTCACATTGATCAAACTGGCATCGATTAACCGCGATGCCAGTAAAGTCTATGTCATTTAACAGGGTTGTTCTTCTTGGGACAGATGATTTCGTTGTCAGTATGCCATTTTTGGTTTTAGCTTCAGGACGCCATTGTTTGACTGTGCCATTTTCTCCCACTACATGGAAATTTAACCCTTCTAGTTTTGCCTCAAAACCATTTTCTTTGAGTAAGGCTTTTAATGAGACCTTTTCTTGTGGGTTACTTTGCTTTTTTAACGAAATCAGTTTAAGAACGTCATCCAAGGATGCCAATTTTTCCATTTAATTAACTCCCGATGGAGCAATATTTGCTGTTAGTAAACCGTTGGTTTCTTTTGAGGTTGGATTTACGTAACTAGCCTGAATTTAAATTAAGTCTTATATAATATATAGACCTGTTTGAATAATTATCAAGCCATGAGTTTAATTTATGATCTGTCTTTGGTGTTGGCTTATTGCTCCAAAGGAGACTTTTTTTTAGGGGATAAATGAGTTATAATTAGTCACATCGATCATTATTAATCGCTATTGATAATGCTTGGTAGTCATTGTTCGTTATACGACTAAGCCTTAGGCTAGGGGTATTGCATATGCCAATAGTTAATTCATTCAAAAAAAGTAATCTTATGAGTAGTTCATTTAGTACATTTTTTAATAGCCGTAATGATTTGAGTTCCCCTCGGTATAGCAGCTTAATGCGACTAACCCCAATCCTAAAAATGGAGGTTATGCAAAATTTAGATCTAGCGCGTAATAGTCCGCTAGTTGGCAGCTCACAAAGGCAAGAAATTGCGTTAACTATTTCCCCCTATCGCACGTTAATTAGCAAAGATAAGCAAGAAGAACAGCTTATAGATTCCGCTAATCAAATGCTTTCTAAATACAAACGAATAAAAGAGTGGACAAATCGAGGACTACTGTCGTCAAATTTAGTCGATTTTGCTAACAACCTCTCTGATGAGAATGCCTTAGTATTATTTAGTGATAATGCAGATCATTTAGAAAGTGTTGTTGAGGGAATGTCTCATGAAGATAAACAACATTTTCTGTCCTTAGCTGCGATTATCGGGGCAGTCGGCATCACCAATAAGATGATTAACAAACCACCGATGGGATTAGGCATATTACCTCATTCGAATACGGCAACATTAGCGTTTTTGTCACCGAATTCATCGATAGCTGCATCATTGGTTGGCAGAGGAGATGCGCCCGTCTTATCCATGGCATTATTATTTGCGAGTCATGCATTAAACACAGACTCGTTAAAATTATTGCAACAAAAATACCCAGATGACGTTGAGCAAATGATTGAAAACAGCGGCGTGAGTGTTTTGCCAGCGGCACTGATAAGCAATCATTCTCTATCTCATGGCGAAGTAGATAAGTACATAAAAGCTATCTTAGCGATTAAAAAAAATCCATCATTGATTGATGCACAGATGGCACTGTTCCATGATAATGAAGAGATTGTTCAGCAATATTTAGAAAAAGCCCCGCAGGAAGAAAAAAATAAATTTCTTGAGTATGCTAAAACCCAAAAGGATGTCAGCCCAAGTTCTTCCAAAAATTTGCTCGAAACAGATACGAGTATTACTTATCGATTTTAATAGTCGTTTCCTTGTCCTTGGCGTTTTGCCTAAGACTTGAAAGTTGACATTTGTTCAATCTTATTCCACCATAACCAAGCCTGTCAGAATCATGATATGAGGATAATCAATGAAGCTTGCGGATTTTAAGTATGAATCGATCAAAATGGACCTGAGCAAGCACCAAAAAATTGAAGCGATACTGGAACGCAGAAAATGGATAAGGGAGAATGAGGAAGGCTTATCCATCGGTGTAAAAAATGTCTTAACTAGTCTTTTAGATTTTATTCAATGGATGGATTGGCCACTTTCTACGGTGACCGATAAAGCGAGTTATGAAACGATTAATCAAATTTTCCACTTATCAACATTCTCCGCTCAGTCCAATGACGCAGAACGAAATTTCTACCGAAAAGCAAATAGATTGCTTGATCAAAATTCAGATGCCCATCATCGTTTAAACACGGTGATACAACCGCTCATAAACGAACAACAAATCGCTCATTCATGGCAATTGGAGTGCTTTGACCCTGCCTATAAAAATGCCGTGGACGGTATGGCAGCCAGTTTTTTTGCTTTTGGCTTGATGCTGACAATGCTAGAACAAGACCCTCGCTGGTTCTTTTTATCATCCATTTTTTTAATTGCCAAAGTACTGCCTTCGCTTTCATCGGTTGATTCTATCAATGATAATAGACCGAGTATTTTAGGTGATCTGATTTATCGAAATGATAACTTACGCGCATTGGGCAACACATTGAATGAGACCGTATTACCGAGTGGTTTACCTCTAACAGCACTAGGGCTTTTTGATACAGCAAATCGTGTTGCTAGAGCAACAGTGCAGGGGCTCGTTGAACCGGAAGGACGAGCAGTGGGTGTTGAACCCTAAGTGATGCCAAATCGTATTAGGAAAAGGATAACTGTGAGGTGTTGCCTAATTTAAATGATGAAATGACTTTCATCCACGGAAGCAATGTTTAACAGCGTAATCGTCGTGTCAATTTCGTAAGGACTGGGGGTTACTGCATTAAGTAACACATCATTGTTAAGGGTGATAATGGTGTTGCCAGCTGAAGTAGCAATATTACTGATGCCAGCATTATTATCGCTACCATTGGCAAAGTTGTTGAACTCGGCTGTATCTAATAACCCATTACTATCCGCATCATACCTATCAAAAATACCGGAAAATTGAGTTAAATCGAGTTTATCTTCGAGTAGACTAAAATCGACTACTACATCATCGCCATCTTCTATGCCAAATTTAAACATATCGCTACCAGCGCCACCAGTCAACGTATCATTGCCCGCACCACCAATTAAGCTATTATTCATAATATTGCCAGTTAGAGAATCGTTAAATTGACTGCCAATGATATTTTCAATATTCATTAATTGATCACCGTGCGCATCACTACCCGGACTGTTTTGCGAGGGTAGAAATAAATTAATCGTCACGGGGGTTAATGCACTGGCATAAGAAGCGGTATCTATACCAAGACCGCCATCAATTCGGTCAGCGCCAGCACCGCCTTCAATGATATCATCGCCTGTATTCCCAATTAGAAAATCGAAATCACCAAAACCAAGTATTAAATCATTATTGATTGAACCGAAGACAGAATTAGTTAGATTGTCTAATAAATATAACTGATAGTTTATGCCATTAAATTCAATTTGATCGATGGCATTTGGGTTGAAATAATCAAAAAATATCAGTGTATCGGTTCCTTCAAAATGATGGCCTATATCAGTTATCAATACATCGGAAGGGGTTTTGGTAAATTGATAATCGTATACATTTCCTGCATAGAGTAGTGTATCAACGTAAGCCCGCGTATTATCACCAATTAGCCTATCATTGCCTTCGCCACCAAATAACTGAACGTTGTTGCCGCCAGAGTGATTATCTAACATATCATTCCCGGCATCACCCACCAACGTAACATTGTCAAAACCATTTGTAACAAGCGTGTCATTGTCTTCAAATCCGATGACCAAACCACCTTCATTGCTCGCAAAAAGGAGATTTGCTGAGCTATCCCCTAATATTAGGTTTGTATAGTCAACATTTCCAAAACTTAATCTCGTAACATTGGATAGGGTATCCGTCCCTTCGTCATAGCCTGCTGTATCTGTGTCCGTAATATTAAACTGTGAACCAGATGATGCGCTAAATTGATAGCCACTGAGGATGTTTGCATAGGCAACGGTAATGCTCGAATTGACATTCACTGAATCAGCAAGAATCTGATCATTGCCTTCACCGCCCACCAATGTGACATGTTGACGATTAAAGGCTGAAAGGGTGTCATCTCCAGCACCTGCTAGGATTGCGACATGATTGAAATTTACGTTGAAAGTGTCTACAAATTCTGAACCAACCACGATTTGATGGCCTGCCGTATTATTGACGCCATCGACAATGTTATCATATGTACCTTGCGCAAAACTAAACTGGGAAATGCCTTGGATAAGGTCCTGGCCTTCATTATAGCCTGCAGTTTCTTTGTCAGTGATGATATAGTTCCCAACTGACCCGGTGATATCGAATTCAGCAATTGAACCAGCATAACCAGCTATGGTGTTCATATTGCCCGTAAGAACATCATTGCCGACGCCACCGATTAATAATGACGTTAACAGGGTATTATTAACCAGCTCATCATCTCCTAACCCACCAAATAACACGACATTGTTATATGCATTGTTTGTAAGGATGTCGTTATTGTCAGTGCCGATAATCATTTGATCATCTTGATACGCTGCCGATACACCCTGCGCGGTATAACTGACCTCGGCAATCGCATAGTCAGCAAATGATAGCATGTACACCGATTGCAATGTGTCTGTCCCTTCATTGATGCCAAACCATGATAAATCTTCAATAGTGAGTTGTTCAGTTAATTGATTGTAGGTGAAATTATAGGTGCTAATATTATCAACATAGCCAGCAACGGTTGAACCAACATTCCCTGTATAATTGTTTAATTGGTCATTTCCGGCGCCGCCAATTAACACCGTGGTTCCTGTGAAAAAGTTAGAATCAATTAAGATATCATTGCCACTGCCACCATATAGGATGTTGCCATAGCCAACATTCTCGAGTCTATCGTCAGCTGAGCTACCAACAACCACTGAATTGTTAGAGAATAATGTTAAGGGATTGCCATTATAAACAAGAATAAATTGGCCATCAGATGTGGGTACATTGAACACCACATTATCATACGTTACATTTGCAAAGTTTAAACGGGTCATGCCAATTAAGTCATCATTTCCCTCATTGCCATCGATATCATTTAAGTCGCGAATCGTATAATTGAGGGGACCCATGGCAGTGAATTCATAGTGGCTAAAATCATTGGTATACAAGGCAATGGCTGTTCCTGTGTGATCATTGATATAATCATCACCAAGCCCACCATACGCTTGCGTGTTATCCCCAGAGGTAATAGTGATTGATTCAGAGCCACTAGACCCCACAATACCCACATTATCAAATCCAGTATTCTGGGTAGTTACACCACTCGATAGCACAACCAATTGATCATTGGCAGTTACCAAATTAGTTAAACTGATTGAAGTGAACTCGCTATTAGCAAACGTAATTTTATTAAATCCAAACAGCGAATCAAACCCCTCATCACCATACTGAGCGCTGACATCCAAGACAGTAAAACTTGGGGAAAGATTTTGAAAGCTGTAACCCGCTAATCCATCCCGATAAATGGCTTGTGCGCTGCCAGTGAAATCGTTTAACGCATCGTTACCAAGACCGGCTAGTATGCGTACATTGGTGCCTGAATTGATTTCAAATAATTCATCACCGCTGCCATCATAGTATAAAACATTATCAAAGGTGCTATGATTGACGGTTGCGCCTGGGCTAACAAGGACTAGCTGGTTATTTGCATTGGCACTGTTGTTAAACAAGATGGAATCATAGGCGGAATCTGCAAATTCAATGCGATTCACATTGGTTAATATATCCGTGCCTTCATCGCCATTGGTAGGATTAAGATCGGTCACAGTAAAGTTAGAAGGACTTGTCATCGTTAATTGATAATCCGACACATTGCCTTGATAAATTGCCACCAAGGCATGATTGAACGAGTTATCGGTGAGTTGATCGTTGCCTTCACCGCCAATGACACGAATATTGCTACCATTTTCGACAGAGATTACATCATTACCCGCACCTGTGGCTAAGGTATAGTTTGCATCGGAACTATTATAGGAAACGGTATCATCAAGATTGCTTTTAACATACAAGGTATCAGCACTGGTGATTTCACCATCCCCAATCACAACGGCTGAAAAGGTTTTATCAGCAAATTGTAAATGACTGACATTCATCAGGGTATCCGTGCCCTCATCACTATTTGTGAAGTTGATATCGCTGACAGTGAATGTTGATGGTGAAACGATAGCAAAAGCATAGCCGGCATAGACATCTCGATACACCACTAAGGTATCTGACATCGGTGATACTGAGATGGTGTCATAACCCCCACCGGCATATACGATGTTACCGGATTGATTGTTAATGGTGATGTTATTATTAAGTTCATCGCCAACGAAGGTGACATTACTATAGTCTGTATTGAATGTTGAACCGCCTGGTAAAATGACCAGTTGATTATTAGCTGTTGCTGCGCCGGTTAAACTGATGGGACTATACACTTGACCGTTAAAACTAATTTGGTTAAAACCCACCAACGTATCGGTATCGGTTGAGCCATTTGAAGGTTCGATGTCAGTCACCCTGAAAGTTGAATTGCTAACAGGCTCAAATGCATAGCCGGTTATGGCATCAGCATAGGCAACCAAAGCGCCTTTGTTCACAGAGTTATCCGTATAGGAATCATTTCCTGCGGTGGGAAGCAGAATAATACTTGCACCAGACGCTGAAAAGGTAACGATATCAGCGAAAGATGATCCGATGTATAGCGTGTTTGGGTTACTGATGGTTGCTATCCCGAGCGCAACAAAATTATAGCTTGCGTCGGCAAAGGTTATCTTCTGAACACGATTGAGCGTGTCGGTCCCTTCATCACCATTGCCAAGATTTGTATCCGTCACGGTAAAATCGGTTGGACTTAAATAGGTGAATAGGTAATCTGCTTGATTGCCAAGATAGACAACTTGCACATCATCATTCGAAAAGCCAACATGAATCGTGTCATTGCCTTCCGCGCCGATTATTTGCGTATTTAAACCATCAGAATAATGAATCGTATCATCACCGGCCAATAATTCTAACAGGTGATTATCACCGCCGGAAAGGGTGACTTCATCATCACCCAGTGTTCCAATATATAAATCTGTATCATTGGCAACGGTCCCGTTTCCAATGATGATGTTATCATATAACTGTCCATTAAATTCGATGTGGGTAAAATTACTTAAAGTATCGAAGCCTTCATCACCATTTCCTGGATTCATATCTTCCACAGTAAACCCATTTGCATCAAAGCCGACTAGTTGATAACCCGAACGGTCATCAGCATACACTGTGACTGCATATTGTTCGGGGTCAGGAATGACGTTGGCATAACGGATACTATTATTGGTGGTGAAAATAACTTCATCGGTATTATCACCATCTAAATCAGCGGTTGATACGCTATACACTTCCCGTGCACTTTTGAAACCAGGAATGACATCATACTCAGTGGTTTGCCAAGTCAAACCATCTCCATCGACATTTTCTGCCCAGAAATAGTCAGAACTTGTATTGTTATCAGCACTATTGGCGCCCACCACATCCATATCGCCATCCCCGTCAATATCACTGGCGTATATTGAGAAAGGTGTGCTATTTGGCATGGTATAAATGACATGACGGGATATAAATGTACCATTGCCATCATTTTCCCACCAAACCCACTGATTGCTACCTTTTTCAGCAACTAACAAATCGAGGCGCATATCACCATTGATATCCGCTGCATAGATACTATTAACGGAATTTGTGTAAACGCCATTATCGATAGTGGACGTACTAAATCCCCCGATTTGGTTGTTTTGATAATAGCGGATGATTCCCGTATCGAATGACGCCGCGATAATATCTTCCCAAGAATCACCATTAAAATCGCCTTTGATCAATGTAGCCGCACCTTGTAGCGTATTATCGACTGGGATGGGTATGACCCCTGAAAAAATAGCATCAAAAGGATTATTCCCAGGGTTAGTATATAATAGGACATCGGCACCATTAGCATTGCGAGCGACTGCCACCACATCCATATCACCGTCATGATCCATATCAAATGCTGTTGCAGAATATGCGTCATTAAAGTTGATGGCGATGATATTTTTTACCCAGCCCCCATCAGCTGGTGTGCCATCATTTCTCCACCAATCAATGGTATTGCCATTAAAATGAGCGCTAACAATATCCAAATCGTTATCATTATCCATATCCACAATAAAGATATCACCACCACCATAGGAACTCGGTGGGGCAATGTTTAATCGAGTAAATTCAACTTCTGAGTCGCTATCAATATCCCCTAGGTTTCGATACCAGACTAAATCATTGCTTGAAAAATCGGTCATGACGATATCAATTTTGCCATCACCATCGAGGTCACCGATGGCATTGAAATATTTTAGCGAGGTATTTGTGGAACCAATCACAACTTGTAAAGGGGCTTCAAGCGGGGTATTGTCATTTAAAATATCATCCCCTTCATTACCGGTAATACGAATATTTGTCCCGTTTAACACTGTGATTGTATCATCGCCAGCCAACGTATCAATTTCATACCCGGTGCCGCCGGCATTATACGTCACATTATCTGGTCTGCTTGTTCCTAAATAGGGAATGAGAGAATCGGTGATTATGGCATCACCTAAATAGACATTGGAGACGTCAAACAATCGATCGGCGAACTGAAATTTAGTGATAGAATTGAGCGTATCTGTGCCTTCATCACCATCCAATGTATTAAGGTCTTGAATTTGATACGATGTTGGGTCAATTTGGGTAATGTTATAATCAGCAAAATTGCCACGATAGCCTGCGGTTACATTTTGGCCGCCTGAATTATCGGTTAATAGATCGTCGCCTTCCTCCCCGTAAAATATGGCATTTGTCCCAAATTCATTGGTAATGTCATCATTATCTAAGCCTGCAAAAATCAGATTTCCATCACCAAAGCTATTGGCGATCGCATCCGCCGAATCTGAGCCAATATACAATACATTATCATCAGAAACGAAAGAACCATTTGTATGGGTGGTTTGCACATTATTATAGATAATATTGTCAAAACCCAAACGACTAATCCCTAACAAATTGTCTGATCCCTCATCACCATTCGCATGGTTAATATCGGTAACTGAGATTGCGCCATGTGCGATTGATACTAATTTATATTCTATAACGGAATGGTAATAATAAGCCGTCGCTGTATTAAAGCCATCACCGACAAGATAATCATCCCCTTCATCACCACGAAGGCCAACGTTTTGGTAACCATTTGTATTTAACTCATCATCGCCTGCTAATCCAAATAGATACATGTTATCTTGAGTGGCACTGAGGAAATTGTCGTCATTATCACCAAAAACCGCTAAAGAGATTTCTCCTGAACTAGAAGGCTCACCATTGAAACGAAGTTGTGATAATGCAATATTATTTAGCGTATCGGTTCCTTCGTCTTCATCACCTGATTTTACAAAATCTTCAACTGTGATTTGTGTGCCTGATACCATCGTGACAATGTATTGTGTCGGAGAACCCGCATAGTCCACAAACACTGCCGTTGGGTCTAAAGAATTGCCGTTTATAACATCATCACCTAATCCGCCCACGACATAGATATTGTCTGAAAAGTCGCTGATATCAAACGTATCATCGCCATCCCCCCCCATTAATAAGAGATCGTGGTAATGAACTGTGCCAGCTAGATTGGTTGTGCCCAACACGTCATTGCTTGTTGTGCCCACTAAAATTTGATAAGAGCGATCGGGTGCGTTTTCATCAAGGGTCGATTCTTGAAAAAACTTGGTATCAACATAATGCATGCCATTAAAGGTCAACTGAGAAATATCAGTCAGTGTATCGGTGTCTTCGGAATAACTATCATAACCAATATCACTCACCATCATTTGATTTGGGCTAATATAGGTTAAGGTATAACTACCTGGTCCTGCTGAGTAGGACGCAAAGGTGGCTGATGGATCACCGGCAATGCCCACTAGATTATCATTACCTCGACCGCCTACTAAGACGACATCTTCACCATTAGCGTTTGTTAATACATCATCACCATCGCCGCCAATTAAAGCAACGTTGTCATGATCTGCGGTTAATGCATCATTGTCTGTTGAACCAACTAAAATGCTATCATCGACTGTGCTAGTTTCTATGGTTGTTGGGGCAAATAAAACAGAATAGTATTTCGTTGCAGCAAAGCTTAATTGGGTAAGATTGGTGAGTGTGTCAGTGCCTTCATCAAATAAATCAAGGCCCACATCGGTTATGGTGTATATTGTTGATGTGAATGGAGAAAACGTATAATCACTGATATCGGCTGCATAGGCGCCATACACGGTGGCGGTCGTTGTTGAAGTTAAGCTGCCGGCATTGACTAATTCATCATCCCCTTCACCACCAACCAAGGCCACTTCATAAGCACTGCCTGATTGCAGATAATCATCCCCCACATTTCCCACAATGGCGACAATATCATGTCCATCGGTGATATTATTCCCGTTACTTACCGAAACACCATTCACTGAATCGATATAGATGATTTGACCATTCTCGCTTACGCCAGCATTTTGATAGATAATGCCTACCGATGTATATCGTGAACCATCAAACTCTATATGAGTAATGTTTTTTAATCGATCAGACCCCTCATCGAAATCAGCTTTAGCAACATCCGTCAACGTATATTCATCCACACTCAAATTTGTACCCGTTAATGCATATTGCGCAACACTGCCGGCATAGGATGCTGTTGTAAATAATGGCGAATTTGAATTTTCACTCAAAATATCATCGCCTTCACCACCGACCAATATCACATCAAATCCGCCAGAATTGGTTAAGGTATTATCTCCTTGGCCGCCATAGAGCACGACATTATCTCGAGTTGAGTTAGAAAGATTAGCATTGTTGCCAACGGCTATTTGGTAATTGCCAGTGGGTGAACCACCTGTGGGTAAAAACTCGATCGATTCGTAGATTGTTCCATTAAACTTAAATGCTAATAGGTTGTGCAGGGTATCTCGCCCTTCATTATAATAATCAGACCCGATATCTTTGATGGTGAAGTGGCTGCCATCGGTACCTGAAATTGCATAGTTTCCAACATGTCCAGCGTATCCTGCTGTGGTTTGCGCTTGGTTAAACAGACTGGTTGATAAGTCATCATCCCCGCGCCCACCAATCAATTCAACATCTTGGACATTATCAACTGATAAACTATCATCACCAGCCAGTCCTAGCACGGCAACATGGTCTAAATTCGAAGCAGTAAACGTATTGGCGTTAGCATCGCCAAGAATGATATTACCATTGACAAAAATAGCTTCATTCACTGATTTAATACCATAGTAACGTTGTTCGCCAAATTGATAACTTTGAATAACTGAGTCAACGACAGTATCGGTGCCTTCATCCAATATATCATTGCCCCTATCCACAATCTTCCAATCACTAATATCAGGATTTATCTCAAAAGCGGCGATGGCATTTTGGTACGCAATCGTTATGTTAATATCACCTAGACCGAACGAACTGATAAACTGATCATTCCCTTGGTCTCCGTAAAACATAATTTGATTACCAACGAAATATTCAAAACTGTCATTGCCTAAACCCCCTTTAAAGTAGGCATTATCACCGTAGTTATTGATTAATAAATCATCACCATTTCCCCCAGCTGCAAACACAGCGTTGGCACCATCATTGCTTAATGTGTCATTGTCAGCATTTCCTAACAAAGCCACATTATAAGTATTGGCAAGAGCGTGCAGATCTAATGATAAGTACGAGAGACCAGTGACTATTTGGTGATTGGCATCATTTGCACCAATTGTGTTGCCACTAAATATTAGGTCTGTATATTGATTGCCATTAAAATTAAACTGCTTAATAGCCGATAGGGTATCTTGATTTTCATCATAATAGGACAAGCCAACATCTTTAATGGTATAGGCTTGTGTTGGAATCGATATGGTGAAATCTAGCGCGCCTCCCTCGGTTGCGACGGCATCTGACACGGTGATGATATTAGGACCTCCTTCATCAAGAATGATGCCAATTCCTGAATCCGTGATATCAATTGTGGTGGGACCACTTACAATATTTTCGACACTTAATTGTATCGCGTCATGTGCTGAGTCGTTTTGTAAAGGATCGGCAATGGCTGTCACCCTCACAATAATACTGGAACTTCCAGCCGGCATTTCGACATGGGTGCCATTACCAAGTGTTGATGATGAAGAATGAAATACACTGCCTCCATCATAGCTATATAGAAAATCATTCCCTAAGAAATCTGATGAGTCGGTGCCAGAAGCAGCGCTTTCGGCAATTAAATCAAGTATTAAATCATTCTCAGCCACGCCAGAAGAAAGCGATAATGTAAAATCTAAAAATTCGCCTTCTTTTGCGATGGCATTACCAATCAATAGATACTGCTCACTGCCGCTATCATTGATAATGCCTGTGGCGGTGGGCATCACAAGATTTGCAATCACACCATTAATTCGGCTGACACTTAAACCAAAATTTTCAGCTACTTCTATGTCACTATCTTGGGACGAAGCCACACGTACAATCAGATCCTGTGCATAGACTGGAACACTAATAATATGAGTCGCAGCCACCGCATTAAAGGTTTGACCGCCATCAAGACTGTATTCAAGATCCACTGCATCAAAATCAGTGCCGCCTGTTGCAGTTCCATCCGACAATTGGATGAACAATAAAATGGGATCGGCATCAATTTGATAATCGGCTAAACTATGGGCATAACTGCCTGTCGTAGCGGCGTAATCCGCACTATTTCCAATTAATCGATCATAGCCTTGGCCACCGACAAACACCACATCCTGACTGTTGACATTGGTTAATGTATCGTCACCCTCACGGGCAATAACAGCAACATGGGTTAATCCATTGACCTCAATGATATTGCTTGACGAGCTGCTGACAAAAACAGAATTGCTTGTTGTTGGATTACCAACACTAAAGTCAATATGGTCGTAGGTATCACCTGAAAAATTGAATTTGCTGATTGTTAATAATTGATCGACCCCCTCATCAAAACTATCTGCCCCAACGTCTGTAATCAAAAAGTCAGTAGAATCATTGCCGATAAACTGATAACTGCCGATATGACTTGCATACCCTGCATAGGCACCTGGGCTTGCACCTTGATCTGTAATGACGTCATTATCCTGGCCACCTATTAAAATAACATTATCACCATCAAGTCTAATTAAAGTATCATTTTCACCACCGCCTGATAGCACCACGTCACTTAGGGCAGTCGAGAGTTGGTCTTTCCCACGAAATCCTAAAACGAGCTGGTCATCCATTGAGGCTGATAACGAGTCTGTGCCATTGGTACCTAATGTCAGGGATGTGTATTCATGTTCAGCAAAATCAAAGGTTACCATCGTTGAAACGACATCATAGCCTTCATCAAACACATCATAACTTGCGCCCACATCCTGGATAATGAGCTGTGGATTCAAATTATAGAAATTATAACCAACGACGGATTTAGCATATTCAACAATGACATCTGTTGTTGACGTGGCATTATTTGAAATCGTATCATTTCCACGCCCACCAATGGTGCGGATAGTTCCTGTTGCAGAATTAGAAACGGTTATATCATCTAGATAATTACCGCCTATATATGTAACATTTTCACTGTCAATAAATACTAGATGAGCATTGTCGTTACTTAGAATGATACTGTTATCAAGTGTGATATTAGATCCAATAGCGGTAAACAATAAAACATCACCCGCGTCAGCACCATTAAATGTCAGTTTCTCAATCGACGATAATTTATCAAAATTACCTGAGCTCTTAGGATCGCCGAAATCGAGTACATTAAAACTGCCCGCATTGACATTGACATTGGAAAAATCATAGTTAGACAATCGACCACTGTAGATAACCTGATCAACGCCATCCCCCCCATCGATAATATCATTCAACCCACCGGTGGTTATCGTATCATTGCCAGCTCCTGCAAAGAATGTTGCTGATGGGTCATAGCCCCATTCTTTTGCAATGCTAACGGAGGTAGGTAGAATCACCGTATCCATGCCACCTAACGCGTCCATAACGCCAAGGGTTAAATCATAATCATTTGGATTGAGAATATTAAAGTCAACCGTGTCGTCGTTAGGGGTGAATAGGCCATAAATCGTGGCAGCAACGATGGTTTGTGTGGGACTGGTAAATGAGGTGGTTCCACCCAAGATGTCGGTGGTGGTGGCAACCACCCTAATTTCATGACCGACAAAGG
>NZ_CAXMZT010000017.1:0-42018 GCF_964199965.1 Legionella sp. W05-934-2 | reverse complement strand
AAGGTTGCACTGGTGGCACCGGTGATATCAGCGCCATCTAATTGCCATTGATAAGCGGTGGTGGTTTCGCCATCGGGATCGCTGATATTGATTAACGATGCGGTGAGGGTTCCACCTTCTTCGGCATTGCCGGTGACATTGAGGGTTCCTGTTGTTTCATAATCGACATTAGCGATGGTTTGTGTGGGACTGGTAAATGAGGTGGTTCCACCCAAGATGTCGGTGGTGGTGGCAATCACCCTAATTTCATGACCGACAAAGGATTGATCGTCTGGGATATTAAAGGTTGCACTGGTGGCACCGGTGATATTAGCGCCATCTAATTGCCATTGATAAGCGGTGGTGGTTTCGCCATCGGGATCGCTGATATTGATTAACGATGCGGTGAGGGTGCCACCTTCTTCGGCATTGCCGGTGACATCGAGGGTTCCTGTTGCTTCATCATCGACATTAGCGATGGTTTGTGTGGGACTGGTAAATGAGGTGGTTCCACCCAAGATGTCGGTGGTGGTGGCAATCACCCTAATTTCATGACCGANAAAGGATTGATCGTCTGGGATATTAAAGGTTGCACTGGTGGCACCGGTGATATCAGCGCCATCTAATTGCCATTGATAAGCGGTGGTGGTGACACCATCATCATCAACCACGCCAGTTAAATCAGCAGTTAAGGTTCCACCTTCTTCGGCATTGCCGGTGACATCGAGGGTACCTGTTGTTTCATCATCGACATTGGCAATCGCTGCTGTTAATTCGGAGGTTAGGGATTCTAGCGTACCATGTCCATCGGTGTAAGAAACAGTTACTGACATTTGGGCACCAACATCCGCATCGCCTAAGGTATAGGTCGACGCGATTGCGCCACTGATATCGTTACCATTGCGATGCCATTGATAGTTAAACTCTCCCAATCCATCTTCATCATCAATTGCTGCGATATTGGCAGTTAGTGTTTGATCTTCTGCTAAGTTGCCGGTGATGGTGACATTTCCCGTAGGTAAATCGTTTACATCTTGGATATTTATCGTGATTATTGCGTTATCAGTTTCTCCAAAACTATCAGAGACTTGGACTGCTAAAGTAAAGCTTGTGACGGTTTCATAATCCAATAGAACGCCGTTAACAACCGTGATGACGCCTGTTGTGGCATTGATACCGAAGATTCCAAGACCAGTCCCGCCACTCAACGTATAGGATAAGCTATCAGCGGGTAAGTCAGGATCGCTGGCAATGACGGTGCCTACAATCGTGCCATTGTTACTATTTTCATTGACACTAAAATCTTGGGGCTGAATCTCAGGGGGAAGGTTTGTGTTTCCTTCGATGGTGACATAGATAAACTCCCAGCCGATTGCTTTTAGATTAAACCCATATCCACCCCCAACGTTCTCGAAATTTAGATAGGAACTTGGGTTGCAAACAGAATCTATATAAGATTCAATGGCTGCTTTTTGAAGGCTAGAGGAGGCTTCGATATATAAAGTGTCTCCTAGCTTTTGACTACCACCGACATAAAGATCACAGTCATTTAAGTTGTCCGAAATGTTATAGTAACCAATGTCGTCGCCACGGCCTGCGTCGATAAAATCAGATCCGGATCCACCGCGCACTGAGTCATCACCGTTGCCTCCTAGAATGATATCATTGCCGCTTCCACCATCAATAATGTCATTGCCGCTACCACCAATTAATAAATCATTTCCCTCGCCGCCATAGATTAAATCATTTTGATTACCGCCAATGATTTTATCGTGTCCTGAGCCGCCAAGAATCGTAGCCCCTGTTGTGATGTCGGAAACGAAAATCGTATCATTCCCGGAGCCACCATCCACATAGACTTGGCCATTAACATCGGTTATTTTGATGTGATCCGAGCCGCTATCTCCATCGACGTTGACATCACCAGTCACATCATCAATAAATACTGTGTCGATACCGCTACCCGCATCGACTGTGACATCTCCTTTGACGTCATCGATATGAGTGTTATCGTTGCCGCTACCCCCTTCGACTATTACATCGCCAGTGATATCATTTATTGTGATTTTATCGTTACCAGAACCGGCATCGATTATATGATTAGTGCCTGTCACATCGTCTAAAACGATTTTATCGTTACCATTGCCTGTATCAATAGTGACATTACCATTAACATCGTTAACTGATATGTTGTCATTACCAGATAAAGTGTTAATGGAAATATCGCCATTAACACCATCGACGATTATTTTTTTGCTAGACGATTTGATGGCTTTTCCAGAGTTTGACATGACGTTTGGCCTCAAACATATTGATAATGTCGCACCGGAAGTCGTGTATGTCCTTGTCAATACACGGTAGCCGTCACAATTGACAGATAGAATTAAACTGCACAAACACTATGATTAAAAATTAATCAATATATATAAATCTAGCATATCCAAGCTAAATTTCCAGGGATTTTATAAAAAAAAAAGAAGACTAAATCAGAAATATGCTCATAACAAAAAGTGTTTCATTTTTATTATTGGTGATAATGTGAATCATTCTCTAAACCGCTTTCTATCGTGTGTAATTTCTGATTTCTACTTGTGTGATATATACGCTTTAGCTCAACTTTGGCAAGCCCCAATTTATAGAGTAAAACAATATAAAACCAGCCCAAATCATATTCGTTTCGTCGTCTTGAGAATCTTGGGGATCGGGGGTTCTTGTGATGGTTATTGTGTAGCTCTTCACCCGAGATAAGCACGCCAAACCGGGAGATGTTACGTGAATTATCATCCGTATTGTAATTACGATACCCGGTGTGATGCCCCAGCCCATTAATGACAAAATTTTGGGCGAATATTTGAGAAACCATCAACATAGTCCAGCAAGGTATCCCCCATAAGCCAAACAGAAGGATAAAAAGCAGGAGGGAAAATAAGATACCAAATCGATGAGAATATAGCTTTTTCTCTAACCAATCATTATCACGAATGACACCCAATTGTTTCACAGCTTGGAGTGTGAAAGCTTCATTATAGATTTCAATGCCATGCGTGAGCTGTTTGTTTAACCCAATTGCCACAGGGCTGTGGGGATCTTTTTCTGTTTCAGTATGTTGATGATGATATCGATGGACAGCCACCCAATGAGTTCGATCGATGCCAGAAATAAACCATAACCAAAAACGAAAAAAATGACGCATGGGTTTAGCATAGCGGATGCCTCGATGGGTTTCACTTCGATGGAGATAAATGGAAATGACAACCATGCTAATATGAAAAGCCAAGCATGTCGTAGCTAGGATTATCCATGGGTTATTACCAATCATGCCATAGTTTATTTTCGGGAATAAATAAGAGATATACCAGGTAAGAAGTACCATTGCGATGGCAATGACCTTTACTTTTTTGTATAACGGCCATCGATACCAATGTCTCATAGGTGCGCCAATAACACCAATGAGGCTATATACTGCAAGTCTAAAATTCACCATGACTTATACCCTTCAAAAGGCACGTAATATACTCATTGGTGGGAATGAATATTATACCCTGTAAGTGTAGAATAAGCGCACATAATAATCAAAATAATTGCTACTGAATTGGCCTTTTGTGAATGTTGGCTTGATTCTCAATAAAAGATGTCACTTCCCGATTGTTATCTTCCATGATGCGTGGAAAGATATATTCAACGGCTTCTTTGTTGAAAACACTACTTGCTATCTGCCGGCCATGAATATCGGTTATTGGTGTGTTGTCTGATTGGACCGCATGCAACAGGGAGCGGGCATCAATCACGTAATACCCCTTTCTTTCTGAGTATCGTCCCACGGTATTTTGGGCATGGTATTTCAATTGTGAATAGGTATGAAGATGACGTAAAACATCCCAAGCTTCTTCGATGGTGGATACTGAAAAAGCTTGTTCTGGGCTTATTAGCAGTTGTCCTTTGTGACTGAGGCGGTCATAGTCTTTGCTTAATTCCGCCAAAACTTGGTTTAAACGTTGTTGCTGGTCTTGCCAGTAAGCCTCAAATTGCTCATCTTTAGGTGCCTGATTGAGGTGTTGATGCAGGAAACTGCCGAGTTTTTCCCAAAAAAGCGCAGTAGGGGTTAGTTGGGTTGCAAGTTTATCCAGGGCTTCTTCTGAGATGTCGGAAACAAGGCCTGTAAACGTAACATAGGCAAATTTACTGGGGCTATCATGGATCAGTGTACTTTCGCTAACAATCTCCAGCGGGTGAGGTTCATCGTTTATCATTAGCCAGAAAAATTGACTAGGAAAGGGCAGGGCAGTATCAATCGCCATAACTCCATAAGTTTCTTCTCCAAACTCTTCTTGCAACTGAGAAAGAAAAGGGGCTTTTAGGTTTTCAATTTTGCCGCCAATAACAGTTAATAAACGATTTGCTCTTGGGCCTGCTAGTAGGTAATACTTTCCTTGGCTTGTAAAAAGTATCTGAAGCCCTGTTCCATTGGGGATCTGGCTAATCTGATCTTGGTTTGATAGGTAGTATTCTTCGGGTGAATTCATTGGATTAACATAGGCAACCCAATCTTTCGATTCCAGCGTCGAAGCCCCTGAATTGAAAGAAAAAAATAGAAAAGACAGAACAAGTAGGCTGGGTAAACGCATGATATATCCCTATCAATAAAATTGACTAAGGTAACTGAAACGACGTCTGAATGCGAAGAAAATTTGTAACAATGTTGTTACAATTCCAAGCTCGTTTTTATCAAAGAAAAACACTAAACTGCCGACTCACCGAACCATAACAAAAGGATTATTGTGAAACGGTTTATTGCTATTGTCCTAATGATGCTAGTTTCGCACTTTGCAGGCGCACAAGCTTCTGTTGATGATCATTTTCCCCGCAGCCATTTGCTGTTTACAGACCCGTTTGAGGATACTGACGATCTGTTTGCTATCCTCGTTTCTCTCAAGCAAGCGTTGGATTCAAAGGAGCCATGGTATATCATCACTGCCAATGAAATCCTTGATGAAAACGGTCAAGGATTCAGAGCAATGGCCTTATCGCAGTGGTTAATCAATCTTGCTTCCGATGAGAGTTCACCATTGCTAAAAAATAACCGTGAAAAACTGAAGTCTGCCCTGCAATCAAAGCGAATTTCTATCATTCAGGGCCTTCAATATGAGCCTTTTCAACGCGATTTTGACCATCACCAGCAAACGGGTCAAGGCGATACGCATTTTTATGCCATGTCTTTGGCGCAACAGTTCAAAGCCAAAAATCGGCAAGCGCCTTTCATGACATTACAACATTTGCGGGAAAAAATGCTTACTAACCCGTCAAAACTATCCATCGTAGGCATAGCAAGCGCTAAGGATATAGCGGCTTTTTTTAGCGGTACACCCGCTTTGTTTGAGGATGGGTTTGTAGGAAATGGGGATGCCCAGGCACAAATTGCTCAAGCCAAAGCCTATTACCAGCTTAAACTTTCTCAGGCGTTAGCATCGTATCATCAATCACAATCCGCACAGTCGTTGGTTAGTCGAACCGAACAGCTTTGGCAGATGTCAGGCGGATTACAGGGACAAGAAGAGTACAATGAACGTTTATCGCGGATTGCTAACGATTATTTAAACCGAGTTTTTCAAACGCCAATTCACGGCATCACACCTATCAACACCACGGCTTTATTACACCCGATGCTTGAGTATTTAAAACCAGGTCAAACCATGACATGGCCTATCGATGCGAGGATAGCACACTTTTCTTACTTGGAAGCTATGTGGCAGGAACATTTGTTTGGGTCGCCTCCGCTGCATATGCCTGGGTATTATGATAAGTTCTCCCACCTCGAATCGGCACACACACTGAATCATGATCTGTTGGCTTTGATTGAATCAGGACATCGTTTGAAAATCCCCATTCGCTGCCAAATGGCCTATCAGTTCAATGCCAAAAAGCAACGAGTCAAGCGGTCTTATACGTGTAACGTGGTTGGCAAAGATATGCCCACCTGTACTAATGATGACTGTTTCACCTTGCATGTTAGCCCGGAAACTCAAGCAATCCTACAAGAATCAGATGAATCTGTATCGGCTCGTTTTCGCATAAATCAGACCACCGATCGCGTTTTGACCGATGCCCTTTATGTCCTATTTGGCCTGCCTTATGACCGGATAAGCTTGTTTGATTTTGATGGTACTATCACCGTAGATGAATCGTTCACCCATCCTATCGATGATCCACAAGCTGTTTTCGAAAATACCAAGACGGATATTGACGTTTATTTAAGAAAAGACGGGGCGATATTTGCGATTAATTCATTTATTGATGCGCCAGATAATGTGCTTGTTTATCTGCAATCGATTTTTCATCAGCCGCCTAAACTGCTTTGGCAAAAGCCTTATCAATTGTTTAATGAGAAACGAGGCAAAGAAGTGGTCGCATTTTACTTATCTAAATATACCATTGAAGGGTTACCAACGCCGATTTATATGACGAATTTGCCTAGACTAAATCCAGAGCGCGACCCAGAAACTGGGGAGAAAAATATCGAATACCATATGGCGCGCGAGGTGTTAGCTTCCACTGGTAAGAATCTTCCGTCTAAAATCATCGTGGAGCATCTAGTCGACGATGGTGTCATTTCCGATGATGCATTCACTTATTTTTATGATGACAGCGAAGAAAATGCTCAGTTTGCTTTAATGCTAACCTTATTAGGCCACACGGTTCAAAGTTATCTGGTGACAGCACACATCAAACCTTTCGTTGCTAACCCTTTGAATAGCCCAGGACTAAATAACTTCCCTCAATTGTGTGACCGAAGGGCGGGATAGAAGAAGGAAAGATTATAGTGATACATCGGGTATATACCCACAGCAGACATATGGACAAGTAGCGATACGGTGAAATATCATTTTATTCTGATAAAGCCTAGTATGACCAGCATAAAAGAATGGACCAAACCGATTCAACGAAATCCGACACGCTGGTATCGAACTTTTCGATTGAGCGTTTTTGGCATATTGATTGGTTTGGGTTTGATTTTTGTCTCACCGGGCACCTTTGCCGAAATTCCCCTATGTAGCGGTCCAAATAATTTATTGTCCTTGAGTGATAGGCCTTCAGTTGCATCCAGTAGTTGTACCGTTGGGACAAAGTCAATCGTTGTTGAATCGGGATTTGAAAGGGATAAAACGCTTCAAAATACTGAGCATCGCATCTACCCCAATAGTGATCTTCGTTATGGGCTGTCTGAAATGAGCGAATTGGATATCCTTCCATCCGCATACAACAGGTATCAAAAACCCACTGATTCAGGGTTTGGGATAACGACTATCGGATACAGACGAATTGCCTATCATGATACCAACCAGATAGTTACCTTTTTAGGATTTATACGACTACCTTCCGGCAGCCGTATTTGGGGGAGTCGAAAAGGGGGATTTCAGTTGAAAGGTATTTATACACACAGCCTTCCATCGGGGTTTGGTTTTACTACGATTGCCGATGTCTCATTATTTTCAGACCCGCCTATTTCGGGAGGAAAATCGTATTATAGTTTTAATCCTATCGGATTAATTAGTTGGTCACCCATCGACCCGATACAAATTTATTGGGAGGTTTATTCTCAAAGCAAAACGGACTCGGAATCAGGCTGGGGTGTCAATGGGGATATTGGGCTCATGATTCTTTTAAGCAAAAATCTCATGGTGGATTTGAACTACGGACACCGAATAGCCGGTGCTCTATCGGATTTACATCACTATGTGGGTTGTGGTCTGGTTGTACGGTTAGCATAATAATTATGACAAGGTGTGTGCAAGTAATCGGGATATCGATACTTGTTAATTCTTATACAATGTTTTATTGTTGGAGGAAGTTAAAATCGGTTGTATGGTGAGAACCAGGTAATTCTTATTCTAGGAGTGCTCTTGGGCTAGCTTGTGTGTTTCTATATTGATAAGTCATGTCGATGGAGATGTATTGTTGTTTAACCAGGAAGGATGTTACCAATGAAAATTTCAGATTTAAAAAACGCGTTGGAGGGGTATGATGCAAAGAGTGGTTTTGGCAGATACTTCAAAGATGAACCACATATCAAAGAGTTAAGAGACTTTCGTAAAACACTCGGCGATTCGGATAGAGAATTATCGCCAGAAGAATTATTAGCCACCGTCCACATTGGATTGGGTAAGAAAAGTGAGAATGGTTCGGCGAGTTGCCAGACGTTTGATGGGATTTTTGCAGCACTCGGAGGGAAAAGCATCTTCACCAAACTGCAAAATGAAAACTTATTAAACAAAAATACCGTATGGATTATTTCTCAGTTAGCATCTCAATCTGACGAACCCGTCTCAAAAATCACTAACGAATTTGCAAGCATCAAACCTACCCTAACCACTATTAGCCAATCACTCAGCCATAATCCTCCTATGGGTTTGATAATCAGGCTACTTTCCCAGAATCAACAGCTTGATGTGGCTGTTTTGTACCAATTATCATCCGTTAACAATAAAGAAATCCTGCTATTACATGAGTGTTTATCCCTTCTTTACTCGACTAATGCAAAACTGTTCAATGCCACAAATATCAGTTCGTGCATCCAAATTTCATTCAACCCAAAAGCCCTAGAAAATTTCCTTCATATACTCAAAGCGAGCTCCCAAAACAAACGCCTTGATCAACAACTCCTGAGTGAGGTGTTTACTAAAAAACATGAATTGTCATTATTTACTATTTCAGATAAGTCGATAGAATATCTGAAAAAAATACAATGTGACCTCGAACCAATCCTATTTTATCTTTTATTACATCCCCACGTTGACATGGATAACATCATCGACAGGTTGGCCACACTCAATCTGGCGAGCAATGAGCAAACCTTGATTTTGCTTCAGGCTTTGCTGAAGGATTATTCGCATCATGACAATATTTTGTCAGGGGTTAAAACACTTTCTAGTGCTAACAAATGTTATTTTAATAGTGTCATATCTCACCCAATATACGCACTAGATATTGCAAAAACCTTTGAATTACTGACAAGCAATGAGTTCTCAAATCGTTTTAAAACAATTTATGAAAATATATTGAAAACCGGGGATAAATACGCAGACAATTTATTGAGCCTTCTCAACTTGTTTCAAGCGAGTGGCTTTTTGATTGAAAAAAATATCAGTTGGGCGTTAGATAATTATGAAAAATCGCGGGATATTTCATTATGCGTCCAATTGCTGCAAAATCACACACTGTGCAAGCAAAAAAATTTAGATCGACTGATTCAAACGAGGGGGGCAATGAATTTGATCCAAATAACATTGCAGTTGCTGTCCAAAAACCGATTACTTAATCAAAGTAACTTCGATGTTTTTTTAGATGCCGTTGATATGTTTGATAGCCATCATCTCAAATTAGCCGTGAATCGATTGACGGAAATAGACGTTGATCGCCAATTAAATCAATATAATTTTCGCCTTGTGTTAGACAATTCCACCGAATTGGTATCCTCCAAAGGCCATGAAATGGATGAAGAGGATAGTTTGTCGAACGAATCAAGCGATGAGTACGATTTTCCAACGAGTGCTCTACAAACACATTCAATTTTCTCCGAGGAAGTCAGAGACGATCGTTCTGGGAGCTATCCATGGTATCGAATGTTTGGATAGACTAGTTGGAACTATCCAAACTTGGAAATAATGCGTTCTTGAGACTAAGCCAAAAAAGTATGTAGCCCAGCTCCCAGTGATCCTGAATTTTTTTTATTCAGTAAACAAAAATTTAGCAACCCAAAGAAAGCTCCCTCGCCCGCGATAGGAATTCTAAGAGTAAAATTTTGCTCGCGGGGTTGGGGAGTGTGTGTCTTTTCGGGGAGATGGAGCATATGCTGACATAGTACCAAATTCTTTCAGCTGACTATATTCGTCTTGAGTTAGTTTTCGGGTTTTCGGCTCACCATTTTCATCAATATAATCCATAACATGGCTATTGACATTACTACATCCATTTTCGTGAATTTTACGCCTCAGTTTTTTCTTCAGCCATATTTTAGATCATATTATGGTTCATATGTTCTAGTGTAGGCCATGTTGATGTTATTTTTTTATATCTTTCTAGGGTAATGTGAATCAAAGAATCACCTTGTTCTTCGCTTTGGAAATATAGGAATAAACAATCATCCTAGCCATAATTCGGTCAACTATTTTGCTTGATTTAGGTTTCAGTCATATACTTAATTAAGATGAATAAAATCAACTGATATTCCGCCTGATTCATGGCCAGCTTATGGAAACAAAAAAGGATGCAGCTGACTAAACCGAGGTGCTTAAACAAAGAGATATTCAAGTGGAAAGATTGTCGAGTATGCTTGATAAACCAGTGACGAATGATCCGAAAGTTAAACAAGATATTGATAAGCGAAATGGACTGCTTGGGCGGATGTTTACCGCTATTGCGTTGGGCGATCTTAAAATGAATGGGCAACCACCTAACCAAGACTACCAACTGGCTGAACATTTAACCCATGGTGGGCGAATTTTCTTTTATCTTAGTAACCTAGATGCAAATGACCAAATTGCGTTTAAGCAGTGGCTAAAAGGCGATGCACCAATCAAGCAGCGAACATCGGCGACTCATGCCATTGGCTATGATAAAAATAATCAACCAATGGATGTGAAAACCAGTCCTAGCCAAGCGTTTGGTCGAAGTATGATTGCCAAAGCAAAGGGAAAACCCACTCACTATGGCATGGATGTCCACGCAGGGGGATATGGAAAAAACATCAAGAACTATAAAGGGGAGACAAAGACGGTTTTCAGATTATTGGTCAGGGGTTTGGCGTATCACCACGCCGATTGTCCAATCAGTTTCCTGAGTATCATTGAGCAATTGGATAGGCTGATTAGGGTCTAACCCATATCCTTCCACCATGAGTGCATAATAATAGGATGGAAACAGGCAATAGCCAAAAAGGTATTCATCATTGGGATATTGACGTTGCATTTCAAGCCATTGTTGATGACACACGGCTGTGTCTGCCTGAGCTAACAAGGATTCATTGGTAAACTGGGATCCCTGGAAGGTAAAGGGTTTGTGTTTGGCTAAAGTGGCAATTCCGCCCATCGCATACCAACGCGATACGGTATTGGCTTGGAGCATGGGCTGGATTATCCGATTCACATGATGAATGGTATTCATCAGCGGTGAGACTTCTTTCTCACACGTATACGCATCTCCCTTGGCATGCTGGCCGTCAGGTAATTCATAGTCGGTGATAAAACAAGGTGCGCTATTTAGAAACTGGTGAGACACTTCAGTCTGCCCAAGACCAAGAAAACTCTTGATAAAGAGCTTAAATGATTGGCCATGTACTGAGATCGATTTAACATCACTTGAGTCAACGGTGTTTTCATCCACTGGAAACGCAATCTGCACCGATGCACCCCCCATATCCATCACGCCCACTGGTTGGCTACTCTCGCTATTGAACGTTCCTAACTGATAATTAATGGCAAGCCAACCAAAAAGACCTTCTTCGGTTCCTGTGAGTGTCCGCGAATCTGCCAGCTTCCATTGAGACTGCGTGGCAAACCAATTTTTTAAATAGTGATATCGTTCTTGCTGCTTTTGCTTAGGTAATAAGCGCATTCCCGCTGTTGCATAAAAGAAAACAGGGATGGATTGGTTTGGTGCTTGGGAAAAAAGCGTCGTTAAATACGCATCCATGGTCGCTTGATTAGCTTGAATGGTTGCAAACCCAGGTTTGATGCTTTTAGACCATTTTTCTGCAATATGAATGGGTGTATTGGTTTCATCCACATCGTACTGATAAATATGCAACCGAGAACCGGTGCTGCCGGCATCAATGACCGCGATACAGCGGCTTTGCTGGCAATCAAGAGACTGGGCAAAATTGAGACTGCAAACCAATAATAAGGAGAGCAATAGAACAATACGAGCGGATAAACGCATTTTTAAAACCAGAAACAACAGTGCCCGAATGATACATTGTGATTAATATCTTGTCAAGGTTGGAGGCTAGTTATTCCTGCATCCGCTGTATCGGACCATTCCTTTGTGCAGGACAAAAAATCATATCTAAGACGTGCCCGCGCACGGGCTCGTATTAGTTCTTTGTTTTTTTTGTCCGGTACAAAGGGACCATTCTGACGATAAGGGATTCTTAATATTGCCTTAATATGAATAAAGTATGATCAGAGTAATTGATATGTGTGCGATTGAGCAATTCTATCTCTCTATTCAGAATATCAAGGAGAAAAGAAGCCCGCTTTAATAGCACTTAGCCACTTTTATGAGAATAATTTATGTCAAAAGAACGATTTGAAGATACGCGAACTCTGGTAAAAGCTAATATCCTTGCGCGTAGCATCAAAGAAGACCAAGCGTTTGTCGCTACTCAGTGGCTTAAAACATTTAAACATAATGAGATAACTGACCCAGCCACATCGATTTCAAAACTGATGTTGGCTTGTATTGCCATAGGGGATTTTAAAACCCGGTCTTCCTTGGTGAGTAAGGAATTAACAAACCCGCCTGCCACGTTAGCCGCCATTGATTATCTTTCTCATGCAAGCCGTATCATCATTGATTATCAAAATTTAAGCGAAACAGACAAAGCTGAATTTTTAAAATTCTTCCCCAAGGCGGGTGAAAATGGGGTTGTTTCTCGCTCAGCAACGCATGCTGTGGTTCGTCAAGACAAAGAAATCACTGAATTAAAAGGTTTTATGTTGGGTGTTGTCGGTCAATTACCCACGATGATTAAAGCGGCTTATGACTTTGGTGTTAACATTGCCATGGGTGGTGAGGGAGAAACCAATTTGGTGGGTAAGCGTGTGACTGCCAATGGTTTCAGTGGCCATCTTTATTTCCACCATAATGATGCCGAAAAGCTGATGATGGTTGGTTTGGAACAAAGTGCACCGGCGACGTCAATTTTAGAAGCGATTTGGGGACATACGCCCACCGATAAAGATGTTCAAGAAGAAAGCGATCAATTTGGGCAAGGCCACTCATTAACAGGAGCCTCTGATACTTACACTGCCGCTGGGTCGTTATACTTTAGTGACCCAGTGTATCAAAGCAAATTATTGTGCGAAACAAAAACAGCAACACCGGATAAATATGGTGCAATGCAAATCACGCTAACCGATGACAATTGGAAGTCTATTAAAGCGTATTTATTAGAACTCAATGATCACCAAGAGAAGGGCCAAGATGCGCTTATCCTAAAAAAATTGTTGACGCCACCGAGTACAGCAAAGGATGAAACTCAAGCAATCACAAGTTATATTGCCTTGGATTTTCGCGCCTATTTGAAAGAGATTGCTATTTTATTAGATGAAATTCCACTTGAAAAAAGAAGCGAAATTAAAACCAAGCAGCTTGAATTTCAACAAAATCTGCTGGGGCATATCAGTGAATTACAAGCCGGTAATGTTGATGTCTACGAATCATTTTTGAATTCAATCAAATCAATATGCTCAGTGCCAGACACGCCAACCGCATATATTCGAGCCATTTCTCGCATTGGCGATTTATTTACACTTCAGCAAGAATTTGATCCAAAATTAAAACAAACGCATTTAGATTATTTGGTACAACAAGAGATCACTGAAGCATTAAATCGCATTACTATCTTGCAAGAAAAATCCAAGATTCTTAAGGACTATTTTTCAACCGATCATATCTCCAAAGAAAACGGTGTGGGTGTTTTTCTTTCCAAATTAGAAGAACAGAATAGGATTTTAGCCGCCATAAAAAAGGAATTACTGAACGATAGTGGCCAGACTATTGAAAAAAGTAGCGAGCCCCGCTCTTTAACCGACAGCGCATTGTTACAAAGCACCCTCGAAAGCGGTTGGTTAGATATGTCACCAGTGACTATGAGCCAGTTACAAGGACATCAAAATACCATCGACAGTATTGATTTGTTTCTAAACAATACGCCAAGACTTGTTTCAGAATCGACATTCCTAAAAGTTAAACAGGTGAATATACAACTCCTTTCTGAGATTCAAAGCCAACAAGATGCACTTGAAAAACAAAAGCAAGAAATTAGCGAAAAGGCGAAGAAGATACTTAAGCTTGAGAATGACATCAAGGAAATGGGTGAGTCCCATGAGCAGGAAAACAAAAAGCTTATGGAGGGCTTGGAAGAGCTAAAAAAAGCACACCAGTGGATGATAAAAATTATTGAGGAAAGTGAGAAAACCATTGAGGAAAGTGAGAAAACCATTGAGGAAAATGAGAAAACCATTGAGGAAAATGAGAAAACCATTGACCAATTAGCGCTTGACGCGAAAAAACTCACCCAATCCTTAGAAGAAGAAAAATCAGCCCACCTATTAGCATTACAAAATGTTCGGGCGTTAGAAGAAACGAACCAACAGATCAATTCATCTTTGAAACAATTGCAACAGCAATTTATCGATCAAGCTCGAGATTTAAAAACAATTTCGCAAGAACTGGAAGAAAAAATCCAGCAACTCAAAACTGTGCAAGAAGAAAATTCTCTATTAGGCGAACAAATCACTTTATTAACCAATCAAAACAAGCAACAAACCACGGAAATAGAGCGACTCAAAAAAATTGTTGAGACTCAGACAACAGATAATACGCAAGAAGCCTCGCCATGGTTGCAAGATGCGTTGGTTAATATGGCGCTAATTTATAGCCATCTGAAGGCAATCGAGGAACATGGGGCGTCTTTATCAAAGCGGGGATATACGCGTGAGACCGACGTTGCCAAGGAATTAGTAAAAGCGATTCGTCAAGAAATGGCAACTTATCTTAAAGATAGCAATCAACATCCCAAACAAGCGTTAGAGGCATTTAAACAATCCTGCCAAACTCACATTAGCCAAGCGACACCAGTACTAGAAGTTCATCGGGGTTGGAAAAGGCTATTAGGAAATTTGTTGGCCTGCATCTTAGGTCTTGGTGTGGGCTATGTCGTGGCTGGCACGATGAATTATTTTAAAACAGGGAATTTCTTGTTTTTTAATGAAACTGCAAGTATGCAAAAGGTAAATGCACTCAATACCAGCCTGGATGACTTTGCCAAGCAGGAAGAAAAGCAGCCTCGATTTAATCCTAATAACGCATAGGGGAATCAGCTCCTGGTGATAATCAGGATCGGTGGTATGGGAAGTTAGCTATAACTTGGGACCACTGTTTTCATGGGTCTTGTCCAAATCCTCGATGCTTAGAACGTCATCTTCACCAGCTTTTTCGGTTTTCAGTATAGCTTTCGATGCGCTATTCGTATACATATCCATGGCACCGAACGCCTTGTATACATTACTGACGTATGGTTCTAATGATTTTATGAAATTAGATACCACACCAGGATTTTCTTGTTGTTGCTCAGTTCCATCTAATTTTCGATTGAGGGATAAAATGGTTGACTTGGTAAGATGGACCCCGGCATAAGCAAAATACTTCATTCTATTCGCTACTAACTCTTCGGGCTTCGCATCGTTAAAGGTTTTTTTGATCGCCTCAAAATGGGCTAGGGCGATAGTATTGATTTCTGGCGACACTGATTTATCATCTTCAATGTGCTGGATTAACGCATCCAGATTTTTTATTAATTCATTTTTATATCTTAAAATTTCTTTTATCTCAGCTGACTTGAGTGATGAATCAGGCGTTTTAGTATTTTGATCATCGGTGGTTAAATGACTTCGAAAAAATACTGACTTTAATTTTGAAAAAAATTTCATGACTAGCACTTATCATCGGGATTTCTTTGATTATAGGTTATTTATGGTTGACGTGGCGATATTAGCCGCTGGATGATGGTGCTATCATTGGTACTGCCATGCATTTGGGGGCATTCACGGATTAGATATAATACACGGCTAGTGAGCCTGGATTATAGTCCTTTGTCAAATTAGGTCGATAAGTTATGATCGTTAGTATCAATACCCAAGTTACATCAAAATGCTAATTTATAGGCGACTCGGGTATAGGTAAATTAATTGTCAAATAATTAGAAATTTACAGGTGTATAAAGCAATCACCTCTCCATCGACGTACTGCGAATCGTTCGTGGCGTCCAGGATATGACTATCCCCTCCGACGTGCCGCGACTTGTTCGCGGCATCCAGGAGATGCTTGAATTGTATGACAATAATTAGTTTTTTAGTCCAACACCAACAAGGAAGCAACATGAGTTCATATTATGTCTATATACTCGCTAGTAAACGCAACGGAACACTATACACGGGTTCTACAAACGACTTGATTAGACGCGTTTGGGAGCATAAGAATCAGGTTGTTCCAAGCTTTACCTCCAAATATAAAATCCAAATGCTTGTGTATTATGAGATACATGATACTTATTATGATGCTGCAAAACGCGAAAAGCGTTTTAAAAACTGGCCTCGGCGTTGGAAAATTAATTTAATAGAGCAGTTGAATCCAAATTGGCTTGATTTATATCAAGAAATTTATAGTTAAAAACAACACCCCCTGGATGCCGCGAACGAGTCGCGGCACGTCGGCGAGGGGGTATGGGCATCCCCTGGATGCCGCGAACGAGTCGCGGCACGTCGGCGAGGGGGTATGGGCATCCCCTGGATGCCGCGAACGAGTCGCGGCACGTCGGCGAGGGGGTATGGGCATTCCCTGGATGCCGCGAACGAGTCGCGGCACGTCGGCGAGGGGGTATAGGCATCCCCTGGATGCCGCGAACGAGTCGCGGCACG
Source organism: Legionella sp. W05-934-2 (assembly GCF_964199965.1). Lineage (NCBI taxonomy): Bacteria > Pseudomonadati > Pseudomonadota > Gammaproteobacteria > Legionellales > Legionellaceae > Legionella > Legionella sp. W05-934-2. The sequence goes on along the minus strand of NZ_CAXMZT010000017.1, from coordinate 25,345 downwards.
TCGGGGGGGATGGATATTACCTGGAGGGGGAACGAGCTCTGATGAGTTGGAGGAATGACTATCGTCTGGGAGAAGTGGTTTATAAATGAATCAAGAGTCAAACAATGGATGATTCACAAATTCTCTAATCATGTGTCGTGACAATTCGTATTGAAATCACCTGATACGGCCAACCCGTTGGGTACGTTTGCGGACTATCCCAAACAAGATAAAAAGGACCAGGGTCTACTTGTGTTCCATGGGCTGCGATGTATTCCCAACGGCCATCTTTTGTTTTATTTGCCCTCGATTGGGAATTGGGGGTTTCTTGATAGGCCAGATAGGCTTTTCCTTTTGATGTAAAATATCTCAACGGAATTTGTGATAGATACTCGTCCTTGGTGTTGATGATGACAAGCTGATCTCGTTTAACGTTTTCTAAATTAGCATGAAGCCCTTTAGCAAGAATTTCATTAAAATCAAAGGCGTCATATTCTTTGGTGATACCAGCGTATTCTGGGTTATCGACTACCACGACGTGGTGGGTTTTGAATTGCTTTTTTAACTCAGATAGCGTGTAGTGCTTTTCCCCAATCTTAAGGCTTTGCTCTGGTTCAAGGGCATAAGTAGGACTGGCAACGAATAGCAACAATATCCCGCAGAGTATTATCGTACGAAATAGGTGTATCATCAAGATAGACATGATGCCCTATCCATTAAGGGGTTGGTCAGGGTGATTTATACCCACTATTTTCACTATTTTCAGGCTCTGTCGCCATTTTTTCTGCTTTGGTATCGACTGCCCCTAAGTTGAGCCCTTGGGCGTCACCCTCTTCCTTGGTATCAACTGGGCTGCCTTTTTGCGTATTAAGATAGTGATCTTTAATTTGGTCCTCAGAGATTACTGGAGCTTGCTTATTATTCACCAAATTGTCGGGTTGAACATGAGCCCATCGGGATACGGGAGGTTTGTTTGCCATAACGATTCTCAATAAATCCACATAGAGTAAGTATAGCTCAATCTGGTTTATATCGATTAAGAAGCGTTTGAAGTGTCCCCATTGGAAATATATGAAACACTTTGGAGCGGGTTAACCAATCATAAACCGGTTGGACCTTGTTTGGGAACGATCGATATTGGGTTTTCATTTTTCTTTAATTTACTAATTAAAGCGATGGCAATTCCTGCGAAAATGAACAGGCCTCCTATATATTGGGAAGGTTTTGGGAGCGTGCCTAGAATAAGAAATGAAAGAAAGATAGCTGAAAACGGTACCAACGATTTACTTATGGCAACATCCGCGATGGATGAACTTTTTATTCCCCAAAATTTTATATACTGATAAAGTGCAATGACGACCCCGCCATAAAATAACATCCATTGCCATAGAAAGGGGGAAAATAAGTCGATGAAATGCGAAGGGCCAAATAAAACCATGACAAAGATAAAAAAGAATATGACCCCAAAACCCATACTGAAGACATTAAAAACACTCTCAGGCATTGTCTTGATGGCACGAAAAATGATCACCGTATTGATAGCCCTCATTAATACGGCAACAAATATAAACATTTCTCCAATATAAGGTATGGATGAGATTCGATTATTGCTGGTTAGAACGTCTGTTGTGGTGGCGTCATTGGTCTGGCTCGACAAAAAATATGGCAGTAAAACTAACAAGGCGACACCCAGCGTCGTTAAAAATGCGGCGAAAATCGTCATTGCCGTTGGCTTATCTTTTAAATAAATCCAACCGGCTAATATATAAAAGGGTGTTTGTAAGGTAGATATCAAAATGACATTGATAATGTTGGCATACATGATGCCATAGAAAAACAAGGTGGGTATGATAAATCCATTTAAAAGGGCACCGAATAGAATGGTCGACCATTGTGTGCGGTCTAACGTGGCGGGTTTGAATGTTTTCAGGTCGCGATAGTATAAAAGGCTTAGTGTGATTAGGGCAACTAAGCTGCTTGCAAATAAGACATTGCAAAAAGAAATGGGGTTATTTCCATTGATGAGATGTTGATTGCCAACGTCAATCAGCTTTGCGATGGTTGGGTTTCCTGCACTGGTGATGATGGCGCTTAGGAGAAGCAATAGCATCCCGGTGAGTCGTTTAGAAACGCGCATAGGGCCTCATTGGTTAGCAAATAATGAATAATTTATTTTAATTTAGCATTGAATGGAGATTAATCGCTAGTCCTGAGGGCTTATAACATTGAGTGAACTTGAGCATAACTCGGGCACGCAAACGCAAACGTGTACGTTCACGAAAAACATTCGCATTCGTGAGTATATTCTGGATATCATAATATTTTTATATATGGTATTTTTGAACGAACCCTGCATGGCAGATAACAACCGAAAGACATGTTACGTTATCAATCAATTATATTTTTGGGATTACTGTTTGCCTATTTATTCTTTGGTCAACTCATTGCTGCCTGGCCTTTTACCATGGATGATAGCTTTATTAGCTTAACTTATGCCAAGAACTGGGTTGAACATGGCAGTATCGCTTGGAATAACGGAACATTATTGGTTGAAGGCTATTCCAATTTTTCTTATGTGATCCTTGCTGCATTAGCCCTGAAGGTGGGTTTAGATGCAGTAATTGTTTTAAAGCTTGTGAGCATAGCACTATTTGCGGTGACGCTGTGGTTTCTTTATCGTTTAAGCAGATTATGGGTAACCGCTCACTATGCATTCATTCCTTGTTTATGGTTGCTTTGTTATAAAGGCCAAATATTATGGACAGTCAGTGGCCTTGAAACCAGTGCATTTCAATGCCTTCTCATGCTTAGCACCTATTATGTACTTCGTGGATTAGGTTATAAGGCAGTGAGCTACCCACTCCGATATGAAACCCATCGACCGATTAATTTTAAAGCATTTTTTCTTTGTGGCTTTTATTTAAGCCTAGCAGGGCTAACGCGGCCGGAAACCCCAGCTATTATGCTAGCCATGCTGCTCATCCTATGTGTCTTTTATGGTGATTTTCACATGGAGAAAATGCGCTTTTTTCAAGCGATGGGTATCGTGCTTCTGGTGATTAGTTTGGTCTATGTGCCCTATTTTTTATGGCGATGGCATTACTATGGGCGTTTTTTTCCCAATTCGGTGTATTGCAAGTGGCTCGTTCAGGATAGCAAAGGGGTACTGGATGGGCAGTATCTTGCCTTAATTTGGCCGTTGGTGCTACTGGCCTTGCCCTATTGGTTTTCTGAAAAAGACAAGAAAACACTCTTTTTAATAAGCCCAAGTATCCTTTATCTGGTTTTACTCTATGACGCCGATATCATTTCTGGCTTTGATAACCGCCTATTTTTACCCGCTTTTTGCTTACTCTTACCCTTGCCAGCATTGGGTCTTATCAAACTCAGTCAATATCTGATGCAAAATGAACGTTATACACGTATATCGGTGTATCTGGGTAGCTTCATCGTTGGCCTATTTCTTCTCCCTAATTACAGCCTAAAAAGTTACCATGAATATGCCAAGTCCAGTTTAAAGAGTATTGATTATCGGCTCAAATTGGTGAGCTGGTTAAAGCCCCATTTAAAAGCCAATGAGACGATGGTTATTGCCGATTCAGGTTTTATTCCTTATGTCTTGGATGTGAATGTGATCGATTCTTACTGTTTGAACAATCCATGGATGACACAAGCGCCTATCCATTATTCTTATCCGAAATTTGTTGATTGGGTGATAGATAAGCAAAAGCCTGAATGGATTATTATAAGCATCTGGGAAAATAACACCCGAGGTTATATTGAACCGGCGGCCCGACATTTTCTAACCAATCAGCGCTTTTTCAATCGATATCACTTGGTTCATACTGTCTCATCAAGGATAAATAGCAACGCCTATCAGTATCAAATATATGGGCGAAAAAATGGATAGCATAAGCATTTCAGGCACTTGGTGCCACACATCAGGATATAACTTTGTTACAAAAACCCCTCTCCCGCGCTTCGGGCACCCTCTCCCCATTTCCGGGGAGAGGGTAAATTGAGGGAAGTTATTTAGAAGTCATGTAGTATTAAAAAGTAATTTGGGTATATGTATACTTATCAGCAATTTCAGCTAGGCAAACATCACTTAGTGCGGTTCTATGATGAATGCATTGGAAATGAATTGACATTATGTCTCACCAAAGGCGGGACATGGACGCGGTTGATGATAAATGGTCAGTCTATTATCGATGGCTATCAAACAGAAGCTGAACTTGATGAATTGCCAGCGGCAAAAAATGTTTTTTTATTTCCCTTTGTTAACCGTTTAAAAGATGGGCGTTTATCCTGGCAGGGGCAAACGTATGATTGGCCCATCAATGATGCTTGTTACCACCATGCTATTCATGGGTTTGGTATGCATCTGCCCATGCAGTGGACGATTCAATCATTGTCCCCTTTGGTGTTTGATATATATACACACTATCCGGGTCACTATCCTTATTATCCCTTTGCATTTGAATTTTGCGCTACCCATCAGTTGGGAGATTTTGGTGAATTGCGGGTAATCATGCAGGTTAAAAATGTGGCTAAGACCTCATTCCCTTTTGCCATGGGGTTTCATCCCTATTTTCAGATAGCCAGTTCAATTGATGAATGCTATCTAGATATCCCGCCAGTGGACAAATTGGAGTTGGATCATCGCATGATGCCAACAGAGAACGTTGTGGCCATCCAGGAAACAAAACATCAGTCACTTAGCAAAACAACTTATGATGATTGCTTTCAAGTTAAACAGCTTAATAGCATCGCTCATACCCGATTATCCAATCCAACCAATGAGCTGATTATATGGCAACAAGTGGGTGCTTATGGGTTAAATTATCTACAAATATATACGCCGCCTCCTAGAAAAAGTATTGCCCTCGAGCCAATGACCAGTGCCGTTGACGGTCTTAATAATCGTATGGGTGCCTGGATATTAAAGCCAGGCGAAAGACGCGATGTTTCGTGGGGCGTTATTGTCCCATTATCGAAGTGATGGGACGATATTAATGGGTGGGTGAATGATTACTCAGTGGCTTCGTTTGATGACTCTGAATCAGTGCATCGAGTTCTGCAAGCACATTCGTTAATTGGGGTCTTGCATCCACTTTTTCATTCGTCATTGATTTTAAGAGTCTTAGCAATGCTTGTTGATGTTCAACCGATAAGTCATCCAAATCTTGAAATATGGATTCAAACGCATAATGACCATCAAGGTGGCCGGTATATCGATTTAACATACAATCAAAGCATTGAGAATCATAACTATGGGACGTTTGTTTGCTGTCTTGTTTGTTCAAACTTTTAAAATAGTTCACACAGGTTCCTTGGCGTGCAAATGTTTTATGCCTTTAATCAATTGAAATTCTTCTAATACTTTGCGAGGGGTGTTGCTGCCACTTAGATCGTATATTTTAGCCTTGCGCTTTTTGTCAGCTTCCTTTTTCTGAAAGATAAGATTGCCATCTTGGTCATATTTCAATACCCCGCGTACTTTATGAACGCTAGAGAATCCCCCTTTGCCAAGCGTTGAGAGTGAAATGACTTCAAATACAAATTCTTTGGGATTGCTCGCTTTGGGTCTACGAACAATGGTGTCTGCTACTTGGTATTCTTGATCACGAATTTTAAAATGTTCGCCAGCTTCAAGGCAGTTTTCAGTGTCACTGAACAGCCTCAGAAAGCGCTTAAGTATCGCTAGGTCATCTTTGCTAATGTTCGAATTGACATGAATGACTTTCAAACTGCCCTCCAGAAGGCACATAAAAAGGGTAAAATTTTAACAAATCTACCTTAAGGAGTATTAAGTTCTCATATCATAAAATGAAGAATCTTTGTACCGGAAAAAATAGCATTACAGCAGTTGTTGCTATGCTCTGGGTAGCAATGACAGCAAGATAAATTTATACCTGGTAGAAGGAATCGGCTTCGCCGATGCTCCCCGTATTCCGGCCAAAGGCCTTCATAGGGGCTACTTTTAAATGTAGCCCGCATGCAACAAAGTGGAATGCGGGAACTACAACTAAACATAGCAAGGTGTCTGGCACTAAAGAGACGAATCGCTAGACACGTTGCTTGGGTATATAGATATTAAATGTGCCCGTTGCCAAGGCATACAAGGTATTCTCATCGTTTGCTTGATACAGTTCAGCGACGACTGAACTCAGTGATTTGCCTTTATGGACCACGCGAGCTTCAGCATAAATGACATCACCCAACTTGACGGGCTTAAAGTATTTTACCCCCAAATCGACCGTGGAGCATAACGCCTCGCGTTGTAACTGGGTAAAGACGGCGCAGCCACAGGAAAAATCAAGAAAGCCAGAAATAACACCACCATGTACGGCCATACTGGGGGAAAGATGGGCCTCTCGTATGATTAATTTTGTTTTGGCATAGCCTGCATTGATGTCATACTTTTCAATACGATAACCAAGCCACTCCCCGTATTTATCATTTAAGGGGGGTGAAACGCCTTTAAGCTCTTTTAGAAATTCAAAAAAATTCATTTTCCCTCCAAGGTCATGTTCTATATCTGTTCAAATTAAAGGATAGCTAGTTGCGGCATTTTCAATATGTTGTTCTTGCCTGGGTGCTTGGTGAGTCAAGCGGTAGACAGTTCGAAGGTGATCAATTGTTTCATCGATACGATCCAGGTTAGACTGCGTTAATTGAAAAACCAATGCTAAAAATTGTTGGGGCAAGTTATTTCTGCTAAAAAATTGGGGCGATGAATCTTTTGTTACCAACAATGCTTGTTGTTGATTAAATTCATGCAGGGCTTCAAAAAATGCGATTTTCTCAAGGTGAATCGGATAATCTTTGTTAGGCAATAAATCATTTTTTTCCAGTGCTGAAACCCTTAGTTTATGGGTACTTATCAATTTCATTAAAGTCAAAATCGCTGAAGCGGTTTTGCTCGTTGGTTGTGCATCAACCAAATTACCCCTATCATTCAGCTTGCAATGGATAGTCGATGCAATCCCATCGAGGTAACTGACTATTTCGGGATAGTAGTGAAACAAATGGTTTAGGACCGAGCTCACTAACAAGGGTGACTTTGCAATCACTGATTTGGGCATTGCAATCATGGTACCTGCTTTTTTAATTAAACCATCGATTCGTGTGCCAACTAAATCAACTAGCTTTTCTTCATCGACATGGACTTTTTGATTTAATAAGCTTGCTTGTTTCTGATATTCCTTAAACTGTTCAACCACAGATTGGTAAGTGGGCAAGGGCTTCAATTTTTCGATTAACTCAATATGGTGGCTGACCATTTCTTTAAAGACAAGCTCATAGTCAGAAGTAAGCTGATATTTATTTGATTGAGGTTGACAGTCAATGCCAGAGTCACTCTGGTATCTTTGAATAAATTTAATCAGCATGTCCTTAATCGGGGAGTCTTTATGGAACATGGGTCTTTTGGCCAATAAAAAGATGGACTCAATTTTTTGCCAAAGCGCTTGGGTCGATAAGGTTTTTCCCTTGGCATCACCAATGTCATTTTTCCTCTCGAGCCAAACAACATCCCCAAAATAGGCTTGCCACTTTTGATTGATAAGCGCTTTGTTTGTATAGCGAGAAGACAAGTAGTTCTCATAGTCAGCTTTGGTCTGATAGAGAATGGCGACTAAGCTAAGTCGCTGCGCAATTGCTCGGCTTTTAACGCGCTTTAATTCGCTCAGTCTAAGATTATAGTTAAGTTGATCGTCGCCGTTTTCCAACACGATTTTATTATGCCATTGCACCATTTCTATGCGGCAGGACTCATAATCTGCTTGGTTTTTTTGATATACCCCTAAAAACTCTTTGCGCTGAAGAAAGAGGGTTAAGGCTTGGTATTCTTTTTCAAATAACAATAAAATAGGAAGCGGTGAATTTGAGCGGCTCAACGAATTGATTAGGGTTCCTAAGCGTGATAACTGCGAGTTGAGTTGTTGATATAAAGGCAAATGATGATGGGAAAACAGTTCTGAAGATAAAAAACGACGAGACGTGTAGGTTGATGATGCCTCTTTATTGACTTGTCCTAACAGGGTGCGTGTGTTATTTTTTAACGTTGATTCAAGATCCTGACAGGCGTTGGTCAAATCAAAGCCGATTAACGATTCCCAAAAAGTGGGGGAGTCATTGAAATCTTCTCCCAATGGATCCATGATAGTTCCCTTTGCGTCATTGCTCTAATACCCAAAACCCTTATATCAGCGTATGTCGATTCATTTCTATATTCAAGAGTAATCAATTCAGTGATAAATTGCTACACTTTCGCCCAATCCTGGTTGAAAATTATTCAACAACATGAGTCATAGCAAGGTTGACAAAAAAATGACCTTAAAATATAATAGTTGGTCACAAAAAGACTGAGTCTGCCGATCGGTGGTCCTTACTTTGTGGGGGGTCCCAAGGCAAATCCAATCATGTCAGGAGTTTTAAACAATGTCTTACCAATATAATCCTCATCACCATGTCAAAGTGTGGCTTTCCAAAGATCGCGATGTTTTCATGAACTTTGAAAACCAAACACGTCTCATTGATATTCGCTTTAATAACCCCAAAGCACAGTTATCGTTGGTTTATGACTCCACCTTATTAAACCCACAAGCACAACAAGATCTAGCGCTGTTTTGCCAAGAAAATAGTATTGATCCGATTGATGCAAATACCTTCTACGATATGGAACTGACTGAGAAGGAGAAAACCCTACTAACGTTCTATAAAGATGAAATTACCCATCTTACTAACGGTGGCAATTTAGGGGTTGCCAGCGATATTTTACGCGTGTTGCCACCCACCTACCGCCAAGGGACCTACTCGGACCTCGACGCACCCGTTGATACCCACGCTTTGCCAGACGTTATCGAAGTGGATTCACCATTACTCCTAAATATGGGGAGTCTAAAGCTCTTCGGGCAAAAAGAGTTAATTTATGCAGTCAATGAGCTTATCGCGGTAGTTGATGAAGAAGGTGCTAGACCTTACTTAGAAGAGCTTCATAAAGGCATGATTAAGCAATTAACTGAATTTAAGAGCGATCTGATTGACAAATCCATCAACGATGTCTCTCAAAATAGTTATATTCGCGCTCTGGCTACAAGGCTTTACAAAGGACGTCCCGATGCAGTATATATCGACAAAAGTAATGAGCTAACGCCACCTGACAATAATCGGTCTTCGCGAAATCTTCGTACGTATATTTACGATATGACCAGCGATTCAGCAAAATATATCGAATTCCACCGACAAACGCCGGATGAGGATGAGCAAGATGTTATTAAACGTTTAAGAGAGGAGGTTCGAGCTCAAGCAGGAATTACCCAATGGTTATTTGCTCGAGCGGAATACAACAATGCGAAGCAGATGCTTGCGTTGGATGATGAGGCCTTTGTTCAGGCACATATGGCAAAAGAGCGTTCGTTTTATTTAAGATTTATCGTCCTTTGCACAACAGGCCCCCTTGAAATGACAAACAGTCTTTTCAATTCGTTAATTGTTACCAAAGATTATATTGACGAAAATGTGAAGCAAATGACATTTCGTCATTATGGGGTGGATAAAGAGTTTGCTGTATGCATACAAATTCCTCTTCATGCGTCCATTGGCGATATTTTTGAATTGTTGAATAAAGATGTTGGTATCAATAGCGATGCTTCCTGGCTGCCGGAAGGGATAAGCAATATCCAAGAAAGAGAAAAAGCGATGAGAGCGCGACAAGAAGTGCTAAGAACAGGGTTAGCCGAGGAGTTGGCGGAATCCAAGAAGCATATCGAAGCGTATCGCGATACATTGCAAAATCGACAAGATGGTTGGTTTGGTTTTATCTTTCATTCCCGCAGGCAAGCAAAAATTGATGCGCTTAACAAGGTACTAGGCTGTTTTGATAATGATGCAGGCACGTTAGATATTCGCAAATTTAAAAATGCATTGGAAGACATTAAACCCAATGAAAAAGTCATATTTGCTGGGTATTTCTCTAGTAATACTAAGCAATTGATTAAGGGATTAGAAAAGCTTTGTCGAGAAGCGGTTGTGTTAAGTGTTACGAAAGATCAAATGCCATCATTTACCACATCGAAACAAAGTCCTAATCCGATGAGCAAACTGTTGACTGGACCAACATCATCTACGTCAGAATCTTCCACTACGGCTAAACCTACTGATGCAAAAGTCTCCGTCACTGCAAACTCCGTGACTATTGAGACTGCCCCCAATGTGCCAACCTTCCCAGCAAGTGAGGATAATGGTTTTCAACCTACTATGAAGTAAAGTGGGTATCCTAGCGTGTCACAGCAATAAGGAGGCGAAAGCCTCCTTTTTATTTGCTTAATCCGGTTAGTGACACCTTTTAATAATCTATACTTGTATTGATATATCTCTACCAATTTGTGTATCGAGGATAGCAATATGACTTATGAGATAGAAAAAATCGATGATGAAATCATCCAAACTCTAAATACCTTGTTAGAGTTTGAAATGGCGGGTGTCGTTCGCTATACGCATTATTCTTTCATGGTATTTGGCTTTAATCGTATCCCTATCTGCAAGTGGATGCGGGATCAAGCTGATGAGAGTCTGCGTCATGCCAATCGGATTGGTGAAATGATTACGCATTTTTCCCATCATCCGACACTTAAAATCGGTAAATTATTAGAGACGCATAAACATAATATTCGTAACATCTTAGAAGAATCACTTGAGCACGAAAAACAAAGTCTGACGCTTTACCATCAACTGCTTAAGCAGACTGAAAATAAATCAGTGTTTGTTGAAGAATTTGCAAAGCAAATGATACAAGAAGAAGAGATGCACATCGGAGAAATTATTAAAATGCTTACTCACCCAGGAACGACGGATTAACTTGGCTGTGAGCCCATTCGACCAGGCGAAAGTGATATTGGTGAGAAGCTTACCAACCCACATATAACAGTTGTGGCTAATGTGGGCTGGCATCTGACAGAATTATTCGAGATGGAATAATTACCAGTATCGTCGGCAACGAACTTTACATTTTTTATAACCGTGATGCCAATAACAACGTTTCACACATTTATTGGGATTGAAATAAACTCCCGGTCCGTAAATAACCCAGGGTGACCAGTAGAATCTCAGTCCGCCATGCCAACCACCATGCCATTTACCATGATGTCCTCCATGCCATACGCCGTGATGCCCGCCGTGATGACCATGTTTGGCTAATTGAATGTTTGTTGGATTATTAGGTAGGCTATTGTTAGGATTTGCCAGACTTAGGCCTGGTAATAATGCCAGGGCTAGTGCCATTGACAAAAGGCGCGGTGAATGATCATTACCCGACTCATGTGATTTCATTTAACCCTCCATGACTATATATTTAACATTTGTAATTATAGTTCAAGTTTGAGAAAAGCCCGTAATTTAGAAGACCAGATAGCTACATTTTTCTATGTGGCTCAGGAAGGAAGCCTTGATCCAGTTTTTTCTCATCATGAAGAGGTGGAGCAGGTGAAGTAGGCTCAAAAAAGCCTTGCTTGATTCTTTCTGGGCTACCGTGCAATTTGTCGGGCAGAAGGAGCTAAAAAGGAAAAGTAGTTGTCTCGCATCAGTTCTGATAGATAAAATATGAGGTCGCAAAAGCTGCGTTAGGCGTCTTACTACAAGGTAAGCTGGCACAGGGCAGTTTCAATTTGACCTCTCTACTGCGTACTGTTAGCTGTGAAAGAGCAACTACTTTTAACTATATTGTATCCGGGTTTGCCGCTAGGATCCATTAAAAGTGCGTTAAATATATGCAAAGAGATTAACATTTAACCATTCCGATGGAGTGGAAGCTAGTGAGAAATCCATTAAATAAAATAATCAACGGCAATAGTAGCTGCTGTAAATTTTGCGGCTTGAGGGCCCTTTACTGAAAACCATACACCGAAGATTACGCCAAGGTTGCTCGAGAAATTATATTCCAAAGCAGGCGCGAGTGAGGTTTGCTCGCCACCAGGTCCTCCAATGCTTGCAATGACACCCCCTGGGGTAAATCCTGGATTTCCAGTAAAATTAGAGGCGGTACTTTTGGTGTATAACACTTCAAAAACCGGGACCCAATTTTGCGTTAACGAATATTCAAATGCCAAATCGGCCGCATAATTATTACCTGGACGCACTCGACCGAATGTGTCTCTTGCACCGCCAAAGACATTAACGCCTTTTACTCTAACGGAGCTTGAGGTGGATGCGGCCAGACTAAGTCTTGTTCGCAAATAGTGATCGTGGGCCAAATTTAATAGCTGCTGAAAGTTCAAACTGGCTAATGACGTTCTTGCCCCAGTCCCGGTTTGATCGGTGGCGAATTTCGTTTCCCCCAACTTATCAAATCGTCCTGTGGGGATGACTTCTTGCAACACTAAGCGCACATCCGGCAGCAAACTATTTTCATCTTGTCGATGCAACTGAAGACCAATGCCCGCTGTGACATCGCCAATGCCACTGCCGTGAGCACCCGGTACCCAACTATAATCATAGGGAAGTGAGATGAGGACATCCATAAAATTAAACACACCCAAAGAGACAATGGGCAAAACTTCGATGTTTTTAAATCCCATGGGGTATTCGGTATAGAATGCATAGGGCTCAATATTTAAGTGGCCCGGTGGAATATTTTTGCCAGAAGGAGCTAGCAAAGGACCTGTCATCCAAGGCCCAGCAAAGGCAATATTGATAAAACTAAAAAGCAACAGAATTCGAGCAAACATAGTGAGCTATAGCGATTGAAATATCTGTTATGCTAAACGGTTTTATCAAAAAATAAAATAGGTATTAGGCCTCTAATGGAAAAAAGAGGTGACTTACCAATCTTTGTACCGGACAGTTTCATAATAGCCTAGTCGTTGCGAGCTTTGCGAAGCAATCCAGTTCGATCTCTGAACAAAGTTCCGTTCTGGATTGCTTCACTGCGTTCGCAACGAAGGCTTAGTTTGAAAATTGTCCAGTACAATGCATGCCAATTCATCAAAATTGGCATGCATCCTCACTTATGGTGATAACCTAGCTATGTTGAAGGGAATAAAGCCCTATATTGTAACGCGCTGTCGGTTTCTTCAGGGGAAGTAAAGAAAAAAGAGGAACTCACCTCAGTTCGAGAACTTCGGGGCTGCGCTTCTTTAGACGCTGCTTCTTCTTTTGCTTTTCTTTCCTTTTCGAGCTGCTCAAGATAGGGTTGAGAAAGTTTTTGGTAGTGGGCTAACGTATTCGTATCAAGGTCGCTAACCGCTTTCATTAGCATAGACATCAGGGTATTTTTCAAAAAGCTACCATCGATTTCAATCGAATGTCTTTCTAATTCGAGGGGTTTATTATCTGTCTCAGTGCGAGACATGCTAAACGCGGCTGCACTTTCAGGAATATATGATGCCCAGACTTTATTGCCATTGCCGATCCGAGCGGTTATATCGCCAAGGCCTCTAAAATAATTGACTATCTTTTGGGCGTTTTCTTCGCTGATATCGGTATATCTAAAGCACATTCTTGATTTATCCGAACCAAGGCTCATCTGGCACTTGCCATGAGGGCCTAAATGAGCATCCGCTAAGTTTAAAACGAGATTGGGGGCGATATTTGAGGCATGTTCTGAAACCTGGTGGTGTATTTGCAGGTGTTTTTCAAACATATCCTCAAAGGCCTTGTTGTCAATAACTGATTGATAACGTTGATATTTTTCAAACGATTCGATGCCGGCCTTGACCATAGGTAAAGCCTTGGCGAGAAAGGGATCACGCACATTGAATTGTAATAATTTATCCACTTCTGTTTTTGCCGCAATCACGATTTTGTAAATGTCAGGGAATTCGTCCAGCTTATATCGCGAGCTCATAGTTTTTAGCACTTCCATGCTAAGTAACATTAATAAAAAAGTTTGTGATTGCTCTTGTAGCTTATGGCTAAGGATGTAGTTGGAAATCTCTTCTGCATACTTTTGAATTGTTTCGATAGCAGATGATTCAAGCAACGCTTTCGATTTAATCTGGTAATCGTTAATTTCTGGACGTTCATTTTGTACTTGATTTTTAAAATATTCTTCAAAATCGTGGACGAATTTGCGAGCCGCATCTTCACCAATAGTTAATGGCGAGTTTGTTTTGTATTCATTTCGCGGAATATTAAAATAGTCTAAACACTTGTATAAATCCTCCAGGGATAATTCGGGTAGGTTAAAATGAATGACGTCGGGATCGCTGCCGTAAAGAGACTGGCTAAGGTCAAATCCATGCCGATCATCATCAATCTGTCCAGATGGATTTATCTCAAGTATTTCAAAGGCAAATTGATTGACTATGCCGCTTTCAATATTAATTTCATGGGGCTTTAATAGGTCATATAAAGCGCGTTTAAATGTTGCTTTTGTCATTTGATTGCTCCGTCAACTAAATAATCAGGTGTGCTTAGGCTGATACTTGTATTTATTTTTGAAATAAAGCATCGGCATGGATCCTTTTCAATACTCGATGATAATGGTGATTTTTGCAAGCGATCTTTGCATAAATTTTTGAAGTGGCACTTTCCATAACTTATTGATTAAAAAGTAAATTTAATATGCTAACGCGATGATCAACTTTTTACGGAACAAATCGGGCCCGTGAGCGAGCCCGAGCCCGGTTTTTAAACAATTCCAAGTGATCACGGGTCTATCTATCTCCATCACCGATTTTTTTTATCTATACTTAAATGACCAAGGTTAATAAATCATGACTAACGTAACGAAAGTAGAATAATATGGATAGAATATATGCTGTTATTGGGTTAGGTTCTGTGGGGTTAGAGCTTGCGCTCGCACTTTCTAAACACGCAGAAGTTATCGGGTTTGATCTTTCTCAAGAAAGGATCAGCGAATTAAGCCAACATCATGATCACGACGGGATTATTAGCGAAGCGGCACTGAAAAAATCGCCGATAAAATTCACCGCCAAGCTTCATGATATCAAGCCAGCCAATTTTTATTTTGTTACTGTACCAACCCCCGTTTATTATTATACCTTGCCCGATTTGGAAAACCTGGTTCAAGCGACCTATAGCATTGCTAAAATGATTAAAAAAGGGGATTTTATTGTCTATGAATCAACGGTTTATCCGGGAACGACGGAAGAAATTAGCATTAAGGTAATCGAAGATGTTAGTAAATTAACCTGCGGAGTGGATTTTGAGGTAGGGTATTCGTCGGAACATTATAATCCGGGTGATAATAGTCATAATCTTGCTAATTCCACGAAAGTGGTGGGTGCAACGAATCAACGCGCTTTAAAAGAGATAGTGGGTGTATATGAAACCATCTGCCAGTCTGTCTATCCAGCGTCAAGTATCAAAGTCGCAGAAGCATCGAAGATGCTTGAGAATACACAAAAGGATGTCAATATTGCTTTGATGAACGAGTTCTCCAAAATTATGCATGCAATGGATATTGATGTGGACGAAGTGATTGATGCGGCGAGTAAACGATGGCAGTTTACCCGCTATAAACCTGGGTTGGTTGGGGGACATCGAGTTGCAGTGGACCCACTCTATTTAGCGTTCAAGGCCAAAAGACATGGCATTGATCCTGAAATAATTCTCACGGCAAGAAAAGTCAATGATGGGATGTCCCAATATATTATCCAGGAAATGGTCAAGTTACTTATGAAGCGCGGCGCGAATCTTCATTCCATTAAAATTGGCATTTTTGGTGTGACTTATAAGAATGATATTCCCGATGTGAGAAACAGCATGGTGTTAAAATTAACCAAGGAGTTAAATGATTACCAAATTAACTACGTGGTCCATGATCCGATCGTTGAGCCGGATCTTCTTTCCGAACGATACCAAATCAATCCGGTTTCCTATGAAGATTTGCATGATTTAGATGTCGCCATTCTAGCGGTTGGGCATCGATTTTATGTTGAAAAGGGTTTATCAGACATGATAAAGAAAGTGAAAACAGATGGCATATTCATGGATATTCCCTCTTTGTTTAAAAAGAAAGAGGCACTGAATTTTGCCAATTACACATTCTGGTGGCTGTAAAAGTCCAATCGATAGAAGTTAGCATGTAGAAATTCTCTTGGTTATACCAGTCGATGACCAATCATTTTGTCTTACCGTTTTAATAGTGTACAATCAGGCAGACACAAAAATGCTTGATAATTATCATCACTATCACTTTTTTGTACTTTCTTTGATACTCCCTCCATACCCTGACATGTTTTAGGGTAGTCGACTGTATGGTACGGTCCGTGAACGCAATGTGAGCGCCTTTCAATGCATAAGAAACTTTTCAAATTGATGTATTCAATTTAGGGGGTTTCTTTGCCTAAAATAAGGTGACAACCGTGCTAGAATTTGACTATCATCAACCGAAAATTCATCCTTATCTACCTGAAAAATCACTATTTTCAAAAAGAGAAATGGAAGTGCTGCATTGGCTTTTATTAGGGAAAACCATCCCTATGATTGCACAAATATTAGAAATAAAACCAAGAACCATCAAAGCGCATATCGCCAATGCTAAGAAAAAAGCAAACTGTCAAACGCTATTTCAGATTGGGTATTATTATGCAAAGATACAAAGGGGGCGCTAATTATCGAGAAATTAGTTAATAATTTGTTAATATAGCTATAATATAATCATGGTAACGTCAATTGTTGTTCTTTGAGGCGAGGCCATGAAACAAAGGTTAGATCGAGTCCCCGAATATCCCCACAATGGTAGTTTGCGCATGTACAATATGTTTCCCTTCCGTCGTTATAACGGGCAGATGGGCATTGATGGCATGACAACCTACTTACCAGACATCGCGAAAATGGGATATAACGCCGTTTGGGTCAATCCTTTACAAGCGGTGGGAAATTTAGTTCACACTCATCCGAATGCAGTTGATACAGCATCCGGAAGTTTATATGCAATGGCTGATGATGTTGCGCTCAATCCAACCATATTTCCTGTTCCCAATCACATCAACGATCCAAATGAGCAACAAGCCTATCGCGAGAGCCAATTAAAAGCGTGGACAAGTGAAGCCCGGCGGTTAGGCATGGCTCCGTTATTTGACCTTGTTCTCAATCATATTGGGATAAATGAAAAGGATGATGCCCCGTTAAAACAGAAATTAGAATTCTATGGTAAGGCAAATGCGCTTTGCTTATTAATTCCAGAGAAAAATGAGCGTTGGCCAGATATTCAGGGAATTGACTATTATATTAAAGGTACACCTGAGCAAAAAAGAGGATTGATGTGTGAGCCAAAATATTTGGACCCAGGAAAAATTAATCTGTTGTTTAAGGTGTTATGGGAGCCTTTGATCACCCGCTATATCAAAGAATATGGCTTTATGGGGATTCGTGTTGATGCATTAACCCACACGCCTGTGGTGATCCAACAACGAGCGATAATGCTGGTGAAAACATTGGTTAAGGAAATCTATGGGACCGATGCAATCATCGTTGGTGAGTTGATGATTGGTAATCCTGAACATTATCTACCAGCGCTAAGCGCATTAGGCTTAACCCATTGTCTGCATCCCTGTAGCTTTTATTGGGGATATAATAATGAAGGGGGTTATCAGAATTTAAATTCGCCATTTACCAGTCAAGTTACCGGGTTATCCCCCATTGTTATGACTCCTGATCGACACATTTCTAGTTTAAATAATTTAGTTATTTTAGAGGGTGAGTTGTCGGTCTCAAGCAAGTTCAAAAATAATTCGATTTATATTTTCACACAACAACAAAAGCGATACTGTGCTTTAAATGTTGACGATACGGATCTGTGGTTTGGAAATGCGGTTATTGTACCGATTGATGATCTCGAAGATAAAGAATTAGTGAAACTAATTAAATCATACGATGCGCTTTCCAAAGAATTAAAAGATAATGGCACGAATTTTGGGGAATTCACTGTTATGTATAATAAACTTGTGATGGAAACCAGCAATTCATCAGAAGAAATCGAAAAAATACAGCTTCTATTTAACAATCAGAAAAAGAGCTTTTTAGCGGCTCAAAACACCCTACGCTTAAAACAAAAAAAACTAGAACAGACGATGTTAAACCATTTACACACATCAAAGGAACTTCAATGGCACTTTTCTGCCCCACGGCAGGTGCCTGGTGGACTCATTGGTGTGGTAGGAAATCATGATACCGGTACTTTAAAAGCGAAAACCATGCTTGAGATTGCTTATAACCGAGCATTAAGCAACGCAAACGGCAACCAAGCGCAAATTACTAAAATTCAACAGACGTATAAAGAATTCAAAACTGCAACTATCAAAGGAATCATCAATACAACGGATTTAATGAATCGTTTACAAGCCGAGTTCAAATTAAGTGAAATGGAGAAAAAACAGCTCTATATTGATTTGAATATGCGAATGCGTGAGAAAATGTTTATTGTCAGCCTGATGTGTACCGGTGGTTGGTATTCGCTTGGAGGCGATGAGTTTGGCGTATGTCACAAACCCGAAGTGTTTCAAGAATTTGCAGAAAGCTATCGCGTTGGTTCTTCGATGGTTGAACGCCGTGATTCAAACGATCAGCAACATGATTTCAGACTGTTTGTTAGGGGCCTCAATAAAATCCTTGAGCTACTTCCAAGACCTTCTGTGAAAGATAAGACGTCGCTTCATTATGCTGTGATATCTAATGAACAATTTGGCGAAAAATCGGCAGATATTTTATTCATGGTATTGCGCTATAGTGCTGAAAAAGACCAATATTTCTTGCTTGGTCATTGCAATAAGGCGATCTCACCATCCGTGCTAAGCGATAAACTATTAAGTGTCCTTCCGAGTGATATCCTCACTTGCCAAGTCCTGATTACGGATAAGAATGGTGCCATTCAGGCGTTTGATTACAATCAGGGGCATTTGACAAAAGATGGATGGTATGTGAATCCTTCTCTCAGTTTTGATGGTTCGCCGCTTTTAAAAAATAGTGTTTTTTCACAAGATAATAATAATTTCTCAAAACCAACCGAATCGGGACGTTCGGTTTTAACGAAAAGTGCCTAATGCGATTTTTGATTTGATTATCAGAAAATATTGATCCAAGTCCATAATCAGTATAAAATCGCACCTGATTTATTTATATTAATCATGGCTTAATAATTTACATTTTTCGGTTTTTAGTCGTGTGCTGCAAAAACTATTCTGAATAGTATGAAGCGATAGTTCTTAACAGGTAATGTTACTAAGCAATTTGATGGATCAAGCGGACCTTATTTGAAATAAATCACCCACAATAAAACGATTGTCCTTGATTTAAGCTCAGGGAACAAAGCTATTTGGATAAAAATGTACAACCAGTTTGATTACTCCACCATGCCTTTTGCAGGTGATCCGATAAATGGCAGCCTGCGCATGTACAATATGTTTCCCTACCGCGCCTATCATAAATCAATCGGAATAGACGATATGACCGCGTATATTCCAAAAATTGCTGAGATGAACTATAACGCTGTTTGGATAAATCCATTACAAACAGTGGGGACACTTGTTCATCCACACCCCAATGGGGTTGATAGCGCATCCGGCAGTTTGTATGCGATGGCAGATGATCAACGTTTAAATCCTCTCTTATTTCCCGTTCCAAAAAAAATAACATGCCTTAAGCAACAGCAATTATTTCAAGAAAACTCATTGATGAAATGGACGAGTGAGGTTCGAAGGCATCAAATGTCGCCGCTATTTGATTTGGTGTTAAATCATATCGGGGTGAATGAAAATGACGATACGCCTATCAAACAAAAACTTGAAAAAATAGGCAAACAGAAGAATCTTCGCCTCCTTCTTCCTGATACCAATCCCAGATGGCCAGATATTCAGGAGCTAGATTATTACAAGGAAAATACCCCCACCAGAATGCGAGGCATTAACTGTGAACCGAAATATTTGGATAGCGATAAAATCGATGCCATTTTTGAGGCGTTATGGAAACCTTTCATCGAGCGGTATATTGACACATTCGGCTTTATGGGAGCGCGCGTGGATGCAATTACCCATGTTCCCGTGCCAGTGCAACAAAAAGCTTATCAATTAATTCAGACATTAGTACAAAAAAAATTTAATCAACCCGCTATTATTGTCGGTGAGTTGATGATTGGGAATCCTGAAAATTTTCTTCCTGCCATCAGCGCTTGTGGATTAACGCATTGCCTGAATGCCTATAGTTTTTTCTGGGGATTTGAAAAAGAAGGGGGCTATCAAAATACGGGTCAGAAATCATCCTTTATAAAATATAGCCAGCTGTTGTCGTCCGCCATGCTTCCAGGTAACGAAAGCGTTTCTTACTCGACCAATCTCGTTATTTTAGAAAACGACTTGGATGTTTTAGGAAAATGGAAAAAAAATACGATTTATATTTGTAAGCGTCAGAATCAGTATTTTTATACATTAAGTGTCAATGAAACGGACATCTGTTTTGGGAAAGCAGCGATTCAACCCATTGACCAAGCTAAACATCCCATGTTGGTATTATCATTAATCATTTATCATAATTTGTTGGATAATCATAAACGCAAGGGTAAGCAGCTTGGCGAATTACAAAAAAAATATCAACAAATTAAGCATGGTGAGAGCGTTTCCCATATCGAGTTGGAAAGGTTAAAAACAGACTTGATGTTGGAGTTAAACCATATTAAGTCACAAATGACCCAGCTAGGCTCGCTGATTAAAGATTACATTTTTCACAGCTTGGATATTCAACACGATTTAACCAACAGAAATTCACGTGGTCAGGGAATAGTCGGCGTGGTTGGAAACCATGATGTCGGCACGTTGAAAGCGAAAGTGATGCTTGATATAGCTTATAGCAGAGCGCTGAGCAGGGCGGGCCAAGATGTTGAAAAAATTAACCATATTGATGCGATCTATCAGGAATTTAAGCAGGTCACTATTAAAGCGATTAGAAGCACAGCTGAATTAACTTCATTACTTGCCGCTAAATTTTCATTAAGTCAAAGAGAAATATCCCAACTGTATTTGGATTTGGATATGCGCATGCGTGAGAAAATCTTTATCGCCAGCCTGATGAATTCAGGCGGCTGGTATTCATTAGCAGGTGATGAGTTTGGCTTGACCCACAAACCGGAAGTATTCCAAGAATATGCTAAAAGCACGCATGTGGGAATGCCCATTTCGAAATTAAAAGGCCATGATTTAATTGGGTATATTAGCGGCATTAACAGGCTAGTTGCTTCTCTTCCAAGACCGAATTATAAAGACAACGCATCGTTACATTATCAAGTGATAACGGAAGAAGTATTTGGTGAAAAAGCGGCTGATATCTTGTTTTTGGTATTGCGTTATAGCGCGGAATCGAACCAATATTACCTTTTGGGGCATTGCCGAGAAGCACTCAGCGCCTCAGAGTTATTAACAAAAATTCACCCCCTCTTAACCGAGGTTACCCCAACTTGCCACGTTCAAATCGTCACTCAAGAAGGTGACATTCAGTCATTTCAATACGAGAAAGGCGTTTTAACCGCGAATAGTGATGATGGCAATTTGAACAAACCAAAACCAGAAAAAACGGCTCTAACCTCCCAATCAGTATTTAAGATGAGGAAAGGGACTGAGGCAGCGGGTAATTACTGTAATGATCGGGGAACAATAAAACCAAGGTTATCTTCGGAATAATAAGTAGCGTCGCTGAGGGTTATTGGACTTAGCGATGCGAAAATCGCACTGCATAGCTGCCGCTTTATTGATGGTTGTCTGAGATAGATTGGCTTGTTTTCTCTAACCGACAAAGTGGGGTGAGTTCATGGCTATCTGTTATCAATGATATCAAACGTCAATCATTTGCGTTCTGCGGGGATGGATATAATAGATCAAGCGGCTGACATAAATAGTGGCACCTAATTGAGCCAGGCCCATGGTAAAGAATAGTTTTTCAAAAGAACCATAAGAGATGATGAGGCCTCCTATGAGCAAAGCAACCCCGGTATAGATGCTCGAAAGCCCATTGGCTAACCCCCAAGTTAAGCCTTCTCGACTGGTATCTTCATAGCGGGAATAAAGGGCATACCAAGTTGTGGTCGATAGCCCACCAGAAACGCCTAAGGCGATTTGCAATATGGCCAGGTGGGTTTTGCTCTCAACCAATAGGTAGCAAAACGTCAAACAAGTTTGCATGGCATAGCCAAATATCAAGAGCTTTTCTTTTTGTAAATAATCGGAAAGGAAGCCTAACACAATGACAACAACACCGACGGATATTAAATACAGCGCCCAAACCCATGAAATATCGAGGGGGGATGAGTTAAATCGTTCACAAAACACGCCGAATAAAGGGCCTAACATACCCTCAGAAAGATACCATAGGTTATTGGCTATCAAGAGGGTCTTTTCTTTTTGATTGAACATTCGAACTGAAAAATGAATTTGCAATATACTGAGTTATAACTGAAATAATCACAATTGAATATGGGTTTATCAAAATAATTTGTGCTTTTTAATCTTGGACAAAAAATTGAATCGCCTTTGCCGATTTTCCCGTATTCCAGCCGATGCCATATACGTAGCCTGCATAGAGCGAAGCGGAATGCGGCAGCAACTCGGCATAGCCGAGACCGTTTCGTCCTTCCGCCGCAAAGTTTGTGCTTTTTAAAGTCAACGCCCTTAATATTTCTTTAATAAATATCCGATATATTAGGGACGTTTCCTAATATTCAATCTAACCAGTTACTTTCAATGGCGGGTGATAAACCGTGGGATTTTTTTCAAATAAAGACGACGAACAGCAGGATAGTATACCATCGAAGAATCATGGTTCGATTAAAGCGGTTGTATTTGATGTGTTTGGAACGGTTGTCGACTTGAGGGGAAGCCTGCTATCCGAGCTAAACAAATTGTTCCAGTCAAAAGGGCTTAAAACAATCGATTGTGACGAATTCGCGCATCAATTAATAACGTTCTATTCACAAAGTATGAACGGCATTAGCGAAGGGAAAGAATCCTTTGCCTTAGTGGATGATTTAAATAAAATAGCGGTAAAGAAAACACTGCAACAATACCAACTTTCGCATTTATTCACCGATGAAGAGCAAGAACGAATGGGCACGATTTGGCAACGATTAAATCCTTGGCCAGATTCGGTTGCAGGGATTGATCAGTTAAAAAAACAGTTTACGGTGGGGCCGCTTTCCAATGGAAACATCCACTTGTTAGAAACCTTAGCAAAAAATGCCAAGCTTGATTGGGATGTGATTTTATCCGGAGAAATGTTTCATTGTTATAAACCCAATCCTCTGGTCTATCAAAAGGCCGCTGAATTATTAAATTTAAATCCATCGGAAATTTTACTCGTAGCGGCGCATGAATATGATTTAATCGCTGCTGCTAAATGTGGATACAAAACGGCCTTTATTAATCGCTCTAAAGATGAGGAATCCGAGAAAAAAAATCAGCACCTTGAACATCAAACGTTTGATTATGCCGTTACTCGGATTGACGAACTAGCAGCCATTTTAAGCGATGAGATTCTGACCAATAAAGAAAAGATAAGCATATACTAGGTAACGTCGCTTCGCTCTGAGTCATGTGGGAAGACTCTACTCCCGCGTTCTTGTTTTATAAGACTCAATCATTGTATACCATAATGGGCTTGGTTTCTCATCAGCAATGGGTTTTTGATTTAAGCGAATCACCGGCGAAATTTCTTTTGACGTGCTCGCAAGCCACAGATTATCGGCATCAAATAAGCGCTGTATAGGGATTGGTTCTTCATGGACTGGGATACGCTTTAGGCGAGCAATATCGATGACCACTTGACGCGTAATGCTTGGTAACACAGCCGTGGTTAACGGGGTTGTGTATAAATGGTCAGCCTTCTCAATAAAGACAGCGCTAGAGGCGCCTTCTTGCAGATAGCCATCTTTCACTAGTAGCACTTCAATGCAGTCTTTGGTTTTTTCTTTTCCAGCCATTAACGCAAGAATATTAGGCAGTAGTAAGGTTGATTTGATATCACAACGAGACCATCGAATATCGTTTTCTATCATGGCATGATAACCAACGGAGCGCTGTGCGATGGTTTGTTCTTCATAAGGCATGATGAAAGCGAACACCGTCGGTGAGATTTGCTTAGGCGGGAAATGGTTTCTGGATGAATCACATCCTCGGGTGATTTGCAAATACACTAAGCTATTCGAATAGGGTGCATTTTGTATTAACTCAGCGATAATCGATTTAAACGTTGCATACTCTATCGCATTTGCCAGATGGATGGCCTGAAGACTTCCTTGTAATCGTCGATAATGGGCGTCGAGTTGAAATGGCTGTTTCTCATAAACGATGAGTAATTCATACACCGCGTCAGCAAATAAAAATCCCCGGTCTAATGGTGAGATTTTTGCCTCCGATAATGGCATAAATTGACCATTTAAATAGGCGGTATTTAGATTCATTGTTTTATAGCCTTAGGATGAAAGTACATTATTTATTAACTATAGCTAACTTATTTATAAGTAAGCAAAAAAGGATGAGCCAAGCGGCAATGCACCCTCACTTCTGCAAATGCTTCTATCACAGAATCGCTTTTATGACTGCATCGATGACATGAGTAAAGCAATTGCGTCGCAGAAGAAAATCAGTATGCGCATGATAGACGCGCAGACATTGTTAGTTAACTTTCGTAATGTGACCATGAATGCGGTTGTGAATTCAAGATCGGATAATGTTGATATTTTCAGTGATACGATGCCCCAAAACCCCCTCATGGGTTCAAAAGCGATTGAAACATGGTTCTTAACAATGGCGAATAAAGAACGGGATTTGCGATCGCTTTTAAAGCAGCAGGTTCAGCAATCGCCCTCCATCGATCAGGCGGTATGGCGGAGTAAATGTTTGCTGCAGGTGATGGAGCAGCAAAAGCCTAAGCACAAAATTGCCAAAACCGGTATGCAGTCGCTTTTACGCTTTTGGATGCAACATCCCGATAACGTGACATTAACAGGGGAAAAATATCAAAATCAAAAAGGTGAATTTGATAGCGCCTCTTATGAGCACGTGGCTAAAGGATCGTTCACCATAGAGCATGCGATCGCACGTGTGAAAGATAAATTACCCCGGCTTTCGATTTTTCGCCCACCGCCAAAGGATGAGACACTTAATTCAGATACACAACAAACGCTATTTCACCCCTAAGTTATTCAACTTCTCAATTGGCTGAGCTATTCCCGCATTCCGCTTCGCTCGGAGTGATCCTGATATATTTTTGTTCAATAAGAAAAATTGGCAAAACCAAAGAGAACCCCCTCGCCCGCGCTAGAATTTTGACCAGGGGGTCCGACCCGGATACATCGGTAACACAAGTGACCGGATACATAGGTAACAGTTAACATATTCTCAGATGAACGCTTAGGAGT
>NZ_CAXMZT010000016.1:0-53241 GCF_964199965.1 Legionella sp. W05-934-2 | reverse complement strand
CATCTCTCTTCAAAATTATCGGCAAAATAAATTTGATCATAAATGTTTATGCACGTCCAATCTTTCTATAATTATGTGGGGATACCTCAGGGGCGAGGGGGTTCTCTTTGGTTTTGCCAAATTTTCTTATTGAACAAAAATATATCAGGATCACTCAGAGCAAAGCGGATTACGGGAAAATACCCAGTTAACCAGCGATCCTAACAACTATCCCACTCGTTCCGCCGTGGATTTTGATTGCGGAAAGCCGATAGATAGCAACGAAATGAGCTTCTTCTGGTCAATATTGACATTATATGATCATCAATGTAGGATGCGCATCCTTTGATCGATTTTAAGCGGTAGGTCTATGCAACATGATGAAAACAATGAAATCTCGATACCTATGGAAGAAGCGAGGAGTGATAATAAGCCTATCAGCTTATCTTCTTTGATAAACAAAATTGACAAAGCCAAAATAAACATTAATAAAATTAAATGGCAAAAGAAAGTGAAATTTCGCTTAAGTGCCTGCACTCTAGTTGGATTGGGTGCCGTAGGTTTTTATGGTGGCGCTCATATTTTCGCTAATTTTAAAAAGTATGAATCACGCGCACGCAAAGAACAGCAGAGGCGATATCGTCAAGATGTGGAAAACCAATGGAAAACATCATTCTATTACTCCGATGTTTTAGAGGAGCTGAATAAAACCTGCCAAGAGTTAGCGCCACTTTTGTTGCAAATTAATGATGTTTATTGCCAAACATCGATTCCTGAAAATAATCAAACTTATTATGGCAACTGTTTCTCTAGTAACGCATCTCATATTCTAGAGAGCAGTTGTAACCAAACATTTGGCTCGTTAACAACCTTTGAATCTTGTGCAACGACATTTGATAGGGAATTTTCAGGACCCTTCAATGACGTGTTTCAAATAGATTGCCACCGCCCTTCTGGGGCAGTTATTGGAGGCTCCTTTGCGGCATTTCTCATCTTGCTTCTTTTAGCGTTTGGATGTTGTGTAGGTGCATTTTCAACTTGGCCTCTTTACTCAAGAAAAGACCCAATTGATGACCTTGCTCCTGACACAAAAGATTTATTGGAAGAGATACAAAAAGATAGTCATCTTATTGAATTTGAAACTAATTTAAAGAAGAGCACGGCAAATGAGGTAATATCGGAACTAAATTCTTTAAAAACAAAAGTAGTTGAGAAAAATGAGAGAAATTTACGCCTCATGACATTTTTGGCCAAATTTTATGAACGAGAAAGTAACACAGGAAAGCAAGTGAAAGATACGAGCATTCTTCCTACAGATATTGTGCATTTAATTTGTTACTTTGCCGAGCTAACCGAAATATCACCAAATGGTTATAGTACACCTTTAGCTTCAAACAAAGATGGAAATTTAAAAAGTGAAATGCATTCTCCTGATGCTGAATCAAGTTCAAATGCCTATTTTGTGTAGTTTTAATTATGAATTTGTTGCTGCTTGCATATTTGTGTTAGGTACAAAAATGGCTTTTAAGCACTACCCTTATAAGCCATCGGAATGAAATGAAACAATGCGCCTTTCGAACAGCTTTAATAGTGTATAATTAATGAACTATTATGTTTGAACGAGCTTGCTAGGTTGATGGCCATTTGGTCCGACCATAAAGTAAAAATCTAAGCATAGAAGATCAATTGATCTGTGCAGTGCACTGCAAGACGATTTGAGGCCTTGTTATTTAAAACGGAAGAATGTGTTGCCGCTTATCGCTGTTGCCAAGACCTAAATTAAGGGTTAATTTAATTAAAGATCAACATATTCAATCATACCTTTAGCATTGACTTTATCGCCGTTAGAAGAACCTATATAGAGCCTGTTATTACTTACACCGCTAAGAGAGCAATCAAATGGTATCAGTCTTATTTTTATCACTTCTTGAATTCCTTTTTTGTTAATTGCAACCACTTCATTCCTGCCGGGTGAAGCTACCCACAAGATTTCACGCTTCTCATCAAAGCAGATACCATCAGGATAATATCTGTTTAGGTCAAAGGGCACTCCATTCTTATCAAACTCAACGTCAAACCCTTTGTTATCAAACGAGTAATAATTCCTTTGATGAATGAGTGAATGGTCTTTACTGACTTGAAACTCACTGACTGATGCTGCAAAAGTTTCTGAAACAAGAAGCCTTTTTTCAGAGTCGATTAGCTTTATACCATTAGGGTATCTGATATTTGATGCTGCTGTTCTAATCTCTTTTTCAGGGGTTATCAGAAGTATATTGGAGGTTACTGGCTTGGCTTTATAAGATGGGTAAAATCCTGAGGTGCTAATATAGACGTAGTCCTGTGATGATATTACAAAATCATGGGCATAACCTGGTTGAGTATTCGATAAATCAGCATAACAAGAAAAAACGCCATCTTTTAACTGTAATAATTTTCGTTCATATAATGAGGCGACTAACATACTATCATCCGATAACCATCCCAAAGCAACCGGCTGATCGTCTAACTCAATTTGACAAGATAATTTATTGTTTTGATCAATTTTGTATATTTTATTCGACCATAAGTCGCAAAACCATAACTCATTATTGTGCCATCTCAAACCTTCGGCAAATTTTATATTGTCAATGAGAGTCCTGGTTTTCATGTTGTTATTCCTTGACGAATTGGCGTGCCATTTAAGAACGATAGTTTATTAAATTATAGAGCCTGCTATCCAACCTGTCTCAAAACCCCAAGGTTTGAAAACCCCCTATCCAAGATATGCACAATCAATAGGTAGTTCAATTTAAACCGAAAGGGTTGTTACTTGACTGTGGTGGCAAATTGATTTTTCATGTAGATTACAGTCTCCATGGTTAAGATTAATGGAAGAGCGTTAGATTAATATTACTGTCCCTAAAATCCATGTTAATTGTTTAAATGGAGCTTTTTGTGAAAGAAAATGTCATCAAAGTGGATCTTGCCAAACCACATAAGCACTTTCAATCCCACTATATTGGCTGTGTGGTTTTAACCCAAGATAATCAAATTTTACTTCAACAAAGACCCGATTATTTTTCGTCCTACCCCGGGTATTTATGTGAGTTTGGTGGCAAAATTGAACAAGGTGAAGAAGCGGAGGATGCGCTTGTTAGAGAAATGACGGAAGAACTGGGCGCCCATGTTGATTTGAAAGACGTAACCCGTTTTGGTGCGATTACTGAGCTAATGTCAAAGCATAGCGAACTTATTCATACATTTTTTTGGCATGATAAGCTGGGTAGTATCACCGGGTGCTATGAGGGCGAGCCAAGATACTTTAACAATGCGGCAGATATTCTGGCATCACCTAAATTAACCGATGGTCTTCGGTGGCTGGTGGGACAATGTAAGAGCCAAGGCTTAATCAAGTAAATAAATAGGAGGCGCATCATGACAAAAGTAACGCTAGATGAAAAATTTAATCTTTTTAATGATTACTGGTCTCCTCGCATCGTCGGCGAGCTCAATGGGCAATATGTTAAACTGGCCAAATTTAAAGGGGAGTTTGTTTGGCATAGCCATGCAACAGAAGATGAGTTATTTTTAGTGATAAAAGGCACACTAAAAATTGAGCTTAGAGACGGTTTAGTGACGTTAAACGAAGGTGAGTTTTATATCGTTCCTAAAGGGGTTGAGCATAAGCCCATCGCAGATGAAGAAGCCCACGTCTTATTGCTGGAACCCAAATCAACTGAACAAACGGGCGGCATTGAAAGCAACCTGCTTGTCGATGAACAACCCTGGATTTAAAACCCTGGATTTAACGCAAGGTTGCCATCAATGGGGGCAGACTCGATTGATTCTTGGGTTTTATTAATAATGATAAATTCTATTCACCATGCTTACACTAGGGATACTTGAGTTCTTAGAAGAGTTAAAATTCAGGGGGTAGCATGAGTTGATTCAAACATTGCATCGGCTAGATTATCGATATCCTCAGTCAATTGATTATGCTCTCTTCCCAATGGAAGGCCTTTATTGTATAGACCGTGTCCAGTAGCACATATAAATAATGAACAAAGAAAGTTGCATCCAACCATTAATGCCATTGAAGAGACTGGTAGATTAGCGGCTGGCACTAGCACTAAGACGCACAAAAACAGGATAGTGCTCAATGACATCATTAAACCACCAATAAATTTCATTGCTGGCGTTGGCGCTAAGTTAAACCGACCGGCCTCTACTTGATACTTGGCGATTGACATTTTTTGATTAAGAACGGAATTGGTTAATGACAGAACCTTAAATGCGTTATGAGCATCAATCTGGTCAGCCAAAAATAAACTTCTGGTATGATTAATAATGGCATTCGCTTTTTCTTTGACCTTTCCATCCAGCGATTCTATCTTCGCGCTAAGCACTAAGTAAGCAATAACAACATCATGCATTTGCTCTTTGATTGGCTCAGATAAGGTGTTTAGCAAACCTATGTTTTTAGTAGCACCAATAAATATTTCTTCTTTCGTTGAATTGTCATCAATCATAATAGGCTGAAACCCCAAAAAAAAGACCTATGATAGCACATCATGGTCTACATGGAAACACTCTGACGATATCAATGTCAATGAACATCAATGGGTCCACCTCTGGTTGATGGCCAAAAGAAGAACTGGGCGCCCATGTTAATTTGAAAGACGTAACCCGCTTTGTTGCAATTACTGAGTTATTGTCAAAGCATAGCGAACTTATTCATACATTTTTTTGGCATGATAAGCTGGGCAGTATCACCGGGTGCTACGAGCGTGAGCCAAGATACTTTAACAATGAGGCAGACATTCTATCATCATCTAAATTAACCGATGGTCTTCGGTGGCTGGTGGGACAATGTAAGAGTCATGGCTTAATCAAGTAAATAGGAGGCGCGTCATGACAAAAGTAACGCTAGATGAAGAAGCCCACGTCTTATTGCTGGAACCCAAATCAACTGAACAAACGGGCGGCATTGAAAGCAACCTGCTTGTCGATGAACAACCCTGGATTTAACGCAAGGTTGCCCATATTAGCGAAGTGTAT
Source organism: Legionella sp. W05-934-2 (assembly GCF_964199965.1). Taxonomy (NCBI): domain Bacteria; kingdom Pseudomonadati; phylum Pseudomonadota; class Gammaproteobacteria; order Legionellales; family Legionellaceae; genus Legionella; species Legionella sp. W05-934-2. The sequence goes on along the minus strand of NZ_CAXMZT010000016.1, from coordinate 48,222 downwards.
TGGGAATCAATGCCTTAGTATTTCGGATCCGCCAGAAGAGCCTTTATATAGTTTGTTCAAGAAAAAAATTAGCGATTCAAAGAAATATCAGGATTACTCAGCGTTACACCTAACCCAGGTTGGCCGCTAACTTTTCATAGTGGGACTGCACTAATGAGTCTAAATAAACATTGTTTTTTAATAAGCTAAATTTGATTGGGTTGCCTAAATAACTAAATAAAGAAACACCTCCACCGAGTAAAATGGGAATAGTTGTTATCACCATTTCATCAATCAAGCCTTCTTGAAGGAATTTTTGTACCGTTTTTCCGCCATCGACGTAGATATCCGTGTAGCCTTTCTGATTAAGCTCTTTCACTACGTCATGGGGTGAACCCTGCATTAACTCTACTTTTCCGGCAACTTGTTCTGGAAGAGTCTTTAATGTGTTACTAAGAACATAAACCGGTTTACTATATGGCCACTCACAGTCAAAGCCAATCACTGTTTCAAACGTGTTTCTACCCATGATTAATAGTAATTCTTATCTGTTAGCACTTTACTTGAATTAATAATTTAGAACGCACAAACCCATAACATTTTATTTTGATGATAAGAGATTACCTCTGTTGACAATTAAGCAGATGGTTAATATAATTCGGTATGTTCACAATTTTGCGAACATCTATTTGTAAAAGAGACTGCAATGAGCATTTATTCCTCGAAAACTTTTGAAGCGCTTGCCCAGCAATTTAATCACAGTGGGCTTTCAATGAGCTTAAGTAAAATTCTTGCGCTTTTCTTGGTATCGGAAGAGAAAGTGATTGCAATGAAGGAGGTAGTCGAGCAACTCGGAATTGCCAAAAGCACGGCTAGTGTCGAAGTGGCGCGATTGGAACAAATGCGATTGATTGAAAAAACAATTAACCCTAATCAGCGCGGCCATTATTATCGTCTAAAACCTAACCTTTGGAGTAGCGCACTTGCTAAAAAGCAAGCTGAATTATCCGCGCTTCAATCAATTTTACACAGCGCTGAGAAAGAATTTAGGTCAGTACCTGACTCCCTTAAAGAGTTGCAACAATATGTCGCTTTCATGGAACAAGAGTGGCCACAGTTAATTGCCAAATGGCAGCAGTATAAGCGAGATAATGATGTTCAATAATACTTCAATGAAAACACAAGAGATAATTATCGAAAGCGATTTCAAACTTTCTGGCACGCTCACATTGCCGGGAACATCAAGCAAAAAACCATTTCCGGCAGTATTATTTATTCCTGGCTCCGGCAAAGTTGATCGGGATGTGAATATACCCCAGTTACAGACCAATATTTTTAAGTTATTGGCAGATTTTTTTAGCGAACTTGGTTTTATCACACTGCGATTTGATAAAAGAGGCTGCGGAAAAAGTGGTGGCAATTACCTTGAAGCTGGTTTAAATGATTTTATTAATGATGCGAAGTGTGCACTGAAGACATTAAGGGCCGTTCCTGAAGTTGATCTAAGCAGAGTGCTAGTGCTGGGGCACAGTGAAGGCGCTTTTATTGCACCGACTTTAGCCGACGCTTGTAATGGTCTTATTTTGTTGTGTGGCGGAGCAAGGCCTGGTCGCGAGTTATTGCCCGAACAGCCCGCTCAGTTGATTAATGAAATCAAAGAGGGTAAAGGCTTTAAGGCTCGGTTGCTGAAAATATTACAAATTCATCGGCTCATTAACTGGCAGTTTAACCATGTGGTTAATAAATCAATTAGAACAAACAAATCAGTCATCAAATTGTTAGGCTTTGTGCCATTTAATGCCAAATGGCTGAGGGAGTTTCATCAGTTCAATACCCCCGAAGTGTTAAAGCAAGTTGCTATGCCCACGTTGGTAGTAGGTGGTTCTAGAGACATTCAGGTTAATGCTAAGGAAGTCGCTAAAGTTTGTGAGCTTGTAAATGAAGCAGATGGCGTGGTGCTGGAAAGGATGAATCATCTATTGCGTGATGTTGATTCACATCATCATTTGTTAAGTCTATTGAAAGAATACCGCGAGTCAGTTACAAAGCCGATATCCAGAAAATTACTTGATACCATCAAGCAATGGTGTCAGCAGCACGAGTTCACTCTAGGTGACTCATCAAGTTAATTGAGGCTAGAATATATACAACATGGGTTATATTATCAAAAAAGGACGGGCGCTTGAATTTAATACTACTTGGGAAGGAGATTGTCCCAAAACCCCAAGTTATCTTTAGGGCGAGTTGTATTTTCCAAGCAGTACTATTAACAGTGTTTCAAGTTGATATTGCTCAAAGGACTTCATGTTAAGTTTTTTACCATTCTCTTTTTAACCCAGTCCCGCATGGGATTGCATACAATAAACAATATAGGTACTAAAGCAATTGAAAAGATCGCTAAATATCTGCTCAAGGGCATCAAACCTTCCGCGCTTAAAGGGTTGAATCCACCTGCATAGATAAACCAAAACATGACAAAGAGGGTAAAAAATAACATAATATTTCTATACATACGCTCTTTAATAGGCATGATCAAATAAGCTTTTATAATTTCAATTCTCATAATCCTTTGTATCATATAGATATTAAAGATAGTGCCCGGAATAAAAACCCACCAACGGGAGATTGATAGCCCTTCTACAAACCTATTGGTATCTCCCTGAATGGCAAATAAGGAAACGGTTAAGTACTGGATAAGAGGAAGCATGTTAAAAACTAAAAACCAGTATGCAAAAATAAAAAGATTTCTTTGTTGGCTTATGTTTTTACGATTAATAGTCCATAGGCTAATAAGAAGAATGACAAGGCTAACAAAGGGACCAGCAATGCCTATCAGAGCTGCTGCCGTGCCACTGTCTTGTTGGAACAGTAAATTATAGTCCACATTCTCATCGACATTTAATAAAAACCAGCCACCATAGTGAACTGAAAAAGGACTAGACTTTAGACCATAAAGCCACGCAACCAGTCCATGACCCCATTCGTGACACAAAACAGAAATATAATATGCTGTGATGAATGCAATGATATTTAAAAGGCATACTTTTGAACTATGTTTCTCTTGAATACTCATTTTGGTAGCCCATATCCAGTGATTAATTTTATAAACAGTATAATACAGATTGTATATCCCAAAAGCCCAAGGTTTGAAAACGCCATACCCAAGGCATTCAGAAAGTTCAAAAACCTTGTCTTAGCGTTGTATATACATGGCATCGGACATAAAGCAAGACCGATGAGCTGAATAAATAATTTAGCCCACATTAGCGAAGCGCTGAGGAATCCTGATATATTTTTGTTCAATAAGAAAAATTGGCAAAACCAAAGAGATTCATTCGCTCAATCTTTTTAAGGCCGTTCTAACAAAAGAGGGGGTGTTGCATGATTTTTCGGGCAGTTTGTCTTTGGCTGATCATAACCATCAATAAAACGCCCAGACACAACAAATTATTTTAACTGTTTTCAAAAATGGTACATTTTAGTTGTTAAAGGTTATACAATAGCCTCGAAAATTCTCTTAACGAGCCATAATAGGATGTCTTATGAAATTGATTTCGCTTTTTAAATTTGTCCCCGAAGAAGTCCGCGAGTTGTTTTTTTTGAAAATATTTTCCACGTATAGTTATGCTATTTTTTATGCGTCTTTAGTCTTATATATGACCGACAATGTCGGGTTATCGAATCAATATGCAACCGGTGTTGTGGGAGTTTTCATATCCTTAAATTTTATATTACATTTTTTCGGCGGCTTCGCCGGTGGGAAATTGATAAGCAATAGAATGTTGCTTTTAATTGGCATGATAATGGAGTTTTTAGGTGTTTCGATTATCAGTATCAATCTTTTCCTTGGATTGGGGATCTTTTTAACCGGATCAGGACTTTATGTCACCAGCATCAATGCCATTATGATTCAGAAGTATGAGCCAAATGATAGCCGAAGAGAACTTGCCTCTTTTTGGATTTATTCGGGTATGAACTTGGGATTTTTTATCGGCCATACAGTAAGTGGCTATTTTCATATTCAAAGTAATTACCAATTGCTCTTTTTTAGCGCTATAGCAGCCACATTTTCCTCGCTGATACTCATTGGTCTCAATTGGGATAAATTTTTGGATAAAACCACGGAGTTGTCGCGCATCCCTGCTTACGCACATCGAAGACGTTTGCTTTCAACAATGAGCTTTATTCCACTCATTATTTACTTAGTCTGCTACTCGCTCATCTATCACTCAGAAACCAGTAAGCTGATTATGCTTTTGGGAGGTGCAATATTTTGCTCTACCTTTTTATTTGCAATCAAACAACCCAACCAAGCGGATAAAAACAAAGTCTTAGCGTTTTTGATTCTGGTCATCGCCGCTTTAGCATTTTGGTCGCTATTTTTTGTCGGCCCGATGGGATTAACACTATTTATCAAGCATTATGTCAATAATGAAGTCATGGGCATCACCATCCCGCCTCAATGGTATAATAATATCAACACCGGCCTTATCGTGGTGGGTGGGCCTTTGCTTGCTAATTGGTTTAAACAAAAGCGCGAGCAAGGTGTTGACTTAAGTTTTCCGCTCCTGTTTGCAATCGCGCTTTTAAATATTGGCGGGGCTTATCTCATATTATCACTCGGAATCTTTCTTTCGGGTCATGCCAATCAGGTCGCCATGATTTGGGTCGTCATCAGCTATCTTCTAGAAACCACTGGCGAATTATTCCTTTCCCCAGTTGGTGTGGCGATGATTGGAAAATTAGCCCCCAAAGGAAAGCAAGGATTATTATTAGGCTTATGGGCTATGGTATCGGGCGTTGCTTCGATAATATCCAAGTCGTTATCGCAAATGATGGTGATTCCACAGGCTAGCTCCGTGGCATCTTCTGGTATCCAAGTTTATAATCATATGTTTAGCCTCATTGGATGGGGCGCTGTCCTGGTTGGGTTGGTTTTATTTGTTTTGGTGCCTTTCATTAAAAAACTCATCGACGATGAGGTGCCTGTTGATCAGCCACTGAAAGCAGAATTAGCCTAACAATGGAGATATACACACCCTTAGTGGTCCGACCATGTGGAAGAATAAAATATATCAATTTATCAATTGCGTATATCGGTTCAATGAGATTTAGTAGTCCTTACAGCGTTTTGTAGCTTAAATTAAATTCATTTCTGTAAGTGATAGAACTTTTTTCCAACTTCGAAAAAGGATTTAACATGGCGAGAACAGGTGCAGTGGCGGCATGACCAAACAAGATATGTGCTAAAATATATTAAATTGGCATGTTGATAGGAGTGCCTTATTATGCCTAAAGAACACAGAGTTCTAGTAACTGATGAAGGTGGGCGAAAAATATTTGTTGTTAATCAATGGCCATTCTATATTTCAACAGGACAAAATTCACACGCTGGTGGAACACCATTTCCTTTTAATGGCGCCAGTCCGTTAAAACTCATAAAGCCAATTGATTTTCCTTTTTTTTCGCCAAAGGCACTCATAGCACAAAGCAAGAAATATATCGATCAAAATTTTCCGCCTGAACTTGCTGCTAAGATGCAGGAAAAGAGAAAAGATATGGTCTTTGGCAAGGAAATAGAATCAGCTTTTCCTAAGATAGACCAGGAGATATTAATTAGGTTTGGAAATATCAAAGGGATGGTTCTGTCGATGTATATCGGTGGTGGTTTCTGGGACCAAGAGCATGGGAAAGAGTTAAAGTCGTTTATTGAGGAAAAATATCCAGACTATTGTGCACACATAAAAGAGCAGTATAAAACAGAATTAGAAGAAGCACGACAAATCATTATACAACCTATTGAGCAAGAAAAAATCGTTGAACACCTCCCCGATATAAACCATTTTTTAATGACCCAAGGAGTCAATCTTAACTTAGATGAAGCTGCTCGAGGGGAGGCGCAAGTTGTAAACGTCAATGTCGATCTTTTATTACAGGAAGTTTCATCTGCTGCTGCTAAAGCCCCCGTGCCCTCAGAGCCAATGAAAAAAGACTCATCTACGGCCTCACCCTCAACCGTTACTGGCTCACAATCAGAAAAAATATCTAATATTATTTTTAAAGACCGGCAAATAGTCGTTATAGGGGGGTATCCGTTTTATTGCTCATCGGGTATCAATTCAGGTATGGCCAGCACATTTTTACCCTTTGATGGTATAAATGGCACACAATATCAAAAGCCCGTTCGCTATGTAGGTGATAAAACAGCGCCTGAACTACTGAAGTTTTTCCAAGACAGTGCCAGACAAAATTTTCCAGAAGATATAGTCCAATTATTTGAGTCCGAGGTTATAGCTATTAAAACTGATGATGAGACGTCAAGTTTTAGGCTTAATAGAAATAACGGTGAACAAATAAAACATGACTCCTACGAACAATTGACGCGTTTTGGCAATATGGAAACCTTAGTGTTATCGATGCTCATAGGTGGAGGGTTTTGGGAAGAAGACAAAGGGAGAGTGTTAGCTCAGTTACTTCAGCAAAGATATGGCACATTTTGTGATGAAGTTAAATCCAAGCATCAAGCCACTATTCAGCAAATTCACCAACTCAAAAATGATAGTAGCAGCACAGAAATAGTTGAAGCAGAGCAGGAAGTTAATAACTTCCTTAAGAGTCAAATAACGGATTACAATCCCTCAAGCGAAAACATGGCAAATCCGTATTCAGTTAATAAACAAGCAAAAGGCATAAAAGAAAGAGCACAGGGTTTAATAAACAATGAAGTGACATTAGGAGCCATTATTGCGACAGCATCTGCCGAAGAAATCGAAAGGGCGAAAACTCATTTAGAAGCAGAAGTTGCGCAAAAGCTTGAAAGCATATTTGATGACCTATCAAATCCTTTTTTAGTAAAAAATACGCAAAAACCATCACAAACCCCTAGTAATCACAGTGCAGCTGCTGTCGGGGCTATAGCCACCACGCCCTCAGATCCCACGCAAAAAACGTCATCCACGACGACAGTATCCGCTTCAAAGCATGCATTTATGCGACAAAAAGGGAAGAATGAAGCCATGAGCCATAGCGATAGAATCCTTTTGAGAGCTATGATTATCCAACAAACGTGCAATTTTCCAAAAGGACGCTGGACTGTTTTAATGACCGATCCAAAAGTTGAAGTAGGTATCTCAAAAGGCTTTAATAGGCCGGCGTTGGCAACGTCCGATTATATTTTAGTTAATAACGGTGAGCAGCTTCTTATTTTTGATAAAAATAAGAAAAACAGTAAGGGCGAGCTGGAACTTATTCAGGATAGCGAAAAGCGTGCTAGTGTGATAAAGGATGTCTTTAGCAACCTTAGTAATCAAAGGCATCCACTATTAGTAGAAGCTCATCTTTATCACGTCCAGCAACGTCTTGCCCAACTTTTCAACCATGGAAATGGCCCTGACCGTAAGCAGTGGAGCAGTCTTACTACATTAGAAAATATGGGGAGATACCAATTTAATGAAAGCATCAAAACCAATTGGGAGTTTGGGCGTTCTGATCATACGGGTAATCTTGCATTCGCAACCTTAAGCCATGTTAACCCCGGTTTTTTGATTGAGTTTCAAGCAAATGGTGAAATTATGGTGTATCAAAAAAACCAATCAGGTACAAAGACAGACTATAAACCCTTAGTGGGAGAAGAAAGAGCGTCGGCACTCGAATCATTAAGTAATTGCTTTTCTCATCTTGAGCGGGCTGACCAAAAGGCTTTTGACTGCTTAATCAATGAACAGCCAACCCCATAGACGGCATTTGATACACTGAATGATATATTAAACTCCTCAACTTTCGAAATTTTAATTCACAAAACGCACCCAAACAATCACTTCTAACCTATTGTTTTAATTCATCATTTAAAGTCTACATTGATTTGCTATACTTAACAAAATAGATTTTATGGAACACGATGATGCCTCGCCAACTATTCCCTGTGAAAGGTGAAAAGCTTCTTATAAAACAAGGTCAAACAGGAGATTGTTATTTGTTGGCAATGATGGATTGTTTATATAATGCAAATCCATTAGGAAGAGAGAGAATTGAGTCTATGTTTACTCAATCCGAAGAAGGGATTACTGTTCGGATAAAGCGAAACAAACACAGCCAAACCATTGACCAATCTCGAATCAATCGCTTAGCATCAAAAGGTACTGAATTTAGAGTTGAAACCGATGCCGATGGTCATGAATATGATGTGTTCATGTTCAGCAATCAACGTCTAGAGGAAATCGAGCAAAATTTAAAACGAGCTCAAAGCAACTCGTTTGCTGTCTTAATTCTTGAACATATTGCCCCTTATTATTTCTCAGGAAACTGGGTTGATGGAGGCAATATTTTAGAGACACTGGTTGCCCACGATAAAGCAAATCGTTTTGCAGGAGATACGTCTAACATTGGTGTTGGCAAAATGCTTGATTTAGAGGGTATAGACATTCATTCTGTTGAACAGATTATTGCTCTTCAAAAAAGCGACCCAGAAAATAGCATCTACGTTTCAATGGGTTATGGAAGGATTGATGAACATGGAAAAATACATGGTAGACATTCACTGAGATTAAAGGAAATCCGAAAATCTCTTAGCAAGCCAGGAGGTTATGAGTTTGTGCTGGTCAATCCATGGGATAATAGCAAAGAGGAGGTCTTAGATTTAAGCGTTGAAGAGTTAAAAAGCAGGAAGCCCCGGTTTGGGTATTTTCCCAAAGATCACATAACAGAGCAATTAATAAAAAATCTAAATTTGGAAATGAGTTATATCGGTGAGGCTTTAGCTAATCCTCCTCTGTTAGAAATGCTTAAAAACCTAATTGAATCGGGCTCGCCAACCAGAGAAGACAAAATAAAACTTATAAAAGCTTGTCGCTTTAATACCCATCTTACCCTCATATATGGGGCATTATCAAAACACAAACGGGAACAGTTCATTTCAAATATTTTACAAGCAAAAAACTCAGAAGAAATTGAGAAGCTCATATCTCCCAAACTTAATGAGCTAATACACATTTGTCTTCAAAACCAAGATAAAACGCTTTTTAACGAACTGAAAGCTGCTAATTTTATTGACTATGCGGCCAATAGTCCTTTAGGAGAGGAAACATTTATTAAACGTTTACTTGAACTAGCTATGACTCAATCTCCATTGGATATCAAATTACTAACTGAAATTGCTGCATATGTTGAGAATTCGGAACCTAAATTACCGGTTCAGTTTGAATTTAAAGATTTATTTGGCCTTGTCTATAACAAAACTCTTGCCGATTTATCAGAGAAATTAGGGGATAATACCATTGAGGCAGTCAATGCGGAACTGATAAACCTGTTTCTAAGTAAACATAGAAAGGCGGACTCCATAACACTCTCTGAAGAATTACGAGAACTGTTTGTCCGTGAAAAATCTTTATTTATCGAACAAGTTCAATCGATTGACTCCGAGCAGTGGCTAATTCAAGCAATTCCATTATTATTAGAAGGTAAATTATCAACCGAGGGGGCTAAGCTCATTAAAGAAAAACCATTTATTTTATCTGAGGAAACCATCGGAAAATTAATGGAAAACTTTGATGCCGAAAACCCTAGAGTCTGCTTAGAACAAATTTTCAAGCTTAGTCAAGTAAATGATTCGGTTGGCAAAGCACTTCTTCATTTTACAATTAAATACTTTGATGAGCAGTTTAGTCAAACAAACCTAAATCAGTTTAGATTATCACTTGAAGATGAAAAACCGAGTAAGTTTAAGGACTGGTTTAATGAAAATCTCCCTCAAAGTAAAGACACGGAAATCGATAAAGCGATTAAAACGATTGTAGATAAACTGGCATTACTAAATGAGATGTCAGTTGATTTTGGACAATGTCAGTCGATTGAAGAAATCAAAGAGAAAAGCAATGAGTTTGTAAATCAGCTTAACATTATGGCACAAGATAGCTCACTACTTGAAGCATTAGCACGCCTTGAAGGGAAAGATTATGATAGCGCATCATCCCGTATCAACTCAGCTTTGGCAGTAAAGTTTGAGATGGCTCGAGAACAAGCCCATCATCAAGTACTGAACATAGAGAAAGCTTATAACACCATTAGTAATTTGATTGAAAAGATAGAGAAATCAGAGATCTCATTTAAAGAGGCAAACAGCAAACAAGAGATTGAATCATGTATCAAGGAATATCAGCAGCAACTTCTTAATCTTACTACAACTGATGAAGCGCGCTCAGCCTTTCAGTTATTGGGTTATCCTAAACAGCTAAACGTACTTTTAGCTAATAAGAAAAATGACGCTTATCTCGCAGGGAAGTCGTATCTAGCTGATTTAATTGCCGCTCAAAGTATCGTCGATTCTGCCATACAACAACTAAATCTCATCGATACAAAACATCCTTTTGATCATCTAGATAAAGAAGACAAAGTCGATGATAAATTAAACGCTATGCACGAAAATCTAAATGCCTTTTTAAACAATCCAAAGTTAATAGATGCACAGAAGGTACTTGGCTTAAACCAACACAATTCACCATTGCAACAACTGATTAATGATAAGAAAATCAGCTTAGTCAATGGGGCAAATCTGCAACTTGAAGCCATTAAAGCTCAAAAAGCACAACTTGAACAAGCGATGCCTAAGCTTGAAAAAACCAACTTAAATGAATTGATAAAGAATTGTAGTTCATTTGTAAAAGCTAACGACTACCAAGAAATACTGACCCTTTCCTCGCGTATTCAAAGAAGAATGGAAGATTTAGAGGAATTAAATAAAAAAATAGCGAATGCTTCGCCACACTCAAGCAAGGTATTTATGGCTCAAATTGCTAAACTGACTCAATCTATAGAAGAAGATCTTCATTCGCTTTCTGCAAAAATAAATACTATTAGCCATCAAGTCGGTCAACAATCTGCTGCAAATAAGGGAGGAAGTCCACTTGTCCAAGTTTATTCCGCACTGGGGGTGAATAAACGTTCATCAGTTAATGAGTCCCAAGGAAAATTTGATGCCCTCACAAAAGAAATAGAGAAAATCCAAAATAGCATGGGATTGTTGTCAAATACATTAGACAATAAAGGAGAAGCACAAAACATCCAGGGGCAATTGTTTAAAATAAAATACACCATGATGACCAATACCTGCGAGTATTTACTTAAAAAATTAATATCTCATACGCAAGCAGAAGGTGCTGATGAGGCTACACTCAACGTTGGAAATTATTCAGCTCAACTAAATAACAATCAGCTGGTTATTATACAAGCATATAATGATAGGAATATTGATGGTGGGCAACAGATCCGTAGCAAGCACGAAAAGAAACAAGCCGCTGAACACATTGTTCACGAAATGGCTCGCGGCGACTTGTTTACATTGGTTGAAGGTCATTTAAAACATCTTCATGAAACATTGTCACACCTTGATCCTGAAAGCAAAAACAACCCTGTTGATATTAGAGAAATCCTAGCAAAATATAAACTGAATCAAGGAACAAGGCTTAATGAGGGTGAGTCATTGCAATTTGGTCTTCTACAACCAGTCAATAAGATGGGATTTGAAAATAAGAATTATCAAGTTTGCTTTGATAGCAAAGGCGACATCAAAGTGTTTGATAAGAAAGATCAAGGGAAAGAATTAGCCGGAGAACTTCGGCAAGAAGCGCTAATCCAAATTAGTGATTGTTTTCCTCATTTACAAAAAGCGCTAAAAGTTGAACGAATAGAGCAGCTATTAATTCAACCGACAATCCGTGCGGCTAGATGATTGTTGTAAAAGCTGCTTACAACCAGGGTTCATTCCAGCTTTTTATATTAAAGAGAAGGTAATAAAAATCAAGTCCACTATACCCTTTCATTAAAAAACACATCGACGATGAGGTGCCTACTGGTCATACGCTGAAAGTAGAATTAGCCTAACAATGGAGATATATAGTTTGCGCTTTTTGTTGTAAAAATTGCTTCAAGCTAAGAATGATAGCGTTATTAGAGGGGCGCTCTAGGGTAATGAATGACAGAGCCGTTTGCGCCCCTTGGTATTCAGGCAACACGCGAACCAATCGCCCCGCTTCAATATCTTTAATCACATCTAAATTCGCCTTTAATACCAACCCTTTTCCTTGCAATGCCCACTGTCGAATCACTTCCGCATCGTTGCTGTTGTATTGGCTGGATAGTTTCACTTTTTCTACCCGCTCACCTTGATAAAGCGTCCAGCATTCTTCCAGTTGGTTGTTGATGGTGAGAAGAAGCACCCTATGGGATTTTAAATCACTAATGGATTCTATTTGACCATGATTGGCAAGGTATTTTGGTGAGGCACAAATGATGCGGTGTATGGGTTTTATTAAGGGACTGACAATAAAATCCGGTTCCGCCGATAATCCATATCGAATCGCCACATCAATGTCGTCTTCATATAAATTGCTGAGGTTATCGGTTAACACTAAATGACAGGCGATTAAAGGATGCTTTTCTAAATAGTCATCTAACCAAAATCGTAAGATATGACGGCCAAAATCTGACGGTGCTGTGATCCTTAATTGTCCCTTTAAACTGCCTGCTTGTTCAAATGCTTGTTTACTTTGTTGCAGTGAGTTAATCATTTGTTCTGCATGAGGCAAAAAGCACTTACCATGAATGGTTAATCGTAAATGGCGCGTGCTACGGATGAATAGCTGTGCATTTAATTGCTTTTCCAAGCGTTGCAATGCCGCACTGGCATTAGCAGCGGATATGCCCCTTTTTCTTGCCGCATCCGTGATGGATTCATAGTGGGCAATGTCTAAAAATAATTCAATATCATTAGTATTCATTTTTTCAAATATTTTTTGAAAGTATTTATTATTTTATACCATTTATTTTGAATATAAAATGTCCCATACTACCCTCAAGGTTGAAAATAAAAAGGTATCTCTATGAAAGCAATCGTCTATAAGCAGCACCCCAATGGTCAATTTGGTTTTGAGTCAATTGAAAAAGAAACACCCCGTGCCACAGGGCATGACTTGCTAGTGGATATTTCTGCGATTTCCATTAATCCCGTCGATTATAAGGTGAAGCGTTTATTGGAAATGGGTAAATATGCCAATGACACCTTTGGTTTTGATGCATCCGGGACTGTGAAAGCTGTCGGTGAAAAAGTGACATTATTTAAGCCCGGTGATAAAGTTTTTTATGCCGGTGATTTGACCCGACCTGGCAGTTATGCACAAAGCCAGTTGGTGGATGAGCGGATCGTGGGATTAGCGCCAAAATCACTTAACTTTGAACAAGCCGCCGCTCTACCGCTAACAAGCTTAACCGCTTGGGAAATGATTTTTGACAGGCTAAAACTATCGGCTGAATCCAACCAAACTGTTTTAGTGACGGGTGCTGCGGGTGGCGTTGGCTCAATTACCCTCCAATTATTAAAAAAACTAACCCACTGCACCATTATCGCGACGTATGGCCGAGAAGAATCCAAAGGGTGGATTAAACAGCTGGGCTCGGATCATTTGATTAATCACACCATGGATTTCAATCCGCAATTACAAAAACTAAACATCAAACACGTTGATGTCATTTTTAGCCTTACACACACAGACGACTATTTTAAGCAATATGTCGATATCCTTGCCCCACAAGGTCAACTCATCTTCATTGATGAACCAAAGCAATTTGATTTGCTGGCATTTAAGAGTAAAAGTGCGGCCGTGCATATGGAATTTATGTTCACTCGTTCGATGTATCAAACAGCCGATATGATAAAGCAGCATGATATTTTAACGAAAATTGCCGATCTGATTGATAAGCAATTAATTCATACAACGATGAATGAGTCGTTTGGGGATGTATCCGTTGCCAATATTGAAAGAGCGCATGAATTACTCGAAAGTTGTCAATCCCGCGGCAAGATTGTGTTGAATTATCGATGATGCCAATCATCCGTGCCTCCCTGTAAGACCACCCCACCGGCCCGGTGAGCTTTCTATCCAGAAAGACCTAATCGAGCCGGACATGGGTAAAACAGATGGTACCCTCGCAAACTTTATCCCGTCTTTTTAAGTTGCTCTTTTAAATCAAGCAACTTGTCGCGAACTTTAGCGGCTTCTTCAAATTCCATGTTTTGGGCAAATTGGTGCATTTGTTTTTCCAATTTAGCAATTTTTTCGACCAGTTTTTGCGGTGACATGGCTTTGTAAGGGGCTTTGGGCTCAGCCACTTTTTTCTGGCTTTGTTCGAAATAGGCCCCTTCGAGGATATCGGCGACTTTCTTTTTGATCCCCATGGGGGTTATCCCATGAATTTGGTTAAATTTGATTTGCTTTTCCCGGCGACGCTCCGTCTCCTGAATGGCCCTTTGCATCGAACCGGTTATGTTCTCGGCATACATGATGGCACGCCCATTTAAATTCCTTGCCGCTCGTCCAACGGTCTGAATAAGCGAGCGTTCTGAACGTAAAAAGCCTTCTTTATCGGCGTCTAATATGGCGACTAATGCCACTTCCGGCATGTCTAAGCCTTCTCGAAGCAAGTTAATCCCCACCAACACATCGAATTTCCCTAAGCGCAGATCGCGAATAATTTCCACCCGCTCGACCGTATCAATATCGGAGTGCAAATAGCGGACTTTAATATCATGTTCATTCAGATATTCGGTGAGATCTTCGGCCATTCGTTTTGTCAGCGTTGTCACCAGCACTCGTTCATCGTCAGCGACCACTTTGTTGATTTCTGACATTAAATCGTCGACTTGATTTTTAGCCGGTCGAATGATCACGGTTGGGTCAATCAAGCCCGTTGGTCTGACGACTTGCTCGGCCGTGTTATCGGTATGTTCCATTTCATAGGGACCCGGTGTTGCAGACACATAGATGGTTTGTGGGGATCGATCGGTAAATTCTTCAAAGCGTAAAGGACGGTTATCCAAAGCAGACGGCAAGCGAAAGCCATAATTCACTAATGTCTCTTTCCGGGCACGATCCCCGCGATACATGCCACCAATTTGGGGCACGGTGACATGCGACTCATCGATGACAAGCAATGCGTCCGATGGTAAATAATCAAATAACGTCGGTGGTGGCTCCCCTTGATTGCGTCCGGATAGGTAGCGTGAATAGTTTTCAATTCCGGAGCAATAACCCAACTCCAACATCATCTCAATATCAAACTCGGTTCGCTGCTTTAATCGTTCGGCTTCCAATAATTTTTTTTCGCTTTCATAAAATTTTAATCGGTCTTTGAGCTCTTCTTTTACCAAGTCAACCGTTTGCAAAATACGCTCCCTTGGGGTGACATAGTGGGTTTTGGGGAAAACTGTCACACGGGGAAGCTTTTGCAACACCTCACCTGTGAGCGGATCAAAGCGGTTTATATTCTCTACTTCATCATCAAATAGCTCAATTCGAACCGCTTCTTTATCGGAATCAGCGGGGAAGATATCAATCACATCGCCATGCACACGAAACTGTCCTCGCTCGAGCGAGGTTGGGCTTCGAATATACTGCATTTCTGCTAATCGTTTAACAATCTGGCGTTGATCGGTCCGTTCGCCTCGCGATACATGCAAGATCATTTTCAAATACGAATCGGGATCCCCCAAGCCATAGATGGCTGAAACGGTAGAAACAATAATGGCATCACGCCGTTCGATCATCGCTTTAGTCGCCGATAAACGCATTTGTTCAATGTGTTCGTTAATGGAGGAATCTTTGGCGATATAGGTGTCCGAGGAAGGAACATACGCTTCCGGTTGATAGTAATCATAATAAGACACAAAATATTCAACCGCATTATCAGGGAAGAAAGATTTAAATTCACCATACAACTGAGCAGCCAATGTTTTATTAGGGGCCATGATTAATGTGGGTCGTTTTACCTGCTGAATGACATGGGCAATACTAAAAGTTTTGCCAGAACCGGTTACACCGAGTAAAATCTGTCTAGCAAGGCCACTTTCAAGGCCTTCGACCAGGGATGCAATCGCGGTGGGTTGATCGCCCGCCGGTTGGTAATTGGAATTGATGGTAAATATTTGTTTCATAACACACTCAAACAATAAGGAGCATCCGTATGGATTTTACCTTGGCAAATCGGGTTCAACAGGTGAAGCCTTCCCCAACATTAGCCGTTGCAGCAACGGCAGCCAAACTCAAAGCAGAAGGCCATGATATCATTGGTTTAGGGACAGGAGAACCCGACTTTGATACGCCAGATAACATTAAACGTGCAGCCATCGCTGCTATCGAAGCAGGTTTTACTAAGTATACACCAGTCGATGGCATTGTTGATCTTAAAAAAGCCATTATTAATAAATTTAAGCGAGACAACCAATTAGACTATGAACTCAATGAAGTCATTGTCTCAGTTGGTGGCAAGCAAAGCTGCTATAACCTTTGCCAAGCATTACTCAATGATGGTGATGAAGTCATTATCCCTGCGCCTTATTGGGTTTCCTATCCTGATATGGTATTACTAGCAGGCGGAAAGCCCGTTATTGTCAGTGCAAACGCTGAAGCCCGGTTCAAAATTACGCCTGAACAATTAGAAAAAGCGATTACACCGAAAACACGGCTGATGTTTTTCAATAGCCCATCGAATCCGTCTGGGGTAGCTTATAGCGCTGATGAGCTAAAAGCATTGGCAAAAGTGTTATTAAAACACCCACATGTTATTGTCGCCACCGACGATATGTATGAGCATATTATTTGGTCTCAACCATTTGTTAATATATTAAATGTCTGCCCTGAATTAAAAGAAAGAACGGTGGTATTAAATGGGGTATCCAAGGCCTATTCTATGACAGGTTGGCGCATTGGCTATACAGCCGGGCCTGCCAAAATAATTAAGGCAATGAATACGATTCAATCGCAATCCACATCCAATCCCTGCTCCATTGCTCAAAGAGCGGCGTTGGAAGCATTGAGTGGGCCTCAAGATAGTGTTGCCATGATGGTGAAAGCCTTTAAAGAGCGGCACGATTATCTCACTGATCGATTATCAAAAATCGACGGAATACATGTCGTTCCTGCGGATGGCACGTTTTATTTATTCCCATCCGTTCAACAAATTATTGATGCCAAAGGATTTGCCGATGATTTAGCGTTTTCAGAGCAACTGCTCCACAAAACCGGCATCGCTTTAGTCCCAGGGTCTGCCTTTGGAACGCCCGGCTGCATCCGCTTATCGTTTGCCACCAGCATGGAAAATTTACGCAAGGCCTGCGACCGCTTAGCGGAATTCTGCTTGGTCTAAAAAAAACAGGGATTCCCCTTGACCTTCAGGCGAAATCTCGATAACATTTCGCCTGTCTTCCCCGGTAGCTCAGTCGGTAGAGCAAATGACTGTTAATCATTGGGTCGCTGGTTCGAGCCCGGCCCGGGGAGCCACTTTCCACAAGGCTTTTCTGCCGATTCATCAAAACTTCAAATTTAGCGTGTCGAACATGTGTCGAAGTTTGGACTTAAGTGAACAAGCTAATCCTTAAACTTATATTTCATATTCTGTTGTTCCAAAGTTTTTGTTGGCCTACCAATAGATATCACTACTTACAATTTTTTTAAAAATCTCGAGAAATTCGTTTATCCGTAACACTGCTTATTATGTTAAGCTATTTTGGCCTATAATTTGTAATGATAAGGAATAAATAAAGTTCAAGGATTTTAGATGAGATATATAACTTCATTATTAATCATAACTCTTACCTTTTTATCTTTTAACTCTCACTCATTACCAGACAATTATCAAAGACCAAAAGATAAAGTTACAAACTTTAGTGAAATGGACTTCTCTGAAAACCTTAAAGACTTTTTAAAAGCTAACTCTAATGAAAAGAATTATAAATTTTCTGTAGAAAGGAATGAAGATAATTATACTGTAACAATAAAAGCAAATAGAAAGACCGTAATAAAAAAAGTTCCTGATGCTTATGTTAACGATCTATTCCAAAGCCAATCGCAGGATAAGGAACAAATTGAGAATAGAGTT
The DNA here is from genome assembly GCF_964199965.1 of Legionella sp. W05-934-2. Classification (NCBI taxonomy): domain Bacteria; kingdom Pseudomonadati; phylum Pseudomonadota; class Gammaproteobacteria; order Legionellales; family Legionellaceae; genus Legionella; species Legionella sp. W05-934-2. The sequence continues at coordinate 30,321 of NZ_CAXMZT010000016.1, read as the reverse complement.
CTTAATATAATATTTAAACCTGGACCAAAATATGATGGAAGAGAAAAACATTTCTATAAATAACGAAAATGGAAGTAAGAAAGAAATCGAGCAGTTTATTAGTCGTGGGTATGAGGAGATTGATTTCTATTCGTCACAACTCTCTAATATCCTAAGACAACTAGCTTTTGCTGAAGGAGCATTATTTTGGTTTTGTAAAGAGAAATTTAACATCATCGACTTTTCTTATTGGGGTAGGGTTTGCTTTCTTATTATTTTATTTTTTATTTGATGCAAAGCATATATATTAAATAAATTGCAAAGATGTTTAAATAATGATAAAACCTGCTGACTATCTAGGCTAAGCTTACCTATTTCATTACTTTGATATTCTGATAATTTTTTTGCTGAAATATCTTCGAATACACCATTTTTTATACGCTGGTGAATAATATCAAACTTAACACAAGCATTTTTATCTTTAGCATTATTAATGATAGTGGGGCGCAATATTTTCCTTGTTGTCCTTGTTCTATTTAGTTCAATATCATTGATAGTAGCTGATGAACAAGAAGTACTACTTACTTTATATTCCATTTTAATTAGTTCTTTATTCATTATTAACCTGAATATCAGTATAGCAATTTTGATAGATATATACTGATATGAAAGCCCCAAAGAGGATAATTTACATAATTACACCATCGGAAAAATATCCCAATGAGAGGTGTTCACCTTTTCGATAATACGCACATAGCACTTTTTCTAAGATTACTCACTAATATGAAATTTTTAATTTATGCCTATACTAAAAAATAGAATCCATCAATTCAAATTAATATGAACGACCTTTTGCAAAAAAATGCTATTGATCTAATCCAATTAGGCTTTGAAGATTATTTTTTGATCAATCAAGATAAGCGAAGAGTTCTAACTGCTATAAGGAATATATATGCAGGGATTTTACTTCTTTTAAAAGCTGAATTAAAAATACGTTCCCCTAAAAATTTTGGTGATACCTTAATTAAAAAACAACATGCGTTTGCAATAATTAATGAAAATATAGTTGTCAAAAGTAAAGGGGTAAAAACCATTGGGTTAGATGATATGGAGAACCGCTATCGTTTATTAAACCTTAGTATCAAAGATCATCTAAATGAGCTAGTTGAATTATCTAAAATAAGAAATGAAATAGAACATCACTTTACGCAATTCCCAAAAGAAACTCTGGAAACATCTATATTGATGCGTATTATCGCCCATCGTGAACACCGATTGTCGCGGAACGTGAACAGTGATTGTCGTTTGATCGTGAACACCAATTATCGCCTGAACGTGAACACTATTAGCTGATTAGCGGCAATCGGTGTTCACGATGCGATAATCGGTGTTCACGATGCGCCAACATTTCTTAACTGACTGATTTTTCTGGTATTAACCCTTGTTAAACTATCGTTTTGACCACTACCAGGGAGAGACGATGCCAGTTAAAGGAGTCAGTATGCGTAAACTCAAAGAATTGGTCAGGCTTAGCATTGATGCCAGACTAAGTATTCGTAAGATTGCCAGCAGTTTAAGTCTATCTGTTGGGGTTGTTAGTAAGTATGTTAATCGCTTCAAGTCTTTGGACTTAAGTGATGAGGCATTACTAGGCATGGATGAAGGCACGTTAGCCGAGCTATTAAAATGCCAGCCCTCGTTATCAAAAAGAGCGTCATCTCCTCGGCCTGTTGATTCAATTGATTTTGCCTATATCCATCAAGAGATGAAGCGAAAAGGTGTTACCATGCAGCTTTTATGGGAAGAATATAGCCAGGATAATCCACTCACTTTAAGCTATTCTCGATTTTGTTTTCATTATCGACAGTGGAAAGCCAAACAACCTCGTTCGATGCGCCAAACGCATAAAGCAGGTGATAAGGTGTTTGTTGATTATAGCGGACAAACGGTTGATGTGATTGACCCGGAAACGGGTGAAATCCGAAGTGCTGAAATTTTCATTGGTGTGCTGGGCGCTTCGAACTTCAGTTTTGCTTATGCAAGTTGGTCGCAACAGTTACCAGATTGGATTGATGCCCAAGTCAGAATGTTTGAGTATTTTGGCTGTGTTCCAGCACTGGTTGTGCCAGATAATTTAAAATCAGCCATCCATAAAAGTTGTCGCTATGAACCAGATGCCAACCCGGTATATAACGAATTTATTGCTCATTATAATACAGCTGTCCTACCGGCAAGACCTTACCGCCCCAAAGATAAAGCAAAAGTTGAGTGTGGTGTACAACTGGTTCAGCGCTGGATATTAGCTCGCCTTAGAAATCATACTTTTGTTGGGCTCGGCGAGCTAAATGCTGAAATAAAAAAACTGCTCGATGTCCTAAACAACAAGCCATTTCAAAAAATGCCTGGTTCAAGGCGCTGTGTATTTGAATCAATTGATAGACCAGCAATGCGACCACTGCCACAACAACGTTATGAATATAGACGCTATAAAAAGGCCAGGGTCAATATTGACTACCATGTTGAGCTTGATGGTCATTACTACAGTGTGCCTTACCAATATTGCAAAGAGCATATTGACCTGTGGTATAGCAATACGCATCTTGTTTGTTATCGGCAAGGTAAGTGTATTGCTCAGCATGCCATATCTCAAAGAAAAGGCGGGCACTCAACTATAAAAGAGCACATGCCAACTCGCCATCAAAAGCACATGAGCTGGACCCCAGGACGGTTTTTGAACTGGGCCAAAGATATTGGCCCTTATACCCTTCATATCACCGAATACTTGCTAAATAGCAAGCCTCATCCTGAGCAAGCTTATCGCGCCTGCCTTGGTCTTTTAAATTTAGCCAAACGTTATGGCAAACAACGATTAGAAGCCGCCTGTGCTTATGGCTGGAAAAGTGGTGCACGCTCAAGAAGAAGCATTGCTTCTATTTTAGAAAATGGGATGGATACACAGCTTTACCAAGAACCAACTGAGTTCAACTTAGGAGTCCATGCTAATGTGCGTGGTTCGGACTATTACCATTAACCATCGGAGACATATACCAAACTAAAAAATGATTGTATGAATAGATGGAAAAATTTAGATTATAACAATATCTCAAGGAGGATTTTTCCAATAGAACAAGAAAATCATGACAAAAATGCTAACGCTGTCATTTTGGATTTTTTCTCATCAATTGAGTGTCCTAATTGTCAATCAGATTTGATTGAACCAATAACTCATAATTTCAATAAAAATATCGATGTAAACATGAAATGCGTGAAATGTAATAATACTTTTGATTTCTCTCAGATTATAGAAGAAGTCTTAGAAAAATATTATGCATATGAAATTATGAAAGCAGGTGCGAAAGGTGGAGTAGTACCCTTAAGCCAATGTCCAAAATGTCACCTTGGCACTTTTCTCAGTTATGAAAATATTTGCATTTATTGTGGTAATACAATTGAAGACACATATAACCCAGAATTTGCTAATGAATTGTTTATTAGAAATGTAAATGATTATTGGGATTATACCTCTTAAGGTAAAACTCTACACATATAACTTCAATGTTTCCCTACATCACCGCGATTCCCAGCAAGCAAACGGGGAAAGCAACCTATCATTACCCAACAAAATAATAGATTTTTTGCAGACTTATAAAAAATGAGAGGGACAAGTGGGACAAGTGGGTCACCCGCACCATTACAGGGCTACCAGCGTCCCCAACTTAATTTATCAGTGTGGGGCATATGGGACATTCTTAGATTTTATCGATATCAATTATATAGATACAATGATTTGCTCACGGTTTGTTTCTCAAAACGGTAATAATTTACCTGCTATAATTTTATACAGAATGGATGCCCTAAGGATAATGCGTTATGAGTGATGATCCATATAATAAAAACCGTAATGAAATAGAACCTATATATGACTTTGAGGTAAATAAATATTATCAAGGCATAACACAATATTATGGTAAGATATTTCAAGAAGCGAATAAAACAATAATTAACTGGTTATTTGCTTTGAATACAGGAGGACTCGTTCTTCTTATCTCCTTTGTATTCAAATTTAGCGGTTGCCAATTAGCAATATCTATATTTTCCGCAACCGCGTACTTCTTAGGAATTGTCTCAATCTATTTATCAATTTTACTAGAAAGAAACAAGTTTTTTTATCTGGCAGATAACTCGGAAGTGAAATATATAGGCATACCAAAACAATAATATTACAGGTAGAGAGTATATAGACAATATTCAAAATCCGCCCAAGAATCAATGGCCTTTATACTTTGAGAACACTGCCACAATATGCTGGTTAATTGGTACAGTAGCTAGCATATTACTATTGATAATTAGTAAATCACTTACTTAACTATATATTCTTAAGCTGAGATTTATTCCGATGAGCACCAGATCAGACAACACTATAATTTTGCTTTTATTGATATCAGTGAACATGATATAAGGTGATGATATGAAATATTATTTAAAATCATCAAGTTCAGTAAAGGAAATTGATGGATCCTATTTTTCCTCATTAAAGAATGCATATGAGGTTTGTATATCAGGCTTATTATTTGAAGAGTCAATAGATTTAGTGTTATCAAACTTCATTGATTTTGAAAAATATTTGCTAAATAAATCTTTCGATTCTATTCATACTAGACTAGATGGGAAAGCTATAAGTGAAATAAGAATAGATATTAATAAGTATGCTTCAAATATTTTAGCAATAGCTTATAACTATATGCAGTATGGTAATTTACGAATAAAGACTATCACATCTGATAACGCTTTTGATAAAGAAAAAAAGAAAATTAAAAATGATGAATTTAGATTCATGGAGCAGCTACGCAACTATACGCAACATTATGGATTTCCAACCCATTCAATATCGATTGATAATTTTTGGACAAAGAAACCACAAGAGGGAGGGATGCGAAACTGCACAGTAAAACCATTTATAACCATATCCTCTATCACTAACGATCATAATTTTATGAATTATGGAAGCCATAGTCAGAAAGCAAAAAGAAAATCAGATATTGATAGATTTAAGAATTATATAAATTCTGATAAAGCCAATCTCACACTTTTGATTAGAAATTATATTGATATGATATGGGAGCTTCACAAATCAATAAGAGTGATTGTTGATGAAAAGCTACGAGATAATATCAAAATTTTCACTGAAGCAATTGAAAAAATGACACCAAATAATAAAACCAAGTTGGGATGTGATATCGAAATTTACAAAGATGGAACATCTATCTCAAAAATACCATTAGCTCAAAGAGTAGTTAATGAATACAACTTGCTGAAGAAAAAACATCAATCTGGCAAATTTTCTAATATCCTAGTAAGTAACCAATATGCAAACAAAGAATGGTAATTTATACCTTAATAAATCATTTATAACTCAACTCCTACTCTTCATCGGTACTGAAATTCATGTACAGTGACGCAAAAAACCATCCTTAATTTTCTCTAGTAAAATCAACATATTCAGCACTATTGTTTAGAAGCGCTCAACGCGTTTGAACAAAAAAACACAACGAGAAAATAACTCATGCCATTACAAAGTTATCAAAAACCACAGGGACAAATGGGACTATTGGGGCAACCGCGTCATTGCTGGTCTAAAAGTGTCCCCCACCTTAAAATTCAAGATGGGGCATATGGGACATATTTGATGATAAAATCCATGCAATCAAAGCAGCTCATCAATATTAGGGATAGGATTATAAGTAAAGCCCTTGATTTCCTTTGTGGCGTTACTTTTCTCCACTGCATTCTTATTAAACAATTTTTTGGGCTTAGGGGATGGGCTGTCCTTTTGCGAATACCCGGGCTTTTGACCGTTAAGATATTCTAATATGTATAACCGGAACGTATTGTAACTTGCAGTGAAGCTTCCCTCATCCCGAAGCGTTTCCCATATGGCAGTCATAGGCCAGCCTTTTTCTAAAGCTTCGGATATGTCATCTTTTAAGGCTAAAAATTCTACTTTATTTTTTCTTGCTGGCGTTTTTCGCTGATTTTTATCAGCAGCCATCATACTTTCTATTAAGGAATTTTTCATAATCTACTCTCTGTAATAATGGTTGGTCAGTCCTTTGGTGTTTATTATTTTTTTTTATTTATTTTGGTCTCTTTTTCTTCCTCTCAAAGTCCTTTTTGGTTATTTATCAGCTCTTTTTTATTTATTCTCGTTTATTTTTGATTATTTTCGTTAATAATCGTTTAAGCTCCAAAAAGAACCTTAAAATAACCCAAAGGGGGTTCCAAAATAAATTTCAAAATACAGGGCAAGATAGGTGAAGTTAGCTAACCAGCAAGCTGGTTGCCAAACTTCACGAGTCTTATTCGCACCTTCGGTGCTCAACGTAAATAACCAAAATTTTCTGTTTTGCATAGCAAATTTTATTCCCCTCCCCAAATTTTACTGGTGAAAACATACAACCTTGGCGTCCCCACACCTTTAATTCTTGGTTTGTGTGAGGTATTGCCATCAGGCGCGGGTTTCAACCAACCAGCTTGTAATAAGGTTTTGGTCACCATCCGTTGATCGAAGCCTTTGCAAAGTTCGTTTTTATATACTTCGGTTAACACCATATAAATTCGAAGTCCTTCGCTATCGGTTTGAAAAAAACCAGCACGGTTAATAATTTTTTCATTGTTGGGATGGTTGGCACTGTCAAAGCGGCTGGCACCATGAGATTCAAAAAAGGCTCTCACTTGTGCCATGATGGCGCGATCTTCACGATTACCATCGGCACCAAAAGCTTCCAGCCATGCAGTAAAACATTTCTGTGCAGCGGTGAATGATTCACCTTCATCCCAGCCAGTCAAACCAAAACGACTGGCCAACTCACCAGCAACAGCAACCAGCGCAAAGCGTCTGGCAACTCGGATTATCTGACCTGTTGCGTTGGGCTGAATCACAGCATCAACAAAATTTTGAATAGTGTCAGTAACAAATTTGGCTATTCTCTGTCGGTGGGTAACGACTTGATTGAGCCACTCCAAACCTATGGCTCCATAATATTGGTTAGTATATTGCTTTAAGGATAAGGCCATGCTGGCAGGACTTAATTGATCATGAATTGTTTCAAATAGTCCCATCTCACAACCAGCATCCGCTTCAATATCCGCAAGTCGAATTTCCTGCCCAGCATTACTGCGCTGGCCTGTTTTTGCCATGAGCGCGGTCAAAGACTCTTCCCCAGCCGAGAGGAAAAACAAAGACCATCGCGAAGATTTTCTGACGCTACCACTACGGGAGGCGCGTGTTTTACCCTGACCATTTGCCAGTAAATAAGCAGCCTCGCCTGCTTCTCTGGAATCCATTTGGCTGAGTTCATCAAGAATAAGCAAGCCATCATTATGCAATGCCGCCAGTCCTTCAAGACCATTAGTGGTGCTACGCCATAAACGGCAATAAGATTGTGGATTGCCCCAAACAGAAGCGGCCACTTTCAGTGCGGTGCTTTTACCCGATGACGATGCGCCTCTGAAATGGAAACCGCCTGAATCTTCACCAACAAGCTTTGCAAGTGTTGGTGCAAGTGCTGTTGATATGGCAAAAACCAATCTTGAATTTCCAGCAGCCAATCGACTTATTGAATTTCTCCATTCATCGACACTCCCTTTAGACGATAAAGCAGGTTCAATGGCATTGGTATTCTGAAATACAATCTTCTCTGTTGACTGGCCAATACATTGGCCTGCTGTGACAAAGATATCTTCATACCAACCAAGTTTTTCAACACAACGGGCTCGCGCTTCGACAGGAAAAACCTGTAAATAAGAAGTAAGCAGATCGCGTGCAGATCTATTGGGCGAAATACTCAACCCAAGCCTTGCCAGCTCTCGTCTTACATCAGAGGAATCACCTTGTAGCAATGACAATGGCATCGCCCACTGGTGGGTTATGCCATCATCGTCCTGCCATTCCAGCAAGCGACCCCATTCACCACTTTGAGCATCTCGTGTTTTTGCAACGACATACAACGGTGAGCATATCCATCGAGGTGGCAATGGGTTGTCATCCTTATCAATACCGATAAAAGTTAACCCTTCATCCGTTAACCGGAACCGACCACCGGCGTAATCGCATGAAATTGGTCGCTTCTTTGGCCCATTGGGTAATTCAATAACGTGATTTTGTGACATACATCGTTCTCCAGACAACATTCATTACAGCGGAATGAAATGAAAGCAAATCATCCCGGCCAATTTAAAATGATAAAAATTATGCGCTCTCAACCTGCTGCGACTGACCTTCGTCACTGGTTGATTGATAAATTTTTTGTTGTTGGAGAAAATTAAGGACATCACTTTTACGGTATAAAACCTTGCGACCAATTTTCAAATAGGGGACGCCACCACCAGCCCAACGATTACGCTCAAGTAACTGAGTGGAACAGCTTAAAACGGCTGCAATGGTTTGTTGATTGAATAGCGTGGAATGTGGTGCTGATTCGAATTCGTTTAATAGATGTAGACGAGAATTATTTTGTGAGGGCATAGGATACTCCGCAATTGATTTAAATTCAGCATAATGCTGACCAGTCGCATCCTTGCAAATCTAGTCAATTGCCTATCCACCTTAATCTGGACAAGAAATTGATATTTGTTTCAAACTCATTAGCCATTGTTGGCAATGAAAGCTTATACATCAAGCTTGAAAAAAGTATCGCGCATTCTTTCAAAGATTGTCAAGGGAAAAAGATCGATTTCAAAGCAGTGTTATCGAATGATATCGATTGATACTGAAAGTCGTTCAAAAATGAATGTGTCCCATGCGTCCCACTAATGTAAAACAGGGTTGGGGCAGCGAAAGCCCAGTGATGACGCGGGTGCCCCATTTGTCCCCGATGTCCCTCCAGTTTCTTCATATCTCTTTATGAACTTTTATAAACTTAATACACTAAAAATAGAACGACATAATACCATAAAAAGTAAACAACATAATATACTAAAAATTGCACAACATGATATACTAAAAATATAGCAGGATTATAACCGTGGAAAATACTATGAAACCATCTGAAAAACTAGCTGAATCTCTCAATTTATTAAGAGTATTACAACAAAATGGTCATTATGCCATACAATCAAAACAGCTTAGCAGAACACACCGAGAAAGATTGCAAGCCAATGGTTTTATACAAGAGGTGGTCAAAGGTTGGTATATCCCATCAAAACCAGATGAACGGCAGGGAGATAGTACTGCTTGGTATGCCTCATTTTGGCATTTCTGCGCTTCTTATTTAAATGAGCGTTATAAAAATCAATGGTGTCTATCACCCGAGCAATCTTTACTATTACATGCTGAAAACTGGACTGTTCCCAAACAATTATTGGTACGATCGCCTAAGGGAACGAACACAAGAATGGAATTACCTCATCAAACTTCTCTATTTCAACACAAGTTACATTTGCCAGCATCGAAAGATATTGAAGTTAAAGATGGCTTGAGATTATATGCTTTAACGCCTGCTTTAATTTATTCATCTCCAAAATTTTTTAATCAATACCCGATTGAAGCCAGAGCCGCTCTTTCAATGTTCAGTAATGCATCTGATTTACTCCATTATCTACTCGAAGAAGGGCATTCAAAGATTGCTGGTAGATTTTGTGGTGCCTTTAAAAATATTGGCAAAGAGCAGATTGCAGAAGATATTAAACAGACCATGGAAAGCGCAGGCTATCTTATACGAGAAGAAGATCCTTTTGCAACAGAAGCTCCCATCAATTTTTCTAAATCAGATAAGCCTTCGTATCGTAGTCGATTAGAAGTGATGTGGCATGAAATGCGGCAACCTATCATCGATTATTTCCCAAAGCCAAAGCACCAGATTATCAACACTGAAAAATATATAGAATCCGTTGAAGAAAGCTACACCAATGATGCTTATCATTCATTGTCCATTGAAGGCTATCAGGTCAGTGCAGAACTCATTGAAAAAGTACGCTCCGGTCAGTGGAATCCTGATGCATTTGAAGATGATAGAAACCAACGCAATGCACTAGCTGCAAGAGGATATTGGCAGGCTTTTCAAGCGGTTGAAAAAAGTCTGATTAAAGTACTGGGTGGAAAAAACCCGGGAACAGTCATACAAAAAGATCATGGAAGCTGGTATCGAGAACTGTTTCAGCCCAGTGTTGTAGCAGGTCTATTAAAACCAACCGATCTTGCTGGATATAGAAGAAACCCTGTATATATCCGTCAATCAAAACATATTCCGGCCAGAGCACAAATTGTTAGCGAATTAATGGAGGAATTCTTTCAGTTAGTAAGCCAGGAAAATGATCCTGCCGTTAGAATTGTGCTTGGCCATTTCTTTTTTGTATATATTCACCCATACCCTGATGGAAATGGTCGAATTGGTCGCTTTCTAATGAATGTGATGATGGCTACTGGTCATTACCCTTGGACGATTATTCCAGTTGATAGAAGAAATGAATATATGGAAGCGTTAGAGCAAGCCAGCGTTCAGCAGGATATTATTCCTTTTTGTAAGTTTTTATCCAGTTGCTTGGATGAATGATTTGTCTATATACATCCAAGCCCACACTTACTTTGTTCATAAACATATTGCGTTCAACAAAAATGAACAACATAAAAAAATGAACATCAGGATTTTGCTATTGGCGTAAAAACTTTTTGCTCCACTTTTCTTTACAAAAGCACGTAAAATCATAATATGAAACTTAGTCTAAGAATCCCTGTTTAATCATTTGCAACATACGACTTGCTTCCTGATAATTATATTGAGCCCTAGAAATAGCTAATGCTAGTCCATCTGTTAATTCGGCACTATCAAAAAAATCCTTTAGATGACCGCATGTCTCTTTGGATAAACCTTTAAGATCACGACCTAAAAGACGACATCCACTCAGCGTATAGTCAAAATTTTCACCTAAAAGATCCTGATTCTCTTCATAAAGCCTATTTTCATTGCCCAAATCAAAATAGTTGGCAATAAAATAAGCAAAGTCACTAGCGTCTTTTTGAGCTCTTCGGTCAACCCAAGCAAATAGCTTCAGAAGAGCGAACCCTAATGGAGAGGCTACCTTTATAGTAATATCCCTAATGGTGATATCTATTGCATGCTTAAATGTATCTTCAAATCCTATCAAATTGAGTTCTATGTCATAATCTGGTGGCCATTTTAGATTCGAGTCATGTTCGTTTATTTCACCAAATGGAACAATATCCAGATAGCCATATTTTGTAGACATGATACGGTGTTCAATTTTGTCATTGACAGTAAAATCACTGTCAATGACAAAAGCGTTTTTTATTTTATAAAACTCTTGCCAATTTCTACAACATAAAGCAATATCGGTATCCAAAGTTTTTCTTAGTTCCACCTTTTTATCAAAATAGTCTAAGAGCATATCTCTCGCTTTAGCACCAATTAAAAAATAAGAACAATCATTCTCACGAGCAATCTTATTAATTAATGCAAATAATTCAATATCAATATCTGAAAAATTATTCCATTTGTTTTCTAATGAACTTGTCATATACCATTTCCGCTGTTTCTTGGGTTCTTTCATCGAGTGAGCTTAATAAATCGGCATAAACCAAAATGAATGGCACATGGTTTTCCTTATATTCACTGGAATCAAAATTCCAGAATTTTTTTATTAGCTCTATGTTTCCATTGTTATCTTTTTTTAACCTGCATTTATATTGCAACTGTGGTAATGCATCATCTGCATAAAGCGTAATTATTTGGGGACTTAGATAATGAGTTAACTTTGTTGCTGCTATTTCTCCTCCCCAAAGAAAATTAAAATCCACTGGATCTATTTCTTTTAACTGGGCTACATTATCTGTCGAAAATTTACTGATTATTAGCTTTGGACGTAATTTTTCAGAATAGCCGATACACCATTTACTTAATAAGTTTTCTTTATTAACCAAATGCTTTTCACCACGATTTTTTTCTACGATATATCCATGCTTTTCTAACATTAAAAGTGTTTTGCTAACACTACCTAATGCCACATCACTCATTTTGGCCAGCTCACGATAGTTATGCTCTAACGGGTCTTTAATAACCAGCAATGTAAAAATAAGTTTTATACTGGCAACACTAAGTGTAAATGATGTTATATCCGGTAGATTTACTTTCTGGGGGGGTTCTCCTTTGATAGACACAAATACAGATGGCGAATCTATATACATATTACCGGAGAAATCAATGTACTCAATATTTGCTTTTTGCAAATTTTCAGCAAGAACCTTACTAATGTGGTTGCTAATTAAAATGCTTTTTTTATTTAAATGTCGCATATATTGAATGATGGCGCCAATATTGGAATTATCGATATTACCAACAAATTCAGGCTGATAGATTAGCTTATTATTCTTTTCAGTTTGGAGGATTAATTGATTTCTTTTTTCATCAAATTTACATTGAAGCTTTGAACTATCCTTTATAATCGATAATAGTTTGTCTATATTCATCACAATATCCTTTATGCCTTGTTCATAATTATAGCGTGTTCAAAAAAAATGAACAACATAAAAAAATGAACATGATGATATTATTAATCTGTGTTAAAACTTTAACAATATAATGAATATCGTTATATTAGATATGTTTTAACACAAATCTTTCATATCCCGTTTGTGACGGTTGGATTGCCACAACTATGGTGGATGGCTAAACATCTATACACTTTAAGAAATAATCAGATATCAATTTTTTGCATCGGGTAATTTTGTAAATACACATATTATTTCCCAAATCTTCCCATTAACTGTTTTTTTCATTGTAATAATATTTTTTTTATATAAACTATGCTTGTTTTTTATAAGGAGCATGATATGGAATTTGAAGTTGACTTTATCCCCGTTAGCCTTGCTGGTAGTGCTGTACCCTACTAGTTAATACACTGATGAATTTAAGAATAAAGCCATTTGTTGAGTATTTTTGGCAAAATGGCTATATCTATTATTTTAGATTACCTGGTATTTCCATTAGAATAAAAGATGAGAGTAAGTTTATATATGAGACCAGCTTACTCCTCAATGGCGATTGTCCAGCTGATTCAATAGCAGAGATTGTTTCTACTAAACATAGTGTATCTACAAATGATGTACATAATCTTATTTCTTTACTTGACAAAAACCTTCTTCTAGAAAGTTATGACGCTACTCACAAAAGGGAACAATCAAGGTATGATAAAAATATTGAGTTTTTCGGTTCTTTCTGTCATTTAAATCAAAACAAATTTGATATTCAACACAAACTCTACCAGCAAGAAATTGCAATTCTTGGTTTAGGTGGGGTTGGTTCAAATCTATTAATCAATTTGGCTTGTCTAGGATTTACTAACTTTGTTATTGTAGATTTTGATAAAGTCGAGCTATCAAATTTAAATAGACAAATTTTATATAACTATGAAGACATAGGCACGCTTAAAGCCACGGCTGCCAAAAAAAGGATTACCCAAAAATTCCCAGATTTGAATATTGTAGAACACCACTCTCAAATAAATTGCTCAGAGGATATAAAAAATCTTGTTAATGGGGCAGATATACTCATTTCTGCTATCGACACCCCAAGAGAAAAGATATTGGATTATGTTAATACAGCATGTATTGAGTCAAAAATACCATACATTTGCGGAGGGGTAGACAGCAGGTGGGCTACTCTGTTTTCTGTGCTCCCAGGAATTTCTGGCTGTCTTGAGTGTTGGAAAAGTCAAATTGTAGATTCATTTAAATTTAATGACATATTATCAAATTCAACATTCCAATCAGCTATTGCCCCTAATGTCGCCATAATGCCTATGATATCTATCGTAGCAGGGTTAATGAGCAATGAAGTTATTAAAATATTAACAAATATCTCTACTTGCAAAATAGGCGAACTAATTGCTTATGATTTTGAAAGTTCGAGCATGAAAACGGTTGAAAAATGGGGTAGAGTAAAAACCTGTGGAGTCTGTGGCTATCTAAATGGGTTATAGGACTCATCAAAATTAAAGTGACTAATATTTTCTTTCTCTTTCAAAATCGAAGATAAAAAGCCTGCTGGGACTGATATCAGCACAGCGAAAACCAACTTATATGAAAAAGCATAAATCATCAATTTTATAATTTGGTGGAAATTCAATATACCCCAAAGGGCCAAGGGCACTGATATACATAACATTATTATTTCACCTATTAATGAGGAAATGATAGATCTATACCAAAACCCAGTTCCCTTAGTAATTCTCTTCCATTTGGACATGATGAAACTGTTAGCTGTTGCACCAATAAGCACCCCAAACATTTCTGAAGATAAAGATCGCCATAGGTGTCCCAAGACATAATCATAAGAATTTTGAATAGTTGCTGATTCAGAAGGGGCTTTTATTGAAATAGTGATAAGAAGAATAAAAAACCAATCACATACAAAGACAAAAAACACTGTTCTTAATGCGATTTTCAAACCATATACTTCTGTTATTAAATCATTCCAAGTATATGTTATTGGAAAAATGAAAGAAGAAGCTGCGCCAAAAAAAATTGTATAGTTAACGATCTTATATGACAAAACAAGAGATGCAAGCTCACAAGATAAATATAGCATTGAAATTAATGTTAAATATTTATGCCTATTTGATACAAACATTTGGCTTGGAGAAAATACAGTATAACTCATTGATTATCTCCAAACGCTATTAATTAGACGTAAGTAATTTTCCCCCAGAATGTTGCTAATATCTTTCTCGGAAAGTCCTAGATTTTCCAGGTGATTTGATATTTCCTTAATTGCCTCAGGTTTAGTGACTTTAACATTAATATATTGTTCAGCCTCAGAAAAGCTATCGGGGTTGTCTTTTACAAGCTCTAATGTTCTTTCATGATCAAAAACATAATCCAAACCAATCCCAACAAATTCGGATCCAACAAGATTACAAACATAATATATGTGATCCGCGATATTTTTAGGAGAGGATACATTATCTTTAAGAAATAGATTGATACCATTAATACAAATTAAACCCAACTTCTCAGCGCATCCCATGATAACCTTGTCGGATATATTCCTCGAATGATCATTCATAGCTTTAGGGTTGCTATGAGAAAATATAACCGGATCCTCAGAAGCATCGATAATATCGAAAGCGGTTTTTTCACCAACATGTGAGCAGTCAATAACCATACCAAAATGGTTCATAAGCTTAACAAATGTCTTTCCCTCTTGAGTTAAGCCTAGATCCCTGTCAAAACAACCACCGCCTAAAAAGTTATTTTGGTTATATACAGGTGAAATCTGTCTGATCCCTAAACTTCTTAAAACATTCAATTGGCTATCATTGAACGTTGATTTATTTAGTCCTTCTATATCAAAGGAAATGGCAAGTTTATTACTTTCTTTCGCTAATATTATGTCTGATACATCTTTTGCAAATTGAAAATACTTAGGATTGCAATCTATAAAATGCTTATATGCAATACAGTTTTTCTTTATCGCTTCAAGTGATTGTGGTTGAAAACCTACATTGAGTGATATAAAACTATAGCCACTTTCAAGATATTTATGAAGATGACTTAAATCTGCCTCTTCACTTAAGTCAGGGCACGCATGTGAGTCACAAATAATCATTTAATAAGTTTCAGTTTTGGTTTTGATTCGCTGTTTCTACCAGCCCCTCTTTTTTTGTTGTCTTGCTTCTCACTATGTATACCCGCAATGAACCCTATATAAAAAGCCTGAAGAGGGCTAAATTTCAAGATAAGATGTTCGCTAGCTAAGTCAGAAGAATGCATAAGAAACGATTTATTTAAATTTGTATCTTGATAGCAAATATTTCCATTTCGATCCACGCTTAAAATATGGCAAGTATGTACTTGATCATCTTTCTTAGTAAACTCATCATTTCCAAGATACTGACTAATATCAATTTTGTGACTTTTCCAATACTTGCCAAAATAATATCCAACCCAAGAGGAATGATGTGGCGCAAGTAATTTAATTACTGCTTGGTCCAGCCCTATATCTTCTATGGTTGTGAGGAGATTTGCTCCCTTACCTTTGCAAGACAAGATGACTTTCCTTGAAATTAAATCAATCTCTTCAATTTTATAGTAATATCTTGCAGTTCTATTTTGTAAGACTTTGAAGGCAGAAAATAAATTCTTTATAAAACTAATAAGTCTGATCATAAAACAACCCTCTGAAACATAGTTAACATTATCACGCCAATAATTTCATGCTGTGTTTTATCGAACATTAAAGTTGATGAATTTTTTACTATGGATAATAGTTGGTGCGTAGGGGGATCTATAACAATTTCACGTACGGAAATATCAACTTGATCTTTTATCCTAACCAATACAATATCACCATCAAAATAATCAGCTTCAGGATCAACTACGAGCACAGTCCCTAATGGGAATCTAGGCTGCATAGAAGGCCTGCTTTTAATAGCATAAGCTTTAGACTTAAATGAGCTTTGAGATATTGGTGGAATAGGATACCAATTAGACCAGGTATCGAGATTGAGATTACTAAAAAAATCAGGGTTACTGATATCACTCCAATCAAATAATGGTACCGATGTTGCAACTTTTTGAGTATTTCCAGTATCTAGATTTCCAAGGAGCTGATCAACTGATAATTCAAAGTATTGAGCAATTAATTGCAATGTCGAAATGCGGGGGTCAGTTGTTATCCCAGAAGTTAGTCTTTTAACTGTGTTATAAGGGATATTTAATGTTTTTGCCAAAATACTTTCGTTGATGCTATTTTCATGAAGAAGCCTTTTGAGGTTTTTTGCCAAAAATATACAACTTAAGTCCACATCGTTACTGTTTCTTTCTTCTTCCATTGTGAAGCCAATAATCCAAAAAAGTAGCATTTTTACATAAAAGATAAATAAATCCTACATCTTTTTAAGTTATAGGACTTATTTTATTTCTCAGAAATAAAAAATACTTTATAGTAAGGACAAAATTACTTTATAGTAAAATTTTATTTACATTGATGTATATTTTCATTAACATACGAACCGCTTACTAAATGCATTACACCTGCAAAAGATTATTTTGTAACGCCATAAATACACATTTTTTAATTTAGGATATATACAATGGACTTAAAGACAGATAGTTATTCTAATTGTTTATTATATTTAAAAGAAAATCATGGATATTCAGTCGGTGATTTATCCAATTTACTAGGAATCCCCCAAGAAATAATTAATTTTTTCATTAATCCTGAAAGAAATAAAACCTTACGTCTATTAAATGCAATCTTAGAAAAGGAAGGTTATTTATAAATTAAGCCTGCTATATTAAAATAATTCTTATTATCATTATGAGGCCGCCGAGGCGACCTCAGCGATATCTGTTTAATTTCCCCGATTTTATGTCTAATAACTTAATCACATCAGAAGAATAAAAAAATAAATTGTATTGATTTTAGTTTCATGAATAAGGAGTTTTTATGAGCAATTTAGAAACTAGTCATCTAGATTGTTTAAATTTGTTAAAACAAAAGCATGGCTTCTCAGATAAGGATTTATCTAAATTATTAGGTATTTCAAAAAGAGCCTTAGTTTCTAATAATATGTCTGAAATGAAATGACCACCATCAAACGTCTATTCTAATTAAAGAGGGTGTAATATGAATCAAAGAAAGGTACTACATTCTTCTTAATAAAAAGCTTTCATAACGAGTAAGGATTTTTGTCCCCTTTGCCCCACATTAATAATTAAAGTTGGGGACGGCGCAAGCCCAGTAATACTGCGGGTGCCCCACTTGTCCCCGATGTCCCGCTCAATTTTTATATGTCTGTAAGAAATTCTTTAACATGATTTTTCTAGTTGCCATACAACCAGTTAAACAAATCAGGTAGTTTTTCCCAATACAATTCTGGTGTTTCAAGCTCATAGATTTGATGCGCTAACATGCCGTTCCAATCAGCAAAAAGATCCGCTTTGCCGGACATAGCATTCACAGACTCAAGAGTAGGAATTGTGACATTTTTAAAATCACATTTTTTTTCTAAAGCCGACATTAGTTTTTTACGATCTGGAGACCATCTGGGATCATCAAATAGATGAATAATATCGTATAAATCTCTAGGTCTCATTCTCTCAACAAATGCTCGTAGCTTTTCTGCAAATATTTCTTCAATGCAATAGGTTTGAACCTGGTAATCAAAATCATCATCGTTATAAGGATGGAAAATTGGTTTCTTGACTGGTGGCTCAACAACGATTTCATCCCAGGATAAATCCATTTTAAGAGTCGGATTATTTCCCCTTCTTTGCATAGGGCCTATGTAAGCTAATTTCCCTTGAATAGAAAGTTCTCCTCTTGGATTCTTATATAATTCAAAGCTTATGCCATCTTCTGGAAATGCCAGTCCGATCTGTTCATAAACCCAATCTGCGATATCCACAAACACTGTTTTGAGGTAATCTGGGCTCCGGTCGTCAAGATTGGATATTGTGAAATCAAGATCCTCTGAAAATCGATAAGATTCGAAGTAACACTTTTTTAAACAAGTACCCCCTTTGAATACCCAACCATTTTGTAATGGTTTTGCTTCACTAATACCAGCAAGAAGCCAATTCAATACGTAATCCTTTTCAATGGTATTCGCAGGCAGCTTATGTTTTTTAGCTTCATCAATAATATCTTGTTTGTTAATCATACTGCTTTTTCCTTCCAGGATTGCGGCACCCAGACTCGCCATTTAGTGACTAATTTTTCACAAGTTTGAGCGGGATTAAGTTTAGCATAGCCGTTGGTTAAGTTTTTTTGACAATAGTCTATCAATTCTTGCTCTTCTGGGTATTTAAGCTCAAGAATAAAACCAAGACGTTTTAAAGCCGCACCATTTGGAGCTGCCTTTAAATACTCCATAAATTGATCAATATTTTTCATATCAGATTTAAAATAGTTCCCTAATACATCCACAATAAAACTCAGCCCCCCGCAAAAATCTGGGAACATTAGCATATCTACCAATGTACGAGTTGGATCTGAAATTTTTACCTTTACTCCAGCCAACCAAATTGATTTTAAACCATAAAAATATTCAGTCTTTAGTGTATGTAGAACGTATTCCGTACCTGCAAGAGCAGGTTTCCTGTTTTGCACATTTTTTTCCGTCATTACGGTAATGGTTCTAAATAATTGTTCTGTTAAATCCCAATAGTTGGCAGCATTTACTCCGCCAATATAACAAGGATCAAACACTTCTGAAGCTATGGCAAAAGGCTCTTCTGCTACGATATCGCTGGTTAATGATTCCAGAGGTACCATGATATATACACCTTGCCTGATTCGCTCAAGCCAGCCCTTTTTATTTAACCAAGCCAAACGTTTTGCAGCTTGAGCTGGAGTTAATTCCCATATTTTTGCAGCTTGTTCTGGCGTTACTATTGTTTTGGTACCACGCCATAGTTTAGAAACAGACGTTCTTTCTAATTTCCCTAAACCTCCCAACGCAACTGCTTTACTATATTTAGTCTTCATTTTTTCATACTATATGTGAATATTTATATATATAATATAGCATAAAATCAGAAAAACTATATTTTATGTTTGATTTTTCACATAATTATTGAAAAACTTACAATGAAATATAGTTAATTTAAGAATGCTTAAACTTTTAATGGTGATGATTTACAGCCCCCATACACTTTAAAAAATAATCTGTAATTTGTTGCATGGGTTTTCTCAACCGCTCAACATCAGTCACGATATATCCTGCCGTGATATCCCCATTCATTTTATGATTCATCAAACGTTTTAAAGCATAAGCTGAGACATCCAGCCCCTCAGCAATGGTAATAAACGTACGTCTTAAGTCGTGAACGGTAAAATGAATGCCTGAGAGCTTAGTGACATTGGCCATTTGCTTACGTGGTTCAATGATATGACCAGCAGAACCCTTACCGGGAAAAACATACTCACTGATCTTGTTTTGGCTGCGCACTAAAAGCAATTCATACAGGTAGTTAGATAGTGGCAGGGTGTGGGAGTCATGATTTTTGGTATCAAGGATGGTAAGTGTTTTGGCTTTTAAATCAACTTGATCCCAACGTAAAGTCGCAGCTTCTTGACGTCGCAAGCCTGTTAATATGATTAACATTAGGTAATCTCGCAAAACCTCACTTTGTAATTGCTGTACACCAAGATACCAAGCCGCCAGTTCATGGGCTTTAATAAAACTTTGTCGTCGCTCAACACGATACCAGGCACGGGTTTGTGATAGGCGTTTCACGGGATTTTCGGTAATTAATGATCGGCCTTGTGAGTCTTCATATTGCCCTGCTGCAAAATTAAATAATGCCCGAAGTAAACGCATAGCTAGGTTAGCATAGGCCTCACCACGTTCCTTGCCTAATTTTTTATGGTGTTTGGCAACCTTATCTTTGGTGATTTCAAGAAAAGGTTTATTAATCCAGTTGGCAAAAGCAGTGCCTATCACTTTTTTGTAGTTGTATAACGTGTTGTTCTTTAACGATTTACGGACTTGGATATAATCATTAAATACCTCGTTTAAGGTCATTTCACGCATTTTTTCAGCCCGCTTTTCAGCAACCGGGTCAACACCTATAGCAATCTGCCCCAGTAACTTTTGCGCTTCTTTTCTTGCCATTTCGACTGTAAGTTCAGGATAACGGCCTAACGTAATGCGAGAGAGTTTATTTTTTATCAGCTTTTCAACAAAAAAGGCTTTCGTACCACCCGAAGTCACTCTGACACCAAAGCCTTTCATCGCATCATCGTAATATCGCTTTTGTGCCGTTCTCCCCTGAGTATTTGAAACGGGGATTGGTAATTTATCTACGACTGATTTTATGATCTTCATTTTTCTTCTCTTTTGGTTGTACCGAAAACGTGTCGAACATGTGTCGAAGAGATAATTAAAACACAATAAAAGTGCTTATACCATAAAAACAGAAGAAAACCCTTTAAATAAAAGGGCTGTAGAATATTTTAAAATTTGGTAAAAGTAATTAAAAGCCGTAATTTTATAACTGTTAATCATTGGGTCGGCGGTTCGAGCCCGTCCCGGGGAGCCACTTTCCACAAGGCTTTTCTGCCAATTCATCAAAACTTCAAATTTAGCGTGTCGAAGGATGGGGCTAGGGTTCTGGAGATATTTTCGCTCATCTCAACTATAAAGATAAAATATCCCAAAGATTTTAAAAACTTCATTTAGCTAGCCATGATATGGACTCATCCTCTCTTTTAACCGGCTATTAAATGAGCCAAAATGTTTTTGTCTAAAAAAACAAAAAGAACAGGAGAGTCCAGTGAAGAATATTACCGTATTAGGCATAGATTTGGCAAAAGATGTAGCCCGGATGCAGGCGCAGCCGTAATCCGGGATATTGGGTTTCGAACACCCCGGATTTCGTTAAATGAATTTAAATGGAAAAAATACTGTAGCGGATTGTTTGAATTACCAATCGCCGCTTAATATTTGAATTCGCATAAGGCAAGTCAAATATGTACTTGAGAAACTGATGAATCATCGGATGCAACCATAAATCCAAATCAGCAATAACGCATGTCATGGGCGATGTGATTAAAACGAGTATTCAATGTTCATCAAAGAAATTGCGGCAGAACCACATTACCAACGTACACCTGTTTCCAAAGAGCAAGCTACGTCCAGAAGATACTCATCCATTTTCTTAAGCGTAGCAAGTTCGGCAAAACATAAAGAAGAACTAAAAAACAAATCCATACGCCGGCTTTCTTTGGGATATCCTAAATTGAGAAGAGTTGAAAGTGTTCTACTCGCTAAGCTAATAACAGATAGGCCTACATGAATGAGATTAAAAGTAAAACTTCCTATTTCTAGCAAGATCACTTTAGCACTTTGCCTTGTGCTCACTTTAGAATCAAACACACTGTGGACAAGCGCCACCCCCCCCATGGAGAGGCTTACTAAATTTTGGACACAGTGTAGTAGATGAAAAAAAGGATAGGTAAAAGAAAGAAGATGAATACCAAAACAAGAGTAGGGTTCAATAAGCATATCAAGTTGAGCCAGAACTCCTTTAACACTTTCATCAAAATCACTCATGGCATCATATGCCTTTCGTTTAAAATAGTATTCAAGCATTTAACTCACCTTATTCTGAAAAGAAACAACAAATACGAAAATAGGCTTATTTTAAACAATGCGCTCAAATAATGCAAATAAATAATGTGTTTTTGTTTGTTCAATGGCCTTAATTTGTTGATTTGTGCTTAGAGATAAGCTAGCGTAATGAAATGGACCCATTCACCAAACGGCTTCATAATGAGCCATTTTTAGATTGAAGGATTTATTTTCAATTAATAAAAGAAGAAGGGTCCATTTCATTACTCTTGCTGAATTTTGCAATACTAGATTCAAACCCTTGTTTATTCCAAAAGCTGATATTGTCATGACGATGATTAGCATCATCGCTAACTGAGCCAAGTGCGCCTTTTATACTTTTATCATTATTTTTTAGACTTTAACATGTTGCTTATTTCATTTTCTGTGTGGATATACCTGATTTTGATTAAATATAATGCTTAACCTAAACTTGAAATAGAGCATATTGAGGAAATGAATATACAATGGAACAATGGCCCCAATTTTATAAACAATTACTGAGAGCCATTCTAAAAAATGTCGGGTTGATTTTTCTTATTTTATCTGTAAATCAAAAGGTTTTTTCTTCTATATTAACTATTGCAGATAACATTCAAAATAAAATTGAATCGAACTTATATCATTTTAAGCCCTATCTACAATCACACTACGCTATTCGGATGTTTCGGTTAACGGCAAATCAAAAATACCTTTATCCGATTATATTTAATCAGTTGGCAGCTAAAATACAATATGAAAACCTCAACAGAAAGATAAAATGGAATCATAACCTAGATCTAGGGTTTAAAATGGATTTAGATGAAAATTTTGATGCTATGAATAAGTGGGAAAAAAGAAAATATATTATCAATCATTTTCCGGAAATCGAATTAAAACTACAAATGCTCTATATTTTAACTATTGCTTCTGATCTAAATCTGATGAATTCAACATTATATCCAAATTCAAACCATGTCATCGAACAACTAAAGAAAGATAGCATGCAATTGAAGCGTTTTCTTCTCAATCCAATATTGATTAAATATGCCTCTCCAAATATTGCTTTTCATGTATATGCCCTAAGAAATCTTAAAATCATTGATATAACCAATGATTATCAAGAAGCCTTTCAAAAAGTGTTTGAGGAAAAAATGGCTCGGCAACTGACGGATGCTGAATATACAGAAAAAATTTATGGTATGACTCACATTATATTTGCCGCAAGCAGTTATTACCAACATAAGGTACCTAGAGAGGATTTTAATTGGATATATGATTATTTTGATTCTCACATCGATGACATTATATCTCGCCTTAAATATGACATTATCATAGAAGTTGGTATTTGCTATTTATTAGCTGATAATATCACAAACCGTCAACCCATTGATAAAATTAGACAATATATAAAACAACGTTATGACCCAATTACAAATGTTATCAATGAACCTTGGGATAGAGGGCGGATTGAAAAAGCTGAACATAGAAACGTACTAACCATCCTATTTTTAAAATGGAATAACAATTTACATCCAGGCCCAGACTTATTAAATTCAGAACCATTTAAAGTGATAATGAAACCTCGAGATCCTTTATGAAAGAGAGATACTCAATTGTTTTACACATTATTGATTTGTATATTCCTTCCAAGAACAACATATGAATGAGATAGATGGCTTTCGAGACCCAGCTCGAGTCAAGAGAGGGTTTGAGAATATGCAAGTGCTTTCTGGTGCTGAAAATCACAAAGTGGAAGCCTTGGCCATGCGTCATGCTCGAAGCGAAAGTTCTACTGAGATCACGGGAAATGAAACAGCGGCTAGTGCTGCTAATATCGGCCTTTTCTCTACCAGCGCTTCAACGGAGCCCTCGTCTGCGCGCTCGTTGCGCTTTGGATCTTAAATAGCTAGCTTTTGAGCGTAGTCCCCAATTCGGCAGCCCGTTTGCAAGCAAACGGGAACACCAATTGATCCCTCCTATTTTCTGACCGATTAAAATGACTATAATCTGTCCATTCTAATCTCGATTAAATAAACACATTATGTGTTTGAGCCATAGATGAAACAGGTTTAAAAATATGTTAAATAAATAGTTGTTGTCAGCATGATACATTTAAAAATATAATTGATTTAATAGCTAATCAAATTGCCGCAAAATGCGATTTTTCTATTTTTTCTTATTTTCTTTCATCAGTGGATGTGCCACTGTTTCATCGATTGATAATACCAGTCACCCACAAGTGCAGAAAATCCACAAGGCCATGGCCAGTTATTCTAAAATTCAACACCAACCCTGGCCGCATTTAAACGCCAAACAGACACTAAAGCCGGGTTCGACCCATAATGAGCTTGCTGAGGTTAAAAAGCGTCTTATTTTACTGAAAGATTGGCCCATCGAGTGTGAGCAGAATAGTACTCATTTATATGATAATTGCTTAAAAAATGCGGTGCGTCACTTTCAAAAAAGGCATGGGCTAAAAGATGATGGGGTTTTAGGTCAAAGTACCATTCAACAATTAAATGTTTCGCCTTCTGAGCGTATTACTTCATTGCAACAAAGCCTTGAGATGTGGAAAAAATTACCGCCCAAAATGGCAGACACTTATTTATTAGTCAACATTCCCAGTTATGAACTGCAAGCAATTAACCAGGGTAAGAATGAATTGTCGATGCGTGTCGTTGTTGGAAGCCGAAGTTGGCAAACACCCACACTCGATAGTGAAATTAAAACCATCGAAATTAATCCTGGTTGGAATGTTCCCGTGAATATTACTGAGAAAGAAATCATTCACAAAGTTTTGGAAGATCCCAATTATCTTGAAGAACATAACTTAAAAATTTTAGAAAGCTGGAAGCCTGATGCGAAAGAAATAAATCCTAGAGATATTGACTGGCAAGAATATGCAGGCCCCAAAGATATGCCCTATCGCTTAGTTCAAGAACACAGTGAAACAAGCGCACTTGGAAAAATTAAGTTTATATTCCCGAATAAGGACCATATTTATTTGCATGACACCCCACTAAAGTCATTGTTTAATCAACCCCAGCGTAACTTGAGCCATGGATGTATCCGTTTAGAGCAGCCGCTTAAACTATTAGAATATCTCAGTCAAACCAACCCAAAACTCAAAGTAGAAAATGTCAAACCCTACCTAGCTACCACTAAATCCAAACATCTTGCATTGAATAAAAACATGCCCTTGCATATTACCTATATCACAAGTTGGGTGGACAATGATGAGGTGGTTCAATTTAGAGATGATATATATGGTCACTTCAGTCAAAAAAGATCATTTTGATAACACAAACTCATCCCTCACTTTGTTTCGATCATTGATGAATTGAACGCTCATGCTATGATCATTTGCATTAATGAGTAAAAAGCCATTGTGATTGCTGTATTGTCTTTGACTTCCCTGCACCAGATTTTTGGAAAATTGTGTTCGGCCTGCGCCGCCCAATCCATTAACAATGTAAATAATGCCATCACGCTCGATTCGCTCATAGATATGATCATGGCCGGTTAAAACCAGATCGACTCCTTGTGCGGCAAAATCCCATTGCAGGGTAGTGTTGGAACCATGCCTTCCAGAACTATAGGGAGGCACATGAAAATACACGACTTTAAAAGGCGCCGTTGAGGCTTGGATTCGTTCTAAAAACCAATCATATTGTTTGGAACCGATAGCGTTCCCATCCGGTTCTCGATAATCACTATCCAATGCAAAAAAGTGGACAGGGCCTTTGACGAAATCATAATATCGTTGATTTCCGGGCAAAGAAAAATAGGCTAAATAGGGAAGAGCACCATGGTGGAGGCAACTTTGTGCTGCTGCCCAGTCATGATTTCCGAGACTGGGATAAAAGCGTAGGCTTTCACTGCCCTCACCCTGCTTTCCTTTATAACGATAAATAAACCGATGATAGTATTTGCCTATATTCGTATCAATCGAAGACCAACACCCTTTTGGATAATTGTTATCACCGAGCGTAATAATAAATTCCGGATTATGTTTTTTGACGAGGGATGCAACCGTCTTTTCAGCACTGGTGTTTCTTCCATAATCCCCAATCGCAGCAAATGTTATTTGCGCTGCCATTAGCTCATTCGTTGTGATACTTAATCCAATCAATAATCCAATGGCTAATCGGATCTTTCTAACCATGCGACCTCTTACAACAATATCTAGTCGGACTGTTTAAATTGTGATTTTATCATAAGCCGCCAATGTGTGGAAATGGGTAATTCCGACGCCCTATCTTGTGAGTCATTGTCAAACAATAGCCAAATGATAGGAATTCTTGTAAGATTCTAAACCAATTGATCCGTTATTAAAGGAGAGGGATTATGCCAAGGAAATCGACATGGCAACCTATGCCACAGACCATTGATTTAATCAAGATTTGGCTGCCTAAATTAATCAAAGCCGATTTGACGTTAAAAGACGTGGAGGCTTTGCAGGAATGTATTTGTGAAAATAGCTTGGGATATCGCCCAAAGCCTATGAATCAAGAAAAGCTAACCTATTCGGAAGATGCTCACACCTCGCTGGAAGCCATGGCAGACTTTGCCCTGGCAGTGAGCCATTGTCTTTCTAATCGCCAATTATTTCGATTAACCAAGGTGGTCCTAGCCCACCAATCGACCTATATTGATAATACTTATTTGCGTAATAATGAATTAGCGCGTTTTTTACTGATGATAGAAATGGGTAAGATTCCTGCCAAACGAAATGGGGACCTGCCCCCCGTGCTCATGGCTCACCTCAACACGATTGCTCGTGCATTTTCAGACTCAAGCTTACTCAGTTTTATTAATACGCTACTGATTGGCCCATTAAATACGTTCAAGCAATCTTACAAAGGCGCCAACCATTTGATCACACCGACTGAAGTATCCATTACACAAATGGCGTTCATCCGCAATCACCCAAGCGATATTGCTAACCAATTAAATAACAAACCACCGCATCAACCGACTTGGTTAGATTTTCCAAAATTGGAACAAGGGCCTTTAGCGATTCAAACCTTGTTCCAGAAGGCGGCAGACGAGGATACCCATTCACAGCCTTTGAAAGCCCATCATCCTTAAGACGTTAGTATCGAATGGTTTCCGTTATGATCGTTATGATACCCCCTCTCCACCATGCTTCGCATGGTGGAGAGGGGGTTATTTGGTTAAATAAACGCCTGGGGCACTCTGTGCAGCCCTGTTAATCCCGGATTCCTCAGCACTTCACTGCATGCGGGCTACGATCCTATGATTTAATTTAAAATCGTTGTGTATGTCGGGCTCCAGGGTTTGGTCGGCTCTTGTGTTGGTGAAGCAAAAATCGAAAGATGGCTGACTTTTTCCCCTTCGTCTATCGGCTTGTCTTTTAACTGCTTGATTTCAGCTTCTAACTGACTTTCTGCTTGCTTATGCGCTTTGACCATTTCCCGAAGTTTTTTCTGTTCATCTTGCAATGACTTTTGATTTTTCTCCAGGGTTTCGTTCTCCGTCGCTAGGCTTTGTTTACCTTTTTCTATGGTGTCAGGAAGCTTTATTTGTGAATCTTGCAGACCCATAATTTTTTTAACATTCTCAAATTGCCCTTGTTGCTTTTCTCGTATCTGAGTCGTATTTGATTCAAATGCGCTTTGTTTCCAAGAAGCATTAAGGCTGTAACCGATGTTTACTCCTCCAGCAACAAGCACTGACAAGGCACTCAAAGAAAGCGTGACCAGCGATGCGATGGTCCATGCGGGTGCGGAAGCTATCACTAACGGGATGACGGAAACGGCAGCTAGTCCAACAGAGGCATAAATGATAGGCATACAATACCCTTTGACTTTGGCATAAGTCGAATTTGCCTTGCGAGCGGTTTTCTCTAAGTCACTATGGTCACGTTGAAACGTTTCTTCTTGTTCTTTCAATTGTTGGTTGGCTAGTTCGAGTTGTTGTATCTGTTGGGGAATTTGCAGTAAAAATTGTTCTGATTCGAAAATAGATTGGTCTAAGCGCGTGCATAATGTTTGTTGTCGTAATAACGTCTTATTGGCTTCAAGAACAACCTTTTCCTGACCATCCTTCTCCTTTTGATGCCTAGAACGCATCTCCGTTAACTGTTTTTTTAATTGTGCAATGTCTTCTTTTCTTTGAAAAATTGCCTCAACGAGACGCAATAAGCCAGTTTGTGATTCATCAAGCTTGCTTGCTGATTTCATCGAATTTAAATGCGAGCGTAAACTCTCCAATAAACAGGCATGACAACTAGCTTGGACGTGTCGCTTTAACTCATTTTGGGTTCCCGTTAATGTTTGCTCTAAGTTTCGGCGATCTTTTTCCAATTGCTGATAGTGCGATTCGGATAAATAGGTTTTTAAATCGTTATTAACGTTGTACCGTTGTTGCCGAAAGTTGATGGCGGAGATCTGTTCCTGAAGCTGACTTGACTCCACTTCAAAACGTCTTAGGTTCGACTCTTCCCGCATTATTTTATTTTCAAAATCAAGTATCTTCTGCCTGAGTTCCCGCTCGATTTGATCAAATCTCGATAAATCCGGCGCTTCCTCCCGCCCATGCGTATGCGATGAAGTTTGTGAATCTCGTCCATGGTGATGCGTATCAGACTGTGATTCTCGCCCATGATGGTTGGGATCAGACGTAGCTGGGTGTGAATGAATATGCTGCCGACGTGCTAAATCTCTATTCGATGAATTATCATTCAGACCTATTTCCAGCTGAAATATGTTTGTCTTGTATTGTTGGATCTGTTTTTGGCATCTTAAACTATTATCTTGGTTGTCATTCTTTAACTGAGTAAGGCGCTCTATTTCCTTTTGATCCAATTGATGCTGCTTTTTGTAATATTTTTTCTCAAGTTTCGCCGTTTCATCTTGCAGCGAATCTTTATAATTTTTCTCAATCAATGGATACAGATTTGATTCACAAAGTTGTATAAAGACTTTCTCCTGGAGGACATGTTGTCTAAGTGTTTTAGTATCCTTTTCTTGAATATGCTTTTTTACAAACGCCGCAACCAATTCATCAACATTTTGTTTTGTGTACATAACATCCCTACAGTTCATAAAAAATAAGCACGATATCATTTAAGTTGTCATTGATCAATTCAAGACCGCTTGATTTGTTGTGCGATTTTTACTCAACTTATTAGGCCTTGAAGCAATCAACGCCAATACCTAGCAATTTGTTACCTCCTAGGTATATGATTATAAGTTAGAATCCTTTTTAAAATTTAACTATGCACAAACGAAGACTCCTATTTGGAATATTTTTGACAACCTATTGTTGCTTCGTATTCTGTGCACAGCCTATGCTATCGTTTAAGCAAGCGCTTAATCTGGCTTATCGAAATAATCCTGATTTACAGGCCCAAATCGCACAAGCGCAAGCGGCGAAAGGCCAAGTGATTCAAAGTCATCGTTTTTTAAATCCCACACTTACCTTAGAGTCTGAAAATATTGGTGGTTCAGGGGAGTTTAGTGGATTTGAATCGGCTGAATCTACCGTATACCTAACGCAGCCGATTCCTTTAGGTGGGAAATGGTCGTTCCAGCAAAAAGTAGCGCAAGCACGCTATGCGTCGATGCAAGCTGCCATTGCTCGAAAAAAGTCTGAGTTGTATATCCAAGTGGGAAAGGCTTATGTCGACGTTATCTATGCACAACAGTGGTACCAAACAACAGGGCAGTTGGTGAAGCTTAGTCAAGATATTGTCAACGACGTTGAAAGAAAAATCCGCTCCGGCGCCAGTAAACAACTGGATTTAGAGTTTGCAAAAATCGATTTAACCAATGAAAAAATCATGCAAATGAGAGCCCGTCGCGATCTCAATATCGCCAAAGGAAAACTAGCACAGACCCTGGGAAAATCCCCAGAAACTCGCTTTACCTACGATGCCCACAGTATGCCCCACCGCATTATAAGCTGGCCAATTATCAAAAAACGAATGCTTAAGAGTATTTTCCTTTGCGAGAAAAGCTTAATTGCTGAGGTGAACCGGCTATTGATTACAGCAACAAAGCGCAATGTGTGGCCCACGTTAGCGATGCAGCTAGGTGCGCGCCATTTTAGCGATGACCATTCTAATGCGTTTGTCGTACAAGCCTCCTCAGGATTGCCGCTATTTGACCGTAACGGTGTGACCGGTACATAGGTAACAAACTTGACCGGATACATCGGTAACAAAACTGTATCATATTTTATACATTTTTTGTTCCCTATCAT
>NZ_CAXMZT010000015.1:0-66158 GCF_964199965.1 Legionella sp. W05-934-2 | reverse complement strand
CTGAGGTATCCCCACATAATTATAGAAAGATTGGACGTGCATAAACATTTATGATCAAATTTATTTTGCCGATAATTTTGAAGAGAGATGCTATGCACGCCCCTGAATTTTTACATGAATTACTACGTCCTGTCATGCATTTAAAGAGATTATCTACTCTTGAGCGCTTAATAACTGGGCTATTAAAAGAAAAGAAACTCTCTGTCACTCAGCTTGGCCGCTCAATAGAAAATAAAGCACAGGAAAAAAACAACATAAAATGCAGCGATCGATTTTTAAGTAATGCCCACTTATGGGCAGAACGCTATTCCATCTATAGGCAAGTGACACAGTTGACTGTTGGGACTAATTCGAGGCCTCAAATTATAGTGGATTGGAGTCATGTACCAAATACCACCTGTTATATATTGAGAGCCGCGCTAGTAGCTAAAGGGCGTGCACTGACGCTTTATGAAGAGGTTTTTCCAAAAAGATTGGAAAATAACCCAGCTGTTCACCAACGGTTTTTAAAAAAAATAAAGAACCTATTGCCTGACACGTGCCGTCCCATCGTTATAACGGATGCAGGGTTTTGTAAACCATGGTTTCACTCAGTTAGAGCTATAGGGTGGGATTATATAGGGCGAGTAAGAGGAACAAAAAAGTTTCGAATTCATGAGAAAAAAACCTGGATTAGTTATAAGGAGAGTGAAATGCAAGCAACTGCAACAGCTCGCTATTTAGGTGAAGGACAATTGACAACCACCCAACCAATAACAACCCATTTTTATTTAATTAAACTTCCTAAAAAATATAGGGTCAGCCTCAATAAATTAAAAAAGAAGAGTCATTATAAAAAGGATATAGAGCATTCTAAATCAGCAAATGAGCCCTGGTTAATCGTTGCCTCAATGAAGAGACTACCCCGCCTCATTATTAATATCTATGCCTCCAGAATGGAAATTGAAGAAGGGTTCCGTGATTTAAAATCGTCTCAATTTGGCTTTAGCTTTGAGCATGCTTACTCTACTAAAATTAGACGCATTCAAGTATTACTTATGATTGCAATGCTTGCTTCATTTATTCTTTATCTATTAGGTTGGATAGCAGAGGAAAATCAATGGCAATACCAGTTTCAAGCCAATACTTACAAGCATAGGCGCGTTCTTTCTCTTTTTTATCTAGGGTGTAGAATCATAAAAAAGCAACTTCTAATAACTTCTAACGACATAGACAACGCTTTACAAAAAATTCGCTTTTTTTGTTTAGCTGATCGGAGGGAAATATTATGAGGGGATCCCTCAGCCCTGAGGGGATCCCTCAGGGGCGAGGGGGCTTTCTTTGGATTTCTAAATTTTATCTTGAATAAATAACGTCAGAATTACTCAGGCCGAAGGTGTCATACAGGATGTGATAACTGCTAACAACGCGAAATATTCAGTTTTTTCCCGCAAACATAAGCGTTGCGCAAGTCTTTAAAAATACCTGCTGGCATTCCTTCGGGCAGAGAAACGGTTGAGTAGTCTTCGTGAATGACTAAATCATGGATGTGTTTTCCCTCAAGCCCCGCTTCATTGGCAATGGCACCGACAATTTGACCTGCCTTGGCACCATGTATTTTACCCACTTCAACACGATACACTTCCATGTTTAAGGCTTCAGCTTGTTTTTTTTGCTTTTTGGGGTTTTCGTTATGCCTTTTTGGGTTATCGGCATGTCTTTTTGGTCTATCGTGGCTAATGGTTTGTTCTTGCTTTGGTTTGTTAGATTTAGCTTTCGATTTTGATTTGGGCTCTTTCCAAATCATTGATGCGATCACCGCTGCCATATCAATGGGAGAACAGTCGCATTCATCGATTAAGTCTTGGATCACGGATTTAAAATAGTCAGTATTTTTGTTAATCAGACGGCTTTTGATTTGCGCTTTTAATCGATCCATCTGGGCAACTTTGACTGCCTGATCATCGGGCACCTGTATTTTTTCAATTTTTTGCTTGGTCGTTCGTTCAATCGTATTTAGCATTCTGGATTCTTTAGGAGTGACAAATAAAATTGCTTTACCAGAACGGCCAGCACGGCCAGTACGGCCGATACGATGAACATAGGTTTCTGCATCAAAGGGAATGTCATAATTAATCACATGGCTAATGCGATCAATATCCAAGCCCCGCGCAGCAACATCGGTTGCGACTAAAATATCGATACGTCCCGACTTTAAATCATCCACTGCTTCATTGCGAAGGTTCTGACTAATATCGCCATGGATTGCCTTGGATTTGAAATCATTTTCGACTAAAAATCGACTCACTTCTTCGGTGAGTTGTTTTGTTCTCACAAACACAATGACGCCTTCTGTTTTTTCAATGCTCAATAATCTTAGCAGGGCATCATTTTTTTGATTCATATTCGCAAATAAGAATTGCTGGTGGGTTTGGCTCACAGTGGCTGTTTTAGATTGAATCGAAATGGTCTTTGGATTCACCAGGTATTGTCCAGCAATCGCGCGGATCCGAGCGGGCATTGTTGCTGAAAATAAAGCCATTTGCCGCTTTTCAGGCAGTTTCGCTAATATCCACTCCACATCTTCAATAAATCCCATGCGGAGCATTTCATCGGCTTCATCGAGCACAAACGCTTGTAAGTTATTCAAGATTAACGTTCCGCGGTCCATATGATCCATGATTCTGCCGGGCGTGCCAACAACAATTTGAGCACCTGCTTTAAGCTGCTTTAATTGATCGCGATAAGACTGGCCACCGCAGATACTGGCAATGTTAATGCCTTTCATGCGTTTACTATATTGCTTAATATTATCCGCCACTTGTTGGGCGAGCTCACGTGTGGGCGCAAGGATCAATATTTGCGGAGCATCGATTTTTCGGTTTAACTTTTCCAACAAAGGGAGTGCAAAAGCAGCGGTTTTACCGGTTCCTGTTTGCGCTTGCGCAATGACATCATGGCCTTCAAGAAGCATTGGAATGGTCTTTTCTTGAATAGGAGAAGGCTGATGGTAGTCAATTTCTTTCAAGGTGTCTAATAATAAAGACGATAAATTCAACTCTGAAAAAGACAGAGAGCGGGACGTGTTTTCTAACATAATAAACCTATGGATGCGATGCGAGGCGGCGTTGATATAATGAACAACATTATAACAGAATTATCAAAAATAAATATACTTTTGATAAGGAAAAATGAATTAAACACTTTCCCGCAATTATTTTGATTGATTATTTGTCAGCCTCATTAAGGTTGTTTTGATAGTGAAGGATCAGGTTGCTCAATCGATCTTTTAAACTGGGTAAGCAATGCGTGCAAACTATCATCATACCCTTGCTTTCCAGGTTGGCTGCGAGGGGGAAAATGCGTTAACCCATGTTTGATTTTTGCCTCTAATTGCTCTTTTTCGTGTCTATCGGCAGAATTGTTAAAGTAGGTTTGTGATTGCTTTTGTAGATCATGAATATAGCTTTCACGTAAGGCTTGATCGGTTTGATAACCGAAACACCCTAAAACGAAGGCAATGAGGTTGCTAAAAAAGTCTTTGACAGCATACTTTTCTGCGCGTTTATTAAGATATTCATTAAACAAACCGAGTTGTTGATGGATGCCAAAATAGTTCACAAAATCAGCATTCGCTTGAATCGGTGATGTGGCAAATAGCCCTGACTTACTTAAATCAGGTTGATAACGGTTTTCTAAATTGCCGAGTTGGGTAATCTTTTTGGCTTCCAGCAAATCGCCAAATAAGCGTTTTAAATTTTGAATGGAGTAATAGGCAAAGTCCGTTACGAGGGCATAATACTCATCGGATGTGCTGAAATATAACGTATGTCCTTTATAATATTGGCCTGGCGTTTTTGTGGGATCTAAGAGTGCCGTCCAATCATTATCGCCGGCATTAATGAGCATGGATTTTAGTGTTCTTTCATTGTCATTGTCTTCAATTTCACCCAATTCATCACCGCGATCTTGGATATCATTAGCGACCGTATAGGCATCTTCGCCACAACGATCGATAATTCGAATGTTGGCATTTTTCGCTTGAGCCAATTGTCTAAAATACTCCGGCGAACCGCAACATTGGATTTTCACAGGCGGTCCGTCGTATTCACTAAGAGCTTGTTGCATGCCTTGGATCATCGCTTCTTTTATCTGGCCTTCTTGTTTTAACCCTTTGATAAATACACCCATGCCAAAAGGTATTAAAACAATATCGGTGGTATCAGTTTGTTTAGCAGCGAGCAAAATCTGCTGAATGGTGATCTTGGAATGTGCTTTGACATCAGGAAGGGTTGACTCAATGGATGATGAAGGGGTAGTTTTAAATCCGCGATATTCAAAGCCTGTTACACTGTATATATTTGTCTTCTTATGGGGTGCATCGGTAGGCGTTTGTTTGAAATGGAAGGTTGGGCTATCTGTTTCGTTTCTGGCCTCGTCCGCGTCGAAAATTCTGTCAACGGTACAATAGTGATTGCAGTGCGAAAATGCAAATAACATGCTTGAGTCAAGCCAACTGTCGTAGGCTTTTTGGGATGTCCAGCCAAGCTGTTGCCAGCGACTGGGGTGCAACCGTCCACTGGCATTTGCAAATTCGTCATGTTTTTTTAAGCACTCACGAATCGTGATATTTTTATTTTCTCCAAGCTTAGGGAACATGAATGGAGTATCGCTTGTTTGAACAGTTAGGTATGAATCAAAAAAAGCCTCGGGTAGATTGGTAAAAATTCTCGTTGACTTCAGGCGTTTCGTTTGTTCGGATTGGTCTTTTTTATGTAACTCGTCAACGTAGGATTGACTTGGTAGTGCGCCGCCTTTCAAATTTTCAGGGACTTTTTCTTCATCACTATACCAATAAATTCGGGATTGGGTATGGGGAGGCCAAGAGGCCATTTTTTTGCTTTTTGGCATGATGATTAACCTAAAATAATTGACAGATGGAATAATAAATACAAATAAATTATAGTCTAAACAAGGTAGAATTTAAAAGGTTTCCAGATAGTTAGTGTATAGGATTTGACCCTTCTTCCAAGTCCTGTATTAGCGATTTCTGTAATAGGTAATGATATGTCCCAAATCTTGAATAGGCGTTTCTGATTTTGTAAAAAATGCCATACTTTTCAGGGGGTGATTTTTTTTCGCCCATTGCTCATAGGCGTTAATATAGAACTGATAATGGCCATTTTGCTTGACAAACTCCAGGTAACTTGTTTCATCAGCGAGTTGCTGAAAATCCTGCAAATCTTTTTGACTGGGAGTAAGTAACGTTGGATATTTGCTTATTAGCTCCAAGTAGATGCGACAAGACTCGAGAAATGATTGGTGCTCCGCTTTTTCTATGAAATTTGCATATCCCTTCCCATTATTAAAATTGCAAAAATGAATTTTTTCGCTAGTTAATTCGTCATTGGTAGCATTGCAAAGTTCAAAAACCAATGTCTGGACTAACTTATCAAGGGGCAACATATGATTAATCCAAATCATCGACTGTTTTGGAATCCATAGACCTTGTAAAGGGATACCCTTATCGTTGGCCGTAAAGCTCACGCGGGCATTTTGGGTTTGGGAAAATTGGGCGAGTTTTAAAACAAAGTAGTTAGATGCACAAGCGAGCTCAATGACTTTGGCTATCATTTCTACCGTTTCATCCTCACAATCAACTGAGAGAGATGTCGCTAATTTCGGATTTTTAATAATAATTGTCTGCACAGTAGCATTTCAACAAGTTGCTTTTGTCATGCTTGATTATAACAAGGAATCATTAAGGATTTATTATCCAGTGCAATAATTAGGGGCTTTCTCTTTGTACCGGACAATTAATTCGTGAACGTTTGCGCGTAATAAAATCTTAAGAGTTTTGAGTTATAATCTGAATATATTGGTAAAAAGTTGAGAAAACGAATGGCAAATCCCTTACCATTTATTGTTGTCAGTGGCGTAAAAGTCGCTCCTTTTAAACATTTTGGCAAAAAGCCCTATGGGCCGCTTGTCAATACCTCACCCCTGGAAACACATGCTATCACTCAACAGGTTAGTGTGAATGGTCTAGCCTATATTTTCCATTGGCCCTCGTCTGAACAAGCATTCCATGCACAAAAGTTTTTACGCCTAAAAACTAAATATGCCGCAAATCATCCAATGCAAGGTGTAATCGATCAAGCGTTACATGCCATCGAAATTGTAAAGCCAAAAAATGGAAAGACATTCCTACCAAGAGATGATTTTGACCCCATCAAAAACTGGTTGGCGTCTCAATTAGGTACGGATATGCTTACATTGGATAGATGGAGTGATTCTGACTACCATTCAATGCATAACCCTCAGGGTGGGCTGGATTACAGCAAAAATCCACCAGAACCGTTTACCCGGCAATTCATGAAAGATGTTATTCGCATGAAACTCGAACAACATGCGGATTTAAAACAATTAGCAATGGATATGGCAGAGCAAGGCATCCTGCCCATCGAAGTGAGTCGATTTGATATGAACTGGGCTTCAGGAGAAAATGGACTGGGTAAAAATATGCTCGGAGAAATCATTTTAGAACTGGGTAATGAGTATGTATTAGCAAAAAATCCTCACTATCAGCTCCCCATTCCAAACCCAAAGTGGACTTATGAACAACTTCAACGAACCCATGCTCATTTAATCGCGCATGATAATCTAGACAAAGGAATTGATGTTATCCATAAGAACAATCACTATATCCCTTCGAAGTCGTCAACTTCATCCGCCACTTCAACAGGCAGCACACCTTTAAACACTTGGTTTGATAATGCTCGTCAGCATCGGGTTGTCGAGCGGCGCCGTGGGGCGGACTTACAGTTGCATTTCTATCCGAACGGTCAATTAAAAGGAGTATTGTATCGGATAAATGCTCACTCATCTTGGCAAACGGGGGATATTAATTTTCCCGCTGCACAACAGTTGTATCAAGAATACCTCCAGCAACAAAAGGCAACGACTCACACTGATATCCCACCAAGTAAACCGGTTACGACGCCGTCACCGATCCCTGATGTAGTGCCAACTCCGAAATCGACTTCGTCTAAAGGAGTTGATACGCTGCCACATCTTAAGAAATTATCTCCACAAGAGCTGTTAGACAAAATTGGTTTTGACGATTGCATGCTGCAATTAGACATTTTAAGAGTCAATCTCGAGAGCAAGGACAAGCTAAGAGCAAGCGCATTGAAAGATTTTACCGATAGAATCCGAGAAGCAAGAGCTGACTGGGTCGTTGAAGGGACAATTGATGTAAAGGGGTTTATTGACCGATGTGCGCAAGCGCAGAAAGCAGCACAAAAAAGCCCATTGCAAAATTTTTCAGAGTGGAATATTTTAGCCCGTAGCTTTATGCAAGCAGTCAACTGGATTGCTACTGTTTTCCAATTAGAGCCGGTTTTTCAATCGAGCGATTATAATCAAATTCGCTTATTTTCTGAAAAGGTGAAAGCGATGAATTCGGAAAATAATTTGGATGCTGAAAAGCCCTCACCCTAACTCATTGCCAGCTGACCTTCAGCCGATTGCTTAACGGCTTTTGCTAGATCTTCTAACCGATAAACAGTCGCTTCGCGGTCTGTTTGGAATAAGACATGTCGATTGGTTGTGACTTTTTCATACAGTTTATAAGCACCATACACCGGCATCAATAAACAGGCGGCTAATTTTAATAAACCAACCAGGGCATTGGCATAGGTCATTTTATCATCCATTTGTGGCCAAGCCTCTGCAATGTCTTTTGCCCAGCCATTGGCTAGATCATGGATATGCTGCATGCTTTTATGGTAGGTATTTTGGTAGTCGTCTAATCGCTGCAATAAGGATTGATGTAGGTTAAATTCAACCGTGTGCACGTCTTCGTTGCGGAGGGTGGCGGCCATGGTATTTAATAATTGTTTGGCTTCAACCAAGGCTTGGGCTTGTTTAATGACCAGCCGCAGTTTTGACTGTTCGGGCTCGACAATTTCATCAATGACGGATTTTCCGGGTTGGCTTCGATTAGTCAGGATTGTAATTTGATGTTCAGCGGGTAAGGTCTGTAGTAATTGAAACATCGGCTGATAAAACGCTTTATTGTTCATCAAGGCAATAAAATGATTGCTTTGTGGCGCGCCATAAAACACGCTCACCCAAAGGGTTGTTGCTTCAATGGGTACGATTCCCGAACGAGATAACAGTCGTACTTTGTCGGCATTGGGTAGTGTTGATATGGTTTGGCATAGCATTTCAAATTGATCATAGCGTTTTAAATTGACTAAATCCGCAAATAAGCTGAAGTTACTCGCATTTTGCAGTTCTAAAATCTCAACTTGGCTGTCCACGGGCAAGCTCATAAAAACTGAAAACGCTTGATCAAATAATTGAGGGGACTGTTGGGCTAATGTTTGTAGTAAATGATTGCCATTTCTTGGATCTTTTTGTTTTAACAACGTGGTAATATCCGTTTTTGTTAATCCACCGAGTAACTGGATAGCCCTTTTTTTAAGTGCCTCATTGTCACTATGTAACATCCAGTGAATCAAGCTATCACTCGTTTCCTCTTCACCCACACAAAGCCCCCCTTGAATATGTTTTGGAAAGGATTCGATGATAGCGAGCAATTCAAACTGCAGTGAAGGCGATTGTTGCATAAACGATTTCAAACCCAATCGGTTGTTATCGTTAATAGTCAATAAAATTTCAATTTGTGCGCTTTGGGGGAAGGATTTAAACCGCTCAAATAAGCGTTTTCGATAAGCTTGAGGAACTCTCGACAATAGACCATTATCATTGGGTCCTGCTTTTTGGGCAAATAGGTGAATTTGATCGGACAAGCACAAATTATCATAAAAGGATAAGAGGGATTCATATAGATCGGGCGAGCTTTCTAAACAATCCAGCAGCGTTTTTTGCTCGCTATCTTTTTGACTAAGGATTGCTAATTGTGTTTGGCTTGGCAATTGACCTAACTGGGCAAGACAGGTCACCAATAACGGGATATTGTGCTTAGCTAGGGTATTTAATAGGGGTGTCGAAGCGTTATTGGCTTGAAAAATGGTTCCTTGTTGATTAGGCGTCAATTGGATTAGGCGATTGATGAGTTTTTGTTGGCAAGGCTTATTGTCAGAAATCGCTTTCACCAAAACATTCTGCCCAACTGAATCTTGAAGACAAAAGAGTGATGCTTGATTTTCCAAGGGTAGGGTATCAATCAAGCTCATTTGCTCGTCATTTAAGAGGGATAGGATAACCTCGGCGGATAAATGGGATAACACATCAAAACGGCTATCGGCTGGTAACCTATTTAGCCAATGAGAAAATAGGCTTTGTATCGGTTTATCTTGACTTGTCAACCCATCGATCATCGCTTGACGATTGCGGCTCATTAGGGCTGCAACCTCATTAACCGGCATGGTCAACGTCGTACTGATTAGGCGCTGGCAAACATTGAAATCCCGATTAGCGATGGCCTGTCTCAATTGTTCGGACGGGTGTTGCCAAAAGTCTTCAATGATGCTTTTTCGTTGTTCTTGTGAAAATGTTTCTATCCAGCGCATCGTGGTGATAAACGGCGTTTTACCATGGCTTAAAGCACGTTCGATCATGGATTGTTCAGCAGGTGGTGCTAGCATGGTCATTCGATTTTCGGTGTCATAGGGTGTGATGACTTCTTGCAGTTGTTGGCATAAATAAGCCGATTGCGGTTGCCCCAACGCCAACCAATATAAATTAAGCTCTTGGTTATTTTGATGGGCTAAGAGCTGCCTAATCTGTTCAGTTGATAACAGATGGTTCATTTTTTTAATAATGCTTGGCAAACGATGCGGCATTCGCAAAATGATTTGGCCAAGTAGGTTATTCCCCAAACCATCCCGTTCACCTAATTTATTAAATAAGGTCTGTGCGTTAGCACTTTCCAACAGCTCATACGATATGAGCACGTCGGCAGATTGCATCTTCATTGATGTTTGTAATATCATCTGATTGGAGCTTTTTTTATCCAAACTTTTTAGATAGATTTGTAGTTTGGTGATGATATCGTCTGGTGTGAATTTTTCCGCTAGCGCTAACACGGATAAGCCACTCGTATTTTTCTGCAACATGATTTGTCGTTGTACTTTTTCGTCTGGGATCGATTTGACCTCGCAAATCATGTGATTGACCAAGGAAGGATTATTTTCAAGAATGAGCATGAATAAATTAGAATGACTCGCATCTTTGTAAGCTAACAGTTCGCCCAGTGCATTTTGATTACTTTCCAGTGCATTTTGATTACTTTGATGTAGCAACTTGTATTTATTATACAAGCCAAGAAACGTGGTTTGATTGACACAGGCAAGACTCAAAAAATCGAACCAGATAGCCGTTGGCAATTTCGCGAGGATGTCGTCTAGCTTCCCACTATTTAGACCATCGAGCGATTTTAGTAACTGATCCAATAGCTTCGCATCTTGTTGATAAGCAATCCCTAAAGCATGTTGTTGTTGACGGTTACGCTGGCAAAGCAGTTTCACTTGCTGATCGACGCTAAAACCTGCCATTAATGGCATGATTTCATCCAGGCGACTGGCATCTTGTTGCAAAACCCAAGTAATTAAATTATCGCCATTCGCATTGGTGTTGCTAACTAATTGATAGCGCTTTTCAACCGACATGCCTTTGACAGTCGTTAACAATTCCGGTAATTGCTCTGGATGAAAGCTGGCGGTAAAGGCTAGCATCCCATTGCCACTTGCATCGGTTTGATTAAGCGATTCGAAATGACTGCTTGCTTTGACATGACTCATCACGGACGTTAAATATTCTGGCGAATATATGGATGACAAGAAGGGCAAATGCCAATTGTTGGGACTTTTTTGTTGCCAGATGACGGCTTGCTCATCCGTTGATAGGTCGTTTATCAGAGAAACGATGGATTCATAATAGTCGGGCCTTTGGGTCAACGCTAATGTTAATGGTGAAAAGCCATCCCGATTGGTCGTTGTTAACAAACGATTCAGCGTGGGCGTTGGTAATTTTTTCAATGCATTAACGAGGGTTAAGGAGGGCTTTGATTGATGTAACATCGCAACTAAAAGCGCATGATTTCCTTGACTATCCACCTGCAGAAATTGGCTACTTTTTTCTTCATCAGGAAAGTTATCAAGTAAGGTTAACACCTTATCAAAGTTTGCTGGTTGACTGCGGCAGGCTTTTAAGAAAAATGATTCACCGGATGGGCTTAAGGTTGTGAATAGGGACTTAAACTCAGAAGCGGGTAAACTATAAGCGACCTGTAGGATGGTATTCAAGACACCTGGCTCGGAATCAAGCGCTAAAAAGGGCAAATTGAGGCCATGTTTGTTAATCGGGGCAACTAATTTTTTTTGAGCATTTGGGGTGCACTTGCCGAATAACACCATTAATGGGGTAACTGCTTGGGGATAATGACTCATCGCCATCATCAGCAACGTATCGCCTTCACTATTGGTTTGTCCTAATAGACCGGCAATTAATTGCGATGGGAATTTGCCAATTAAACCACATAATTGCGCAAACGCTTCCGCATTGCTTTCCATCGCCATCATCAACAAACTCGATTGGTTCTTATCCAATTGATTAATAAATTCTAATTGGCTTTCTTCATCCAGTTTTTCGATGGCTTTAAATAAGGCTGGCAAGGCTTGAGGGCGTCTTTGAAGGATGATCAAAGGCAGAGAATCGCCTGACGCGGTTTTTGACATTAATTCGTTTTTAAGCTGGCTGGTCGTTAACTCGGAGCTGCCTTCTAATAAAGTGTCTAATAGATCGGGATAACTTTGCGCGGCAATCATTAGCACACTCATGCCATTGCTAGCCCGTTGTTGCAGTAATTCCCCTTTAAACTTGGAGCGCTTAAAACCATCGACAAAACTGTTTATGAGACTGGGTTGCTGATCAAAGGCATAGAGAAGAAAGTTTGGATAGTCTAAATGCAAATGGTTTCTGATCAAGGCTTGTTGTTCTAATACTGGGATGTCCATGACTTGGCGAGCCAGCGGTTTATGATCGGTTTTTACGGGATTTAAGGTGTAATTAGGCTTTTGGATAGCTTGTTCTAATTCGGTGGTTAATGTTTCTATCGCTTTTTGTAAGCTATTGAAATCATCTGTTTGTAGGTGTTGTTGATGAATGCTGATTTCATGCGTAAGGTCTCCCGCTGTTACCCCCATACAATAGTCGGTCCCTTGCTTGGAAATTTCGACGGGATCTTTAATTCGTTGTAAAATTGGCCCTAGATTTGGGACTTTTTTGAGGTATATCTGCCTTAATTCTTCGGGTAAGCTATCCCAGTAATCAAAAAATTCAACAATTGCCTCATTGGCTTCCGCCGCAGCATTGTAGGTTTCGCCTTTTCCTCCATGAGAACTCCCTGCAAATAAACCCTTCGCAAACTGACTCAGGCGGCTAAAAAAATTGCTTTTTGGATCTTTGAATATGGCTATATTTTGCATTAATCGGACAGTCATTCCCGAGTGATTCGTTAACTGTTGAATTTCAGAATCCAGCAGCGGATCACTTTTTTTATCCACGTTATTGTCATACATTTGTTCTTCGGTAAACACCATATGGATGGGTTTTTTGCTATCGCTTTTAAAATAATAATCAATGGTGGAACAAATGGGGATAAAGCGCTGACTGTCTTCGGATAAAATAAATTCATGCAAGCGGTATTGGTGGATGTTGGTGCCTAATGCGATATCCTCGCAGGCTTTTAAATCGGGCATGAGGATAAAATAAGGGCCATCGCCAACAGTCCAATCATCGCATTCGGATAAGTCTTCCGGTAAGGGCGATAAATGCAAGGCTAAGGCGTAACACAATTGATTCAACGGATCGCGCGGTTGTGCGCAGTAAGCCTGTGAGGTTCCTTTGATGTCTTGCCAGCGGTCACTCAATAATTGTTTAAGCGCATGTTGCTGTTTTTCACCGTGCTCGTCTGTCAGGATAGCATTAATTTTGGTGAGTAGTTGTTGATTGCTCAGGTGATACAATACCTCCAGGTCGGACGTTGCCAGGGACATTTGCCGTTTTACTGCTTGATGCGTCACCTTGACTTTGTCGAGCAATTGTTCGACCTGGGTTTTAGGATTGAGTGGTGTTGGATTACTCATATTTTCCTCAAATTTTGCTTATAACACGAATGTATCGCATCGTTTTCTATCGCATTTGGATTTCAAAATTAGCCTGTTGCTCCACTGGACCACTGATAGCAAAATGCCCTTGCAACATCGGCAATAAATAACGCAACTCGTTGGGTAAGTCGCTGGCATTTAGTTTCAAGATTGCTTGTTTGCATCGATGGATCGCCGCGGGATCATCTGCATCGGTATTGCGTGCGTAGGGCTGGATTTCAACCACGAGCGGGTGTCTTGAATCCAGTCGTTGCCAAAGTTGA
Organism: Legionella sp. W05-934-2; assembly: GCF_964199965.1. Lineage (NCBI taxonomy): Bacteria > Pseudomonadati > Pseudomonadota > Gammaproteobacteria > Legionellales > Legionellaceae > Legionella > Legionella sp. W05-934-2. The sequence goes on along the minus strand of NZ_CAXMZT010000015.1, from coordinate 52,777 downwards.
TGGATGATGCGCTTTTCTTGTGTGGTCAACCAGTCTTTGGCTTTTTGTTTGGTTTGGTGGCTAAGTGATGCATCATTGATGATATCTTTGCACACTTGCAGGCCGAGTTGTTGGGTAATATCCAACAAGCGGCTGTAACCTTTTTGATTGGCTATGCGATTTTTGCCATCATTATCGATGATGGCTTGCTGGGTCTTACTAAGGGCAACCAACATGGATTCATAAAAGGCGGCTTTAGGCTTTGGCTGTATTGCTTCTTCGTCGCTATGGGTGAGCGATTTTAATTCGCTAAACAGGGATTGTGCTTGCTGCCAACGCGTTCGATTAATGGTGAAATAGTTGAGCCAGCTGCCTGTGTATTGCTGTTCATAGGCGTGAACCAACTGATCGTAATAAAAGACATTGTCACCCAACTCCGTTGGATGGCTCTCGGGTTTGGCAACAAACGCTAACTCCATGGTTAGACTTTTAATCGATCGTAATAGGTGGCTTAACCCTCTAGCACGTTGGCTCTCAGGGAGTTGATCCATTTGTTTTTTGATGTCGCCTACTTTGCTAATTAACGTTTGATAAAAGGACCAGCATTTTTCTTGTAAGCTAGCGGAAAACGAAATTAAGGAGTGAGTAATGCTGTGCATTAAACTCATTCGTTTCGTCCCATTGTTTTCTTGATTTAAGGTTCCAAAAAGACTTTCGTAAGTCGGGATGTTTTGTTTTAGTCTGGTTGGGGCATTCTCAGGTGTTTCAGACTCAAGCGTGTTGGCTATTTTCTGTGCTTCATAGACGGCTGTTAAATGAACATTATCGCTTATGTGATGTGCTTCCCATTGGCTTAACAGGTGATGCCATTGATCCAATGATAACTTATCCATCGTTTTGCTATCGTGTTTGACTAAGTTGATAAAGACGCTTAATCGCGCAGGATCATAGCCTTCGTCGTATAAGGTACACACCCTTTCTTTCAGTGATGGTGCTAAGCTACCTGCTTGTTTAATTAACTGGATTTGCTCTGCAAATGCTAGCTTTTTAGTCATACTCGTTTGCCATTGGTGCCAGACGTGTGCGTTATTAAGACTGAGTTGCGACTGCTTAAGGCTATTGAACTGATTCATCACCGATTCGATGCCATTTCGCTGCAAACATTGCGCTAAAATGGCATTTTGTTGTTTGGCTTTTTCGGGAAGACCCGCTGCAAACAGTTCGTTATGTTGCTCAAATAGGGTTATTATTCTCGATAAATCGTCCAGGGATGTCTTTTCTTCGTCCGGTGAGAAGCTTGCGCTAAAGAAATTCGCATAGGCATCCGAAGTCAAGGTGTGTTTGGCTCTTAGTAATAAGCTCAATGCGCTTTCATAGTGGCTGCCATGTTGTTCATAAGCCAATAAACAAGTATAGGCATCAAATTCATCATAGCGTGGTTGGCTTAATTGACGGAAAATAATGGTAGCTTCATCCAGTTTATTCTTGCTCTCTTTGTCTAATATGATCGCTTGTGCTTTTTTTAGCAGGGTTTCGGGAAGGCCTTCTTCTGGCAATGAATTTTCTGAGGTGGTGATCCCTTTTCGAATGGTAAACTGGTTTAATGCTTCGCCAAGTTCTCGTAACGCCTTCATGGCATGGGGAATGGTTTGGCTATTTTGGTCATCGGCAATCTTAGTCACCCGTTTGCTAATGAGTGAAAAAGGAATATTCGCGGGTAATGAGCGGATTTGCGGCATCAATTCTTTTTTCATTTCAGCGGCTTTAATCGTCGATTTGCCGTATGCGTCATCGATAATTGTCTCTAATTGAAGGATTTCTTGTGCATTTAGCATATATTGCTCCGCGATAAAATGAATGAAGTGAATATTGTCATCGTCCGTGGCATTTTTCAGGCAATCCGGTGCAAGAAATTGGCTGGCATCGATACGTCGATGCGGGTAATGGAAAAAGATGTCTAATAAGGCGTTAATCGTTTCTGGGTAGGTATTATTAAGTAAGACATGGTGTTGTTTGAAATAGTTTAAAACGGTATCGAAATAGTCCCTATCTTCAGGTTTATTCATGTCATAGCGACCTAGTTGGCCTAACAAGGTTTGCCAATGTTGTTTGCTAAGACGTGTTGTTAGCAGCTTAGCTACATCGGTATCTTGGTTAATAAACCTGTCAAAACAAGCAAACTGGTTTGGTGTTAAGGTTTCCCAATCGCGTTCCCAGAGGATATCGGCAATATGGCTGATACTTTGCTGGCTGGTAAAGCGCCTAAAACCATCGGAATCGTGGTTGATAAACCCTCGGCACGCTAAGCGCATTAAAAAGAGGCTTGTTTCACCAAGTGTGCTCATATGATGGGCATCGGGGTTTTCAACCGATTGTGCACAGGGATGGTCAAATAGCTGGGATAAACAGGATAGTTTGTCGACAAAGCCTGGCGATGTGCGCGCGATATCAAATGTCTCTACCACTTGGCTCATGTAGGCTAAGGGGATATAGGTGAGCGTGGTTACAGGGAGGGTCGATAACAATTTAAACAGCGCTTGGCTGTCATTAACGCTGAAGCTACTGTCTAACAACCCATTATGCTGACTGGCCTTTACGAGGGTTTTGTAAAACACATCTAAATCATTGAGCCCATTTTTGGAGGGGCCATAAAAGAGGTTTTGTAATGACTTGGGAAAATCCGATAGCACTTTCGGACCAACACGGGTTAACCAATCTTGGTAAAAATGAATGACTTCCGTCATATCGTCTTTTTGAGTAGGCGTTGATACTTTGGTCTCGATATTTTCATTATTCCAAGCCAATTTCGTCATGCTTTTCACGGATTTCAGCAGGGTTTCTTTATCATCTAATAAGCTTGCATCCAGGTAATCGGGATATTTACAAGCAAACCATTGCCACGCCAGTGTCGCTTTTTCATAAAAAGCATTGAGCACAATTTCATTATCTGCGACCGCACCATTCATCCGTTGTTGCCAGGCAGACTCCATCAACGCTCGGCAGCGCAACCAATCTTGACGGACCGCATTCATAATCACCTGATCTTCACCAATATGGTGCATCAATTGGGCAATCACATGACTTGAGCATTCCGAAACAATGGCTTCTTTGCTGCGTATGTTTTGCTCACGCGCAATTTTGATTTCATGTTTTAAATAGTGAACGACGCGTGTCTTGAGGTATTTGGTTTGGTTTTCTTCATTGTTTAGGAGCCAATCCCATTTATGGCTACCGCGCTTTTGGTGCTTTTCAATTTTTTTCTTAAGATGAAGGGCTTCTCTTTCCATCAATTGTTTGAGTCTGAGAGCGTAATCATTGGATTGTTCAAAGTGTTGGAATGACTGTTTGATTTTGGCAAAATCAATGATATCAATCAGCACCCCTTTGGCGCCATTTCGTCCTTGACGACCGCCACTTTGTTTGGCAAAGCGCGGGATATTGGCATTGGCGCGAATCACTAATAAACCGGCTTCCGTTTCGGGTTTAATATCTGTTCCTCTTGCCATACGGGAGCTATTGACAATGGCACCGGCCTTACCGGCTAAAGGAAGAATGTCACTTTCAAGTTGTCCACTATCGTTGGTATCGCAAATGAGTTTTTGGACCATTTCTTTTGGCAGTAATTGGGCAAGGCGAGAGGATAAGGCTTTGACGGCAATATCGTCTTCACTGACTAAGAGCGTGGGTTGTTGCTGGTATTGCTTTAACCAATTGACGATTGCTTGTTCGTAATTATCTTGCCCCTCACAAAAGATCATGCCTAGATAGGTTGTTTGTGATAGCTCATGTGTCGGTAATTTCACCACGTGGTTGATATTGTATCTTTCCTGATACACAGCCAAATCACCGGCATCCCCCATCGTGCCTGAGCACCCTTCGATTTGACCGTAATAGTGCTTAATCAAGGAAGGGACGTTTTGCGATAAGACGATGTCGCTATCCGGGGCAATGAAAAAGTTGGGTTGCTCATTGTTGGCTATGGCTTCTTCGTTTAAGCGAACATGCAAAAACTGATGGACGCGTTCACTATAGGTTGCGCCACCTTGAACTTGGTTATTGATGACTACTTTGGCAATGCGGCCTTCAAGGGTTAAGCCATCGGATAAGGTGGTGGTATCGGTTTGGATACAAAAATCGCGGTTTTCTTGAAGATTATTGGCAGTAAAGGCAGCCGATAATAATGAAGCCAGGATTTTGTCACGTTCAAGGATGGCGGCCTTTTTATCCGTTACCTCGTTATCAACAACGGGTGCTAGGTATTTTTTAATAAACGTCGACTGAACCGGGGCAAAATCGGCTTGTTTTTGGAGAAACTCGCATAATTCTTTTAAGTGCTTGGTTCGCGAGATATAAGGGATGCCATTTTCATTGATGGGTAAGGTCTCTTTGACCGTTTGAAAATAGCGCCAGGTTGCTTGATACACCCAGGCGTCATAGTTATATAACTTCCCAGAATCCCCGCCAAAGGAAAAATTAAACATCGTTTGTTCGTCAAGCAACACATGATCGCCTTCATCAAAAAAGGCGACGCGCTCTTTGCTGCGGTAATTGATGTAGCGCTTGCTATTTTCAGACCAACAATGCCCGGATTGATATAAGCTAAAGCTTCCTGGGGTCATATAATTGATTGCCCCAAAGACATCGTCACCCACTTTGTAGTCATTTTCATCAGAATTTGGCAGAATATGGGTATGTTCAATGCCAATTGCGTCTAAAATGTAGCCAAATTCCTCATGGTCACGACTGGACAAACTTTCTTTGGCGGTAAAAACATCCACCACTTTTCCGTTAAGCGCATGGAAAGCAACACGCAAGATGGTAATAATACTTTTGCCTTGGCCGGTTTTAACTTGATGAAATAAGCTTTCATCGTTATGCAATGCGGCATAAATCAAATCAAGCATTTGCGTGTGATTGGCCCATTTCCCTGTTTGTCGTAACAACACTTCACGAAGCATGGATAATAATTGTAATCGATAGGTGATTTGCGTTGTCTCATCTGTTGATGCTTGCAGCCACTGGGCTGTTTGTCGAATGGATGTCTTTAACGTTTCAGATGAGATATTGGCAATATCATGCTCTTGGGCATACGCATTCACATAATACAAAAGCCCCATAATTTGCTTTTGTTTTTCATCGCTAATATAACCCGAATTCTTTTCTTTAATGCCGCCTAAAATGCGTTTCAATTCGTTCTTTTCGGGCTCAGTGACACTGAAATGGCGTAACCCATTGGCTTGATCGATGGTCTCAAATTGATGAATGAGCTCATCAACGGAGTGATGGGGTAATTCCTTAATCAAATAGTCCGCAGAGGGTTTAGGTGGGTTGGCACAATACGTAGCAAGCTTTTTTAAGTCCGTATGACTGAGTTTTTGCAACAAACGCAATAGTTCAGGTCCATGGGTGGCATCGGATTTTAGGGTGTGGATAGCAATCACTTCAATATCAGGGGACGTTTGTGTGCCACCTAACATGAAAGGTGCTAGCCTTTGTAAGGGAGCGATGGAACCCGTTTTAGTCAGGTTCATTAATAATTGATGTCTACTTTTCAACCAGGTTGTCTGCGACTCGAAGTCGTTGGGAAGATATAATAAACGATCTATCAGGGGATTGCGCACTTCAGGTGTGAGTGAAGCAATGCTCAGCAAAGCGTTGGCCATGTCCGTTTGATAATGGATGTCAATGGCATCGAGCTGGTAGATGACGAAGTGACTAATTATCCATTCAAATTGGGCCTTATCCATACCCTTTGCCTGCATTTTCAGTAAGGTTGGTCTTACTTGATTGGCTATCTGGGCATTGACAATGGTCTTAACGAGATTTTTTAAGGTTGGCTCACATTTCGCTGATAGGCTATTTAAGTTTTGATTAGTTAGTTGTTTTCCGGTTTGGGCTACGACTTGAGACAGCATATCCGAAGGAAAGTGTGATAACTCATCGTGGTTAGCCTGCATCAGGCTTTCCAAGATGTCCGTGAGCTGTTGTAAGCTCATTTTGGCAGGTGCCTGCTTTTGAATGTGTTGGAGTAAGCCCCCTAAGACAATGGCTAAATCATTAAAGTGCGGCTTATTATCAATGCGCTTAAACTGAGCAACTAACTGGGTGAACGCTTGTTCAGGAGTAATTAAGTTGGCTTCAATGGCTAAATGGGGGACAAGCCTTGCAATTAACGTCGCATTTTCGTTGGCATGTTGGGGCAGCAGTTGTTCTGAGAGTTGTAATTGAACCTGTTCTTGCTCTTTATTGGTTAGTTCTCTAAATGCCGCATCTTGCTCTTGAATATCACAACCATGATTCACCCATTGGGCAATGATTTGTCTTCTTAGGGTATCTAACTCATGTAACGACAGCGGTTTTTCATCCAACTGAGATAATGCGCTAAGAATCGCTTTGCGATCGGGTAACCAAGTTGACTGGCCAAAGGCGATACTTTCTAATTGTGTTAATAAACGTTTTTGGCAGACTTGCACATCCAAGTTGCTGCTGAAGGGCCATTTTTCCCAAGGTTGATTTTCCGCCATTAATAACCAAGGGGTCTGGCGCATTGCGGTTAAATAGTTTTCATCATCGATTGCTACGCCCAACATATGCGTAAGCTTAAGGGTAATATTGGTTAAGCCTAAAAGGGATTGACTTTCAAGGTATTGACAAGTTTTGCCAAGTGCATTTAATGACGCTATGCGTTTATTTTCTGGATATTTATCTAATTTACTTAAGCCATATTTCTTTAATACGCCGACAATGAGGGGTAGATGGTTATAGTGAACATGATAGTGATTTTCACGGTTGGCATTGTCTAGTTTAAATTGTCGGTTTAGCCAGTCAACGACATCTTTCATGTTTTCATGGCATAACGATTTTACGACCGCTTGGCAGACTGTCTTATCCCAATAGGCAATATTTTCATTGCCGTGGGTCAGGTGGATCAATAACAATCGGGCAACCGGGTAGGTAACTTTTTTGTTTTCTAGGAGTGGTTGAATGTCTTTTGCGTAATGTTGGTATTGCTTATAGTTAATTCTTAATTTGGTCGAGAGATACCGGCCGAATTGAACCGCTAATCCTTTTTGGGGAATCAACTCATCCCAGATAGGCTCATACCCTTTTTCTGTGTCACCATACTGAAATTGTGTCAATGCCAAATCATTGGTCCAATAGGGAGCTTGGTTGTGGCGCATGGCATAATATAGGCCATTGTGGGACCAATCGATTTTATCGATATTATCTAAAATAGCTTGTTGAGCCGTTGTTTCATACAATTGACCTTCGCTCATTTTCAAACAGTGATAGAGGCGATCCAGCCATACCACCGCTTCAAAGGGGTTCTTGCTGTCGATAAGCCTGGCAACGACGTCTTCATTAATAGTCAATTGCCGTGCATCAATATAGGAAATGAGGGTTTGGTAGGCATACCATAAGCGATCATAGCGCACGAATCCCGTTTGTTTTGCTTGTGTTTCTAGCAAGCGAAACCAGATGTTAATATAGGCAGGTGATTTATCTTTCAGCGTGATGAGACTTAACCCCATGGCATCGAGAATGGGCTTTGTTAGCAATTCGCTGGCATTGTCGCTGTTGGCAAAGATCACTTTTTGCCAAGTGGTAAAATGTTGTTGGCCAAATGTTTTATACAACGTGTAAGCGATGCGGAGAAAATGCTGACTGCCAAGCCCTTCTTTTTGTGTGTCAAAGTAATAACATAATTGTCCAAAGGACTTGAGTTGGCTTGCATCCAGGGAGTCTGTAAATACCTTAATAAATTCCGTTGCTTTGTCATAGCCCAATACCCCTTGGGCCCATCCACCAATATATTCTTTAATGCTATTGATAGGAACGGGTCGCTTGATGTTCCCTGCCACTTCATGGCGCATCATTAGGAGGGAAATATCCGGCCACTCGTTATTGATGTGTGTCTTATAGATATTTCTCAGGCACTCGGTTTGTTTTTGTTTAAATTCAGAGGCGATTGAGTGGCTGGCAAGATGGTGCCAAAAGGAAACTTGACTGTCTTCTTTATCGCCTAATAAATGAAATTGACGAAAGTCTCCGGCAAAATTAACAGCCTTTTCTTTGCTATCTAAATGGGGAGTAAACGGGTTTCTTAACTCTTTGCTTTTGCCTTCCCATTCATAGCGTTCTTGTTTGTATCGCTTTTCATCATAGCAAAGGATATACGCATTGTTAGCCTTGGGATGATAAGCCAGATAAAATCCAAACGGTAAATGGTCTAAGACAATACCCATTTGGAAATTAGCGCGATGTTGTCTTATTTTTTCAAGTGCTTCGGGTTCGATATATTGAATGGTATTGGCGATATCAATGTCACTTCCCACCCATTGACTAAATTCTTTGCGCCAGTTAACACTCGCTTCGCTGAATTTAAAATAGTCTTGGACCGTGGTGCGAGTCACCAAGCGGCTCAGATCGAGTGGATATCGTTTGATTTCGGGCGCTTTTTCTTCATAAACCACCCGTTTATTTTCAACTTGCTGCACAATTTCATGACGCGCTTCGACATTTTGCTGCAACTCTTGTTGAATACCCGGCGTGTTGGCTGCCAATAAAAAGGTTTCTTCTTGGCCATGAAAGGGTTGAATAACACGGTGCTTTCGATTGCGAATATCCACCATGGGGTCAAGCGTTCCGTTGGCACCTTGGTAAAAAATAGCGGTGTTTTCAGCTAACTGCTTTTGATGGTGCAAACGCTGATTATCCAGGATTTTATTTTGTAGGGCGCGATAGCGGGTTTTAAGCTGATTTGCTTTGACATCTTGGCTGATTTGCTCATCTAGCTCGGGAATACGGATTAAGGCAATTAATGGTTTTGCGGGGAGTGTCGCTAGATTTTCAAATGCCAAAAGCCAGGCATCTTGTTCCTGCTCAGAAAGGATTTTAAATTCATACAAATTAATCGTGTCTGCTTCGGCATCAAATTGATATTTGCAATCACTGATTGTACGGAGTAGTTTCGACGTTTCTTCGTAAGTGGCTCTGGTTGAGGGATGGGGTAATATCAAGTGGATTTTGCTGAATTTAGGAATACAGCGCTCATCGTTGATAAAATTGGTTAACTGCTCGTTTAAATGCTCAATATATTGCGCTGAACTAATCAGACGATCCCCATTTAAATCAAATAACACAGGGATATTTAGCTGTGGCGTTTCATGGATGCTATGCCAGTGTTTTAAATAGCTATCGCGTAGGTGATCAAAAAATGCGTCTAATCCTAAACGACCCATTTGTGCAAATTGGGCGAGCTGCCATTCAAACGCATCGGATTTGGGGGCCTTGTTAGGATTAAACCACTCTTTTCGCCAGCCTTTTTCAAGCTGCAGATAGCGTTGGATGGCTTGGGAATCAAACTTGTCACTATGTTGTTTAAATAGTTGTAAAGTCAGTTTGCCTGCTTCAAGCCAACGATCATCGAATGGCAACTCTGCTAATGGGATTTTATAGGCTGTGTGTAATAAGCGATTACAGGCGGCTGCATTGCTTAACCGCACAATCGGGGGAAAATGACCGGGGTTGATAGCCTCATGGTCGCTTTGGATGTCAAAGCTCACATAATTTAAACGCTCGATGACTTTGTCAAAAATGTACATGGGCACATCGGGCATATCGTTTTTTGAGGCGGGCGTTAGGGTTAACGCCATCTGCGAGACGGGTTGGAAGCAGGCCATGAAGCAAGCTTGAACAAAGTTTTCTCTCTCAATCACCGTTGCTAAGGTAAAATCTTTGTCGGGAGACTGATTGGGTAGCAGGCGAATCGATTTTCGATCGACTGAATCTAAGAGGCTGCTAGCCTCTAAAATTTTTAACGCTTTAAGTTGGCCATCATCATAGAATTCGCCTTGAGTAATCAGTTGATGCCAAGGGGTTTCACTGAATGGCTCGGCATATTGAAATCGTTTTGCAGTAAGCTTTGTTTTAGATAACGTCGTGCCTGAAATGGGAAGCAAGGATTCCCAAACATAGGCGATTAAATGATTGAGAGAAATGTTATTTCGATACGTGTCTAAATGTTCTGTGCGATTACTCTTAATACAATAAGGCAACACACGGGCGAACAGCTGATACTGCCAAATCTGGTCTTTTGGCAGATGTGCGTAACTTGTCCCACAGTCATTTTCAATCTCAACAACCGCATTGACTGGAAACACTTCTCTAATAGTATTCAGCTTGGTTATAAACGTTGGATCCGTTGTGAGGTTGCTTGGCACGTAGAGCGTGTTGGTGTTCTGGTGTTTATCCAAGAAAATCCAAAAAGGTTTATTCGTGTCACCGATGTTAATCAGCCAGCTGTGGCAATGGCTTTTGCTGATTTCATCTAATTGGTCTAATTCATTCAATTCGACCGGCATGACACATGCGACCTTTTGTCCTTCGACAGTGGGATAGGTTGCCTGTGGGGAAACATAGCCCCCACGTTGGATATTAAAGTGTTGAAAAAGAAGTCGATATATATCAAGGCGAGAAAAACGATAGGCTGTTGGATCCTGCAATGTTGGCCAGGCTTTGTTTAACGAGGGAAGTGATGAGAATAAATCAAATTTGTTTTTTATCAGCTTTTTTAAAGGGTAGTCATGCAGCCGTTTTTGAAATTTATTGTGATCAAACCTAGGCCAACGAATGGATGGGATTCCATCTAAATTGTCCAAACGCCAATGATTGTCATAATAATCACTTTTATGTTTTAGCGTGTTCTGAATGATCGATTTAATATACTTATAAGACAGAGACTGTTGATGCGTTTGATTGGCTAAACTGGAAAGCCAGGGATGCCTTTGGTAGAAGCGTTCGAGCTCACCCACAAAATTGGCATCTTTGACTTTCTTTTTCCATTGATTTTCTAATTCGGGTTTTACCGAGTTGTCAAAGCGAGAGGAATATTCAAGACGGATACGACTGCGGATAGTTTCTTTTTCATTCCAAGACAGCGTCTGATTCCACCAATTATTGTGTTCATTTAATTCCTTTTCCCTTCGGTTAATAATTACCTGAGCTTCGCTTTCCATGTCAAAGGACTTGGAGCTTAGCCATTGTATTCTAAAATCGGACATTGCTGAATGAAGCAAGGAGTCGCAAATGTCGTTAACAAGGTTCGAGAAGTTCATGTGCTCTTGAGATTATCAAAGTGACCTGAATGATATCATAGCGACGATCAAATGTATATATATAGGTCAATAGATATAAATTAAGATCATAAAGTTTGATTGGGGTATTAATTAGTCAAAATTGAAAGTGGCTTGTAAATCAATAATGTCATACGACAGATTGTTGTTCACACGAAACCATAGGGTTTGATTGAGGTAACCAAAGCGTAAGGTGACCGCTTTTGACAATTTATTTTCAAGCCCAATCCCGGAGCGTTGTTGGGCTAACGTCTTGCCAAGATCCCATGCGGTGCGATTCATATTGATAAAGGTTTCACTAGCCAGGTAGGGACACACAATGGCTTGAGGAGAGCAAGCTCTTACAACGATTTTGAAACGATCACGCATCGATATGCCGGGTGCTTCATGTACCCATCGAATTTCAAGGCGATTATAAAATTGGGCGGAGAGGGTTTCGGATAGTTGATAGCGATAATCGATTTGCTCCCATAAACGTTGCTCGTTAATAAATCGGGCTTGAAGTTGGGTGGGGGCATAGGCAAATGCGGCCGAATAATCGATCGTGTCACTCAAATGCCTGCCAATGCGAAGGGTATTCAAATTTTGTCGGAATATGGGATCGAATGTATTTAAGCGCACATGAATATCCAATTGATAAAACCAGTCTTTTTGATGGGGAAAATGACCAAAGGCGGTTTGAATCATCCATACGTTGTTGAAGTGAAGCGTATTTGTAAAGGCAAGAGTAGCGTTGGTTAGTAAAAGGAGTCCGAGTAAGATGATTTTCAAAAAAGATCCCGTTTATTTCGAATATCAATTTTTGTTTCATTAGTATATTCGAGTATTGGTAAAAAAGTAGGGCCTACTCATAAAAATGTAATAATTGATACGTGAACGTTTGCGTTACCGTATGCGTTACCGAATGACTTGATAGCGGTTATGAACTGTTATAGAGTTAAATTTGGTGATTTTCAAAGGAGTGTTCAGCCATGCCAATTGTTCCCTATTATCTTAAGAGTAAAGCAAGCGTTCATTATGGTAAGCTCCGCATTGAACTTGAACCCAACGATATCAAAGTCTATCCCACATTAAATATTGAAAAAATAACCATTGAAATTCCTTTGGGCAGTTCGCAACGGTTTATCAATTGCACTATCAGCATCAAAAGCTATCGCAACAGTTTGAAAGCATTGGATGCCCTTGAAGAAGGTGACAATGATTTCATCGATAGCATCAACATCAAAAAAGACGCAGGACTGGGTAAGATTTATGCCTTTTCCGGTGCCGGTCGCGAGTGTGATGATACCAGTTTTCGCAAATTAATGAGCGGGTTGCAGACCTTTTTACAAGATCATTGTTCTATCGGACCCATCACGTTCACCGATTTAGAAAACCTGTTTCAAGACTATGGTATCCAAGCGCCATTTGATGAAAATTCCACAGAGCCCTTGATAGTCGATGTGGATATTCAAGCCAAACAATTGCAAACTTATAGCCTGTTTGCAGTGGATACGTCTGATAAGATGGATGTTGAAGAGGACGATAATGCGCTCGCGTTATCAAGCGAAAATAATAGCCCTTTTGAATCGTAACCCGTATGGAAGCATAGCCGTAATACAGGAACTCAACCTGCGACGAGGGTTATTTCCCGCATTCTGCTTCGCTCTGAGGAATCCTGATATATTTTTGTTCAATAAGAAAAATTGTCAAAACCAAAGAGAACCCCCTCGCCCGCGAGAAGATTTATTGTGATATTATGTTGTTCCTCGCGGGAGAGGGTTGGGGAGAGGGAACAAGAAGGTTACGGAAAAATAGTACTGATACTGAAAGGCATCTTTGGTATCATCTTCGAGCAAATCGACTTGGTTTTAAATTTAAAAGACAAGTTCCAATTGGCAGGTATATCGTTGATTTTATATGTATTGAAAAGCGAGTCATTATTGAGGTAGACGGTGGTCAACATCTTGATAACCAAGCATATGATATAGAGCGTACTGCTTGGCTAAATACACATGGATACAAGGTGTTACGTTTTTGGAACAATGAAATTTTACAGGAAACCGCATCTGTCCTTGAAGTTATTATGAATATTCTTTCTGACTGACAGTATCACCTTTTACCCTCTCCCCAACCCTCTCCCGCGAGCAAGATTTTACCCCTGGTCAAAATTCTAGCGCGGGCGAGGGGGTTCTCTTTGGTTTTGCCAATTTTTTCTTATTGAACAAAAATATATCAGGATTCCTCAGCGCTTTGCTGCATGCGGGCTGGTATCTTTAAAAGGTAGGCGATTTAGCTTAATCTCGAGGGCACTTGGGATGGGAGAAGAGATCTTGTATCCGGGCAAGGCATAAAGCCTGTATCGTAGATTAGGACCTTCTCCCCATTATCTTCAGACCGAACAGCATCTACGATTATAAAGATAATCCCTTATCCGGTTTCAATGAAAGGGAAAATGCGATAGAATATGTACACTATGTCCAACAGTCGCAATGAATGACCGCTCCAGTTATCAACATCAGCACGCTAGCGAACATATCAGGAATAGGGAAAGGTGAATTTAAGCACAAAGTCACCAAAGGCAACTTACCTGAATCGTCACAGATATGGTTTAGCAAAGAAATGGAAAATCCTCAAACGGCGTATTTGGAAGTATTAGCACAAGAGTTTTTCCGACTGATAATTCCAGGGCAGCCCGAAACACGTATTGCTCGAAATGAAGCCTTGAATACCTACTATATCTTATCGGCAGAAGTTCCGGGATTCAAAAATTTACCAAAATACAAACAAACGATGTTCTCAAGGGGGCCATACAAAGGTCTTGGACGGATTATGATGGTTTGTGTCTTTGTCCATGAAATCGATTTGAAAAACGGGAATATTGGTCTTAATTTTCAAAATGAGGTGATTAAAATTGACGGGGACTGGTGTTTTGTCAGCATTAGAGACCCTAAAAAGTGCTCCCTTGAACAAAGTAAAATCAGTGAGAACTTGATAAAAAACTTGCCTTACATCCCTGATTTTTACGCGTTTAATTGGTTAGATATCAAAGAGGAGGGGGTCAGCCAAGCAAGCAGCAATTTTGTGAATCACTCGCTTTCCTATAGTCCCATTTTTCGAGGTGAGATAAACCAAGCAATGTTACGCATTCTATTGCTGCCGGATAGTTATATCAAAAAATTTGTTGATGCGTATATCCCTGTAGGTTCCAATGCCGATCGGTTTATTAATTTTCTCATAAATAGGCGCAGTGAATTACAAATAGCCGCCTTACAAAACGAATCGTTTGTCAATTATATAGCCAGTGGCGAGGCAGCTGAAGAGGCGGTTAAGCACTTAGCTCATATGAAAGCATTTACGGCCAATGGGTCGCACACTGTGATATCTGAAGCGGAATTTCAAACAATTGAAAAGGATTTTTCTGCAAGACAACAGCAATTACTCGCCTCAAGAGAACTAGAACTGACCAAAGAGGAGACTTCATTTGGAGCCACAGACGAGACGTCGTCTGAAGCGAAAGAGGATCTGATATTAAGGTCTGAAACCATAAGCCCTCCGCAAGAAAAGAAAGAAGCACTAAAATCCATACAAACTGTTAATCGCCTTCAATGGGTTAGTTTTGTAGCGGGACTACTTGTTAGTAGCGCTGTCATGCTGTTGTTGATGGCATTACGCATCATTGATCTGACTACCTTGGGACTTAGTCTGCCATTAACGATCACTGCCAGTATTGCTATGGTTGCTATGGCCAGCATTGCTGCTGGCCTATTAACGAGTTTCCTTAGTGAATTGGTAAGCAACCGGCAAAGCTCAACGCCTGTCATATCAACAAAAAATAAAGATAAGACAGTATCAGCGTCAATTCACCTAGTGGATGATCAGCTGGTTACTGAGTTTAGTAGGCAGTCAGAAATAGTCAATTCAATCACTAATCCAACCAGTTCTAAGAATACTGAAACAAACGTTGAACGAGAGGAAAGAAGTAACAACGACTTTAAGCCTACCTTTGGAGTGCCCCGATGAGCCAAAATAAATTTAAACTATTAAAAGGGTTATCAAGCGCCAAAATAACAGGCCATGCTCCGCTGGAAAGTCTAAAGGAAAAAGCGCGTGTTTTCATGGCGCTTCATAATCAGCTGGTTCAAGAGTTGTGGGTATTAAAAAATAAAATAGCCAATCAATGGGCTGATGGCGATGTTAGGTCGGAGTGGGTAGCTGCTGCGAAAAATATTGAAATAGTACTTGAAAAAACCCACTCCGAAAAGCAAATACGAAAATTATTGGAAATCATTAGACAAAAAGAAATTGCACTGTTTGGGGAATCGAAAATTGGAGGAAAAACGCCTTATACGCTTTAACTGAAACAAATTCAATATCCGTGTTTGACGGGGCGATCACGTTTCTCGATTATGAAAGAAAAACACAAGCAATGACGATGATAAGCCTAGAAACGCTAATAATATAAAACCGGCTTCATAGCGCCCTGTGAGGGTTAAGAAAACCCCTGTTAATGTTGGAGCAGCAATACCTGAGATAGCAAAAATAGCGTCCATGATACCGATGGCCGTTCCTGTGCGCTCTTTGGCGAGGTCAATGACCACGGCAAAATAGGAGGCATTGGCACTCAAAATTAAGCCTACCGCAAGTGTGATAAAAATCATGGCCATGTCGATATTATGAACCAGAATAATGGGAATGATACAGCTTGCTGATAACAATTGGGTAATACTGATTGGCAGGGAGCGAGACAAGCGCAAACTGTGATAGCGCTTGAATAATGCGTCAGACAAGTATCCCATACCCCACATCAGGATTGCACCCGCTAGCCAAGGAGCGACTGAATAAAGCCCAATTTGTGTTAGATCAAGCTTATAAACGTTACTTAGATAAGTGGGTAACCAAGTCATAAAGAAAAATAAATAATACCCGAACACAAAAAAAGCCCAGTTATTGATTAAGAGGGTGCGGTTGAGAATAATAACCCGCCAGGGGTTCTCAGTCGGGGTGATTTTTGAGGCGATAAGGGGGTTTCTTTCAATATAGGCGAGTTCTGGTTCATTAACGAATGGTGAATGGGCGGGGCTATCTTGAAACCAGCGTAACCATAGCGGAATCCAAATAACCGCTAGGATAGCCAAGGCAACATAGGTACCACGCCAGGTTAAATTGGTTACCATGAAAGATGAGATGGGCCCACCAATCGCTAACGATAGGGGAACTGCGATCAATGCATACGCTAATGCCCGGTTTCGCTCGGTTTCTGGTAACCAATCGCTGATGGCGCGTGATAAGACAGGAAACCCAGGCCCTTCAGCAAAACCGAGCAAAACTCTGGCAATAAACACGAGGAAAAAACCATTGGCTAAACTGGTTATCAGTGAGGTAACACCCCATAATAGCATAGATAGGGTTAAAACCCGTTTAGCGCCAATTTTATCAACCGCGATGCCCCCTAAAAACGTTGTCACAACATAGCCAACGCCAAATGCACCTAAGATAAAACCAATCTGATCATTGGTGAAATGGAATTCAGCAGCTATCTCATCAATCGCATAGGCGATGGAGGATCGATCCAGGTAGTTTACACCCGTGATAATAAAAAGAAGCGAGATAATAAACCAGCGAAAATGGGTTTTACTAGGCTTGGCCAGGGTGTCATCCTGATTTCGATTCATAACCGTCCTGCATCCTTGTCGTTACTCGTTTATCTTATCGAAGAAATAATGAAATCACAATAGTGCTGTGAATATTGAAAATGTTTAAATAATGGTCTATTAATTTAATAGGAGTTCTTTATGATAGATAACCAATTGCAAGTCCTGTTAAAGAAATCTGTCTATCTGTCGATTAAATGTTAACTTGGAATGAAACATTAATAATATGGCAAACGAAAAACAGTCAGATTTGGCTGAGCAGTCGTTAAAAAAGGTGCCTCATGCGATGACGTTCATCGTCATCTTGTTATTGGGATTACCAGCCATTGGTATCATTTGGGGCATGGACTTTGATTTCCTAACGAGCACCGTGGACTATTATTCGTTGTTGCAGAAGGAAAATATCGAATTACAATTACGAGGTTACTTCACCCAAACCCTCTTCCAATGGTCTGCATTTTCATTAGCCGCGATAACAACCATTTTAATTTTAACCGAATATCGACATTTACATGACGATGTTTCGTTGATTATCGCTTTAGCCATTATTTTTTCTGGTTCTATCGATGCAGCACACATCCTCTTAGTCGATGGGTTTTCGGAAAATTTAGTGTATAAAAAGAAATTAGATGCGTTGATATGGACGCTTTCTAATTCGGTGAGTGGTGTCATGCTAATATTAGGCATGCTATATCTTCTCAAAGCAAAGCAGCATAAACCATCGCATATTACATCAATTTTCTTGTTCACCTTTTTGTTAATGGTATGTGCTTTTTCAGCCATTTATGTCGCAGCCAACCATATTATTGTACCCAAGATGTGGCATAGTCAGAGTATCTTGAGCAGGCCGTATGAATTAATCCCCCTTTTGCTGTATCTTAGTATTGCCGTGTACTTTTACCCCAAGCTCTATAGTCGGCAAAGCAGTATCATGACCAACTGCATCTTTTTGATGAGTATCACCCAGTGTGTGATTGCCATGTATTTGATGTTACTTTCGTATTCCTCCTACGATAGCGCCTTCAATATTGCTTATTTTTTAAAGATTTTGTTTTATTTTATTCCTTTCACGTGCTTGATGCTTAATTATTCGACCTATTTTAGGCAAGTATTGCATTCAAAAGATTTACTCGTTCAACAAAAGAAGGATTTGCAATACATTGCATCGCATGACTTATTAACCAATATTCTCAATCGTCGAGCATTTGAAGAGCGTCTCGATGAAACCATCGAAAATGCAAAACGTTACAGTCATAAATTTGCCTTAATGGTGATTGACTTAGACAATTTAAAACGAATTAACGATACCCTTGGACATGGGCGAGGGGATACGCTTATCCAGGCGTTTTCCAAGCGCATTTTAAAAAGTTCGCGGATGGGTGACACCATTGCAAGGCTCGGCGGTGATGAGTTTGCCTTGATCACACCGACTATCACCAACACATCAGGCGTTCGAAGTTTAGCAGACCGCTTGTTAAAAAGCTTTTCCAGGCCCTATGAAATAGACGAACACCGCTTTGCTACAACAGCCAGTATCGGCATTGCCATTTACCCCGATGATGCGGATCAAGCGCATATGCTATTACGCAACGCGGATTTAGCCTTGTGTCAGGCGAAAAGAACAGGTCGCAATACTTATGAATTCTATGAAGATTCATTAAATATTTTTCATCATCAAGAATCGAAAATCGAAGCCCATTTACGCGATGTTTTAGCCAGTGATGAATTATCAATCTTCTACCAACCCATTTATAATTTGAAAACGCAAGAAATCGAAGGGGCTGAAGTGTTGCTCCGTTGGGACAACCCCAATCTTGGCCGAGTCAGTCCGGATGACTTTATCGATGTGGCGGAAAAAACGGGGCTGATTATCAATATTGGCGATTGGGTACTTAATCAAGCCTGTAAACAAGCGTCCAAATGGTATCATCAATACAATAAGGATTTGATTATCGCTGTTAACTTATCGCCGGTACAATTAACGAATCGAAATTTTACTAGGAAACTCCAAAGCCTGTTAAAAAAATACAACTATCCGCCTTATCTGCTCGATCTTGAAATCACTGAAAATTTATTAATGGAAAACAATTTGGGGGATCATAAAATTCTATCAACCATTAATGAATTGGGTGTTATTATCTCGCTGGATGATTTTGGTAAAGGCTACTCATCACTTAATCGGCTTCGAAAAATGCCGATTTCAACCCTTAAAATTGATCGCGATTTCATTTCCGATATCACCACAGCCGAAGAAAAAACGACACTCGTGGATGTTATTATCGAATTAGCCAAACAATTGGATATGGAAATCATCGCCGAAGGGATTGAAAATCAAATACAATTGGATTACTTAGTCGGGAAGGATTGCTCACATGGTCAAGGGTTTTATTTAAGCCAGCCTTTATCCGCCGAAGATTTTGAAAAATTGGTATTTCTTTCAACGACAAAAAACCAAGTTGTGGGTGGCTAGTAATGCGCTTTTTGACCTTCGCATCTTCTGAATAACTTGCTTCATGTTCGCTTCTCCCAAGACATGGGAAGAAGGTGCCCAACGGGCGGATGAGGGGTTGTTGAATCGAAGTTATTATTTTGATAGGTACCACATTGTGCTTGAAATGCTTCTAACTAACCTCCTTCCTTAAGACAATTCTATCGACAAAGTCTTTGATGATTTTGTTAGCAAAAGGGGTGTCATCCACAGATTGATTAATGATGCGTTGTAGTTCAGAGTCATCCGATAAATAGTGTCTTTGATAACGTGTGATACGTGTGATTAAATCTTTCCTATCGACTTCCGGGTGAAATTGAAAACAATAGAATGGTTTGTTGATGAACTTAATGATGTGGTAGGGGCATAATGCCGATGACGCAAGGTGAATACAATCGGAAGGAATTCGATGGGCACGCTCTTTATGACCGGAAACGGCTAAGAAACACTCGGGATAATCATGAAGCAGCGGATCAGATTTTGCCTCGGGGTGCATATTGATTGGGTAAATACCCATTTCCATGTTTTCCTTATCCAAGATAACTTTGCCTCCTAGTTCTTCGACCGCTATTTGAAAGCCAAAGCAAGAGGCTAAAACAGGGATATTGTTTTTATAACAATGACGAATAAGCTTTTTACAATCGGGAACAAATCGATAGTCTTCTTCTTTTAGCACACTGGCATCGCTGGAGCCACCAACAAATAACGCATCGTAGTCATCCATCACGGACGGTAGAAAGTGTTTTGTTTTAAAGGTATTTAGCTTAGTAAATTGATCTTCATGAAGATGGCTATATTGAACAAATTCATAAAATTCTTCGAGCATGGTTTCTTCGTCTTCGCGAATTTGCAAGAGGAGGATTTTAAGTTGATGTCTTTCTTTCATAACAACATCCCAGTTGATTCACTTAAAATCACCATTCTAAGCATTAATGGGTTGTTATGCGATAAAAATATTCTTTAATATGTGCCCGAGCGCGTGCCCGTGCCCGATTATTTTAAGGGGCGGCAACTTTTTCTTGCTTTAGAAAACTAAAGATAATTCAGGCCCGTGCCCAGGCACGTATTAGTTCCAGTATGGAGAAAAATATGTTTGTACCGGAATATTTATCAAGAGCCATAGGCGGCATCTGGTAATATGTGTTACATTATTGACATCCGTTACCCAATTCTGATGAAAATAATCCGATGGAATGTTTGAGTTTTTGCCTTGCCCAATCCATTGATCTCAATCAAATGGAGCCCTGGTTAATCAAAGACAGGACCTTGCACTGCCTGAAATTAAGGCAATTAATTAAATTCCATCGCACGGATAACCCGTCAATCATGGGATTTTTATTTAAAAATGGCACGCTGGTGACTTGGGGTTATAAGCGTTATGAAGCCAAAAGGCTAGTCAGTAAAATTAAGCGTCATTGCCAAAATCCAATCAAATACCATCCCCATGATGAATTTTCCTATCGTTTAGGCGACGAAACGACTATTAAACCTCATGAATATTTCGATGTGGATTGTTTAACCCTCGAAGAGGATAATGAAGATATCAAATTATCCTTGTCGTATGGGTTTTCCCAATCGGTTAAACTGCAATACTTTGAATCACGCCTAGAAGGGCTAATTGATAAATATACCCCGATGATAGGCGTTCTCAGTAACACAGGAAAAATGCACATATCCCGTAAGCAAACGCGTAAGATTATCGGTGAAATTTTAGCGACGAAAAGTGAAATGAATTTAATCTCCAATTTCATGTACCACCCCAAATATTTTTGGCAGCACCCAAGCCTTGAGCTTTATTTCACCATGCTTGAAGGTTATTTGGATATTGCCAGGCGCATCCACGCTATTAACCATCGGTTAGATACGCTCAATGAAATCTTTGATATGTTTAGCGGCTATCTTGAAAATAAACACTCCCATAGTCTTGAAATCATTATTATCGTTTTAATTGCAGTCGAAATTGTTCTTGGTATACTCAACATACACATCTAAAAACGCACTCTACTTGTGCTATAATTAGTCAACTAATTGTATTATGAGGTTATCATGGCTTATACCGTACGCGATGCACTCTTAGTCATTCGGATTTTGAGCCAAATGGTGCAAAAAAATCCTAAGATATTAAACGAAGAAGGGGTCTTTAGGATATCGGGCAGCGGCACTAAAATTATTGAACTGATTAAAGAAATTCTTGAACCAACGGCCTTTAGCTCCAAGCTGGAGAGGCTTTCACAAAGAAAGGACTTTTCCATTCATGAATACATCGGTGCAGTGAAACAGGTGATGCGTGATATTGAACCGGATCCTGAACTATATGAAGAATTAAAAAAGATAGCCAAGAACCAAATTGACCTGAATCACGACACGGCCTCGTTGGATGATTTTTTTATAGTGCTTATCCAGTCTGAAAATCTCGATAATATTTACTATGCTGAAATACTCTACGACTATTTCCAGCTGGCTACCGCGTCTTTGCAATTTGAGGGCGAAACAAGAATGACGCCTTATAATTTAGGCATACTCCTTGCTACAATGCTCAATCAGAATAAATCAGATTTTGAACTGATGGAGTTGTTTAATACATTGGCTATCAAAGTGATTGCCTCAAAAACGTATGCCTCTTCGCTATCGTTTAATGACTATATTTATCAACTTGACCCCAAATTAATGACTCATTTAATCAAGGCAAGGAATGATGCATTTAAGACGGTTTCGCATGACATCGGATATGTTGGCAAAACGCTGCAACATCTAAAAGAATCGCATGCTCAATCTAAAAAGGAAGAAAAAGAATTAGAAACAGAGCTTAAGAGTCTTAGTTTTACGTTGGGGCTTTCCCAATATAAATTAGATACGTCAAATAGATCGGTCGAGAAATCAACGAATGACCCAAAACGCAAAGCCAAGTTGTCAGAAAAGGAAAGTGAATTATTGTTAAAATGGCAAGGACTGATGGAGCGCTTAGAATTAGCAAAATTTAAATCCAGAAATTTTGAGGATCTTTTCAACCAAGTGCTTCGACAACAAAAAATAGATATGGAAAATGCTGCGAGCATTATGCAGTCGAAAATCCTACTTGAAAAGCAAGAGAAATCGCATCAGATAGCCCCTTCTTCTCATAAGCCAACTGGAAAATCGGAGGAACGCTTATCAAACTCCTCGGAATTTTTAACCAGTCAATCCAATGAAATTCCTACTATACTTGCTCAGCACAATACCTCGGAAAAGTCAATCCCAGCCAAGTCCAAGTCAGAAAATATTGGACCATTGTCTCCGGCAGATTATAATCCTTTTCCTGATATAATGGCGCTAGATGACAATCTAGATGATGAGTACCCACATCCTGACCATCAATTGATTTTATCGGATCTTGAGGAACTCTATATTGTTAGAAGTTCCCAACGAAGTATATTCAACTCACCAAATGAAGAGCAAGCAGTTTCTTCGACTTTGCAGAAGCAATCGTCAAGTGGGCTTAAATCATCCCATCAAAGCCTATTTCAGCCAACGGTGGATGTTAAACCAAGCGTCGAGGACCATCGCAATCAAGATGAGAAATCGCCAAAATCCACGCACAAGGGCAAATAGTATTTCGGCTTAATGAGCGCTCTTTTCTAGCAATCAACTGTTTCTGGTAATTGCCATTGAATCGGCTCAGACCCTTGTGAAACAAGTAGTTTGTTGATGGTGGAAAAATGTTTATTGCCAAAAAATCCGCGAGAGGCTGAGAGTGGGGAAGGATGGGGGGATTGCAAGACGACATGCCGCGTTTGATTAATAATCTGACCTTTGCGTTGGGCATAGCTTCCCCAGAGTACAAAAATCACCGGTTTTTCTCGGTCATTTAATTTCGCAATGACTTGATCGGTAAACTGCTCCCATCCTTTGCCTTGATGCGACGCCGCTTGACCATTTTCAACGGTTAAGACGCTATTAAGTAACAATACCCCTTGGCTTGCCCAAGACGCTAAATATCCGTGTTTGACGGGTTTTACCCCTAAATCTTGGTTTAGTTCTTTATAAATATTCAATAAAGACGGTGGGATAGCCACGCCTGGTTTAACAGAAAAACACAACCCGTGCGCCTGATTTGGGCCATGATAAGGGTCTTGACCAAGTATGACCACTTTAACCTCATCAAACGGTGTCAACTCAAACGCATTAAAAATTTCATTACCTTTCGGGTAGATAATTTTCTTTGCTTGCTTTTCTTGCAGCAAAAATTGTTTTAAGGATTGCATATAGGGTTTGCTAAATTCATCCCCTAATTGTTGCTTCCAACTGCTCTCTAGTTTAATTTCGGCGGCGTCTGCTGTTGTCATTATGTTCTTCTTATTTCGTAAATCCGCATCTTAACTGTTGGATGTTCAATTTAATCGATTTAAAAAGAAATGCAACCCTTTGGACTAGAATGATTATGAACATTTACAGCATCAGTGGATTGTATTAGGATGGCTATAGCATATCTAATTGATTTGATAGAATTGTTCTCAAGGAGTAATAATGTCTGATTTTTTTCCCAAAATCTCAACCCTTAGTCTATGCGTTATTTTATCGCAAGGGCTTTATTCAAATGTTGTCAGCCCAACTGCCCATTTAGCAAACCCATTGCAACAAAGTACGTCACTTGCAGCAAATCAAGCGATTGATCACCTTTCGTTTAATCGAATTGCTGCCGAGTTAGATTTACCCATTTTTTGGCAACTGTCAAAAGAGGGGCAGGAAGAATTAACACCTGACAATGTCCATTTTCTCTGGGGAGTTAGCCATGATAAGGCCTCTCAATGGATTGACAAGGGTGCTTTTACGGAAAAGTTTTATCAGGCCTATGATCAAATTGTTTCAGTCTATCAACATGGCCATGCCGATGATGAGGCAGACAACCAAGAAAAGCATCGTCGAGCAATCGTAAGAAAAGAATTGGCAATGGGATTACAGACCTTGGTGTACAGTAATTTTTCGACACTTAATCCAAGCGAACAAGCGATGGTGGCTCATATTATTGCCGCTGCCAATCTTATTGAATCGATTTATGCCAAACAAAATGGGTCTTCTTCATTTCTCGACTCAATCACCCACCAAGATGCTTCTAGCAAAATGCTCTTTTATCGCAATCAAGGTCCTTGGTGTGAAGCCCCAGGTGTGAGTGAGGATCCCTTGTGTAATGCGTTCTCAGATAGTCCTGTCAAAACTTCCGGATTATATCCCTTGTCGATTCAAGCCGATGCTGATTTTTGTGATAAACTCGCGCAAAAAAATAATGGCAGCGAACTCTTAGACCCGTTCACGGCGGTGGTTGAGCAAAATGGTCAGTTAGCTGCTGTCCCTTACCACCTTGTTTATCAACAAGAGATGAGCCAAATTAGCCAAGAACTTGCCCAGGCAGCAGCGGCAATATCCGATGACAACGAAGCCGCTTTAAAGAACTATCTAAATGCTGCAGCACAATCCTTTTTGGATAATAATTGGTTGCCAGCGGATGAAGCATGGTCGAAGATGAATGCCACAAATTCCAAATGGTATTTACGCATTGGCCCCGATGAAGTGTATTACGATCCTTGCAGTCGTAAAGCAGGGTTTCATGTGAGCTTTGCCACCATCAACGAAGACTCCAAAATTTGGCAAGAAAAGTTAGAACCGCTTAAGACTGATATGGAAAATACCCTAGCTGAACTGGCTGGTGCGCCTTATCAAGCGAGGCCGGTGTCATTTCATTTGCCTGATTTTGTCGATATTGTTTTAAATGCAGGGAATTCACGCTCAGCCCATGGTGCTACCATTGGTCAAAGTCTTCCTAACTGGGGGCCAGTTGCCAATGAGGGTCGGGGCCGAACCATTGCCATGACAAATTTATACACTGATCCCGATAGCATGCACAATCATTTAACCCAATCCCAATCGTTGCTTTGTCCAATCAGCATGGTTGATTATACCGACGATAGTGGCCCTAAGACGATGAGCGTGGTGTTGCATGAAGCGGCACATAATCTCGGTCCTGCCCATGAATACCAAGTGGATGGCAAAACAGCCAGCGAAATATTTGGCGGTCCCATGGCGAGCATGCTTGAAGAATTGAAAGCGCAAAGCGCTGCCCTATATTTTACCGATTGGTTGGTTGAAAAAGGGGTCATTGATAGAGATTATGCGAAAAAGGCACATAATGCGGATCTTTTATGGTCATTTGGCCATATCGCGCAGGGGATGTATGGC
Source organism: Legionella sp. W05-934-2 (assembly GCF_964199965.1). Lineage (NCBI taxonomy): Bacteria > Pseudomonadati > Pseudomonadota > Gammaproteobacteria > Legionellales > Legionellaceae > Legionella > Legionella sp. W05-934-2. The sequence goes on along the minus strand of NZ_CAXMZT010000015.1, from coordinate 27,332 downwards.
AGCCACGGTGAATCCAAGGCCTATAGCCAATTGTCGGCTGTTCAACTTGGGTTTCTCATGGACAGACAAGCCATCAGTTGGCATAAAAATGTGCTCGCCGCTAATGGCAAGGATGTGGGTTGTTTTACCTTCGACCAAGAAAAATTACCCAAAGCGATTCATAGTCTTATCAAAGAAGTCGCTGGCATCAAAGCGCGTGGTGACAAGCAGCGAGCGACTATATTAAAACAAGAATATGTCGATCAAGGCGGGGACAGAGAGGCATTGATGAAAACGATTGCTGAACGATGGTTACGCCAACCAAAATCAAGCTTTGTTTATAGCATTGATTTGAGTACTGAGTAATACTCTAAAGTGGGGCTTGGTTGTTATTTTTGAGTTAAATTATGAGAATAATTAGATACCTATTATTGTTGGCCCCACTTGTAAGCAACGCTCAGATAGCATCAGAAAATGTCATAACCGTGTATACTAGCCATCCTTATTTTTCCATACCTGTGACAATGAATGGGAGCAAATCATCGTCGTGGGTAATCAAAAAAATGGATGCTAGCTTATTTAAAAAGATGGATAAACCGTTCGGGCAGCCTCGTTCAAGGCTGTCCAATCCACGCCATGTCAAAACCTTTTATTTTAAGTTAAATAGCAATCCTTCTTATCCGTCCCACTCTGAAATTGCGCTGATTGACACGCGCCATCATTCTTCGCAAAAGACTGCTATCCAGCGATTTAAAATTAAAATTATTGATGACACTAAAAAATAGCTTTTTGAAATAACTTTGGTATATTTCCTCTTTTTCAAATTGGAATTCAAATGCATCCTTCTCTTTTGACTTTCTTTCAGCGTTATCCAATTACCGAGGCACCCTTCATGCATGCCATGCTTCAAGATTGGTCACGCACTCGGCCCCTTGAGGGACTAAAAGTGTTGCACCATGTGCCGGTTGTGACGAATACGCTATTAAAAATTGCCTGTTTGCATGCAGCAGGCGCCGATGTCACGGTTACCAACCCGGATTCTTTTGTACTAGCGCAAGCCGAAGCGGTGGACGCACTCAATCAGGCGGGGATACGTTATGTGACGGATCTAACCACACTAAAAAACGAACCATTTGATATTTTCTTTGATTGCGGTGGTCAACTGTATCAAGCCTTAGGGGCACCCAAAATGGGTGTGATCGAATTAACTGGATCAGGGGATGAATACTATCGCAGTTTGTCATCATTGCCTATTGCAGTCATTAGCATCGATAGAACGTTAACCAAACAATTAGAGACCGTGTTTGGTTGTGCCAAAGGGGTTGGCTTAGCGATGACAAAATTAGGAATTCACGATTATGCGCGCAAAAGTTGGATGGTTTTTGGCTTTGGCAAAATGGGTCGGGGGATTTCCTATTTATGCGATTCTAACCAGATACCTATCACCGTGGTGGATCGAGATCCTAATCAATGCTTACAAGCAGAAATGCTTGGATTATCAGCTATCGATGCAAACGACTTAAATCAGCTGGCTCGCTTGAGTGCTGTGAGCGATATCGTAATTACTGCAACGGGTGTAAAGCATGCCTTGCTCCAATACCCCAGAACGTGGTTTAAGGATAAAATCTTGGCAAATGTTGGCGTTTACGATGAGTATGGACCGTTATTTGCCGCTTCCGATGTATTAAATAACAAACTACCCATCAATTTCGTCTTAGCTGATCCAACGCCTATGCCTTATATTGACCCCGAGTTTTATATTCATAATGTGGTCGCCTTACAATTAATGCAAAAATCACTTTCACCCGGTGTCCATGCACCGCCTAATGTGGTGGACGAGGGAATCATTGAGAGATGGTGTTCGTTACATGGGTCTAGCCGGGAAATCATGGATAAGTGGTTTATTAAGTACTAGGGTTGATAATTTTAGAGAACCTATGCAAAAACCTAATCTCTTCGTTAAAAGAAAATTTTGATTCGGACAGTTAGTATGTCTAAACTCCCGCATTTAAATTTCTGTTTCTTGATCAAAAGAATATCAGTATTACTCAGGGCAAAGTTGTAATGAAATTGGTATTTAGTTTTACAATTTCTTTGCAAGTTTCTATCCCCATATTCCCATCTAAGCACTTGGCTTAGTTATTTCACTAATGTTGTCTTGTATGGCTTTAAGTTTTTCTCCCCCTTTGGTTTCAGGGGTGGAGAAGAAGACATGGCGATAACCTTGTTTTGAGGTTGCTTGGACTAATAAACCTGGAATGATCAATATGGCGGCAATAACACCCAAAATATTGCGAATGATTGGGGATATTCGGTACCAAAACTGAGGGTGCTCTTTCAAATGATTGATTCGGGTTTTATTGCCAAGGGCATTTTCACAACTGTCTTTAAATATCTTGATCTTTTGTTGATCGATTAAGCCCTTATTTTTATCAACCAGATCGGTGGCTGCTTGATTTATTTCTTGATACAAATCTAGAGCTGCTTTTTTTGCTTCAGCGGATATTTCTTCAGAGTTCGCTTCCTCCTCTGCAATCTCGTGAAGTGCCTTCAGTTCTTTGACTAGGAGTTCATACTGATGATAGCAAGCAAGATGTGTGGAGATTTCTTTGGGTGGTTTGGGGTCCTTTTTCTCTAACCGATTTAATACGCTCTGGTTGGTAAAGGGATGCAGAACGATTGACTGATAGGTTTCACTGGTTAACGTGATATCGGCAGTAATCGTTAAGATGGATTCTAGCGTGGATACAGAAGGTGCATTTTTTATCAAGTGTTGAAGAATAGCATCTGCCCGCGCTGTATTTTCTCCATAATAATTTTTAAAATGCGGTATTAATACCAAATCCGTATAAAATTCAGCAGGCGTATACTGCATAAGGTATTGATACTCGTCGTTACTTATCGTGTCAAGTCCGAAACTTGTTAATAGTGAAAAGTCATTTTTATTATGTGGCTTTGACTGGAAAGCTTGGATTAACTTTGATGCATTAACTTGGTTGTGTTTTTTTAGATGAGCAATGACAGGTTTAATCGCATCAATGTCTTTTGCTTTATTAAGAATCGGTATTAATAAGCTATCATCAAACGCGTCGTTTTCAACGAATTGAATTAACTCCTCGGCCGATTCTGCTTGCTCAATTAAGAATGGTAATGCATCTGTATTACATATTGGCAGGGAGCATATTTTTGCCCGTTGGGATGCATCAAGTCTGGTAGTCTTGATTAGCTCGACTAGCATCTTGCTATTCAAATGATCATTATCAAGCAGCAAATCGGTGACTTTTTTCTTATCTCTTGCAAATCCTATGATAGTGACCATGCCATACAGTTCTTGCGCATCGGTTTCTTGCTTGCATAGCAATGATAAGCTTTCGTCGGTGGTGTTTGGGTGCCATACGATGATTTGTTTGCAGGATTGATCAAGATTTGGGAATCGCGCTATTTGATGAATATACTTGGCTTCTAATTTTGGGTCGGAAAGCAATGTCGCCAATGCTTTAAAAATGGTGTCACGGTATTCCTCATTGCTTGCTAAGTGACGCAAATGATCATCAATCCCCTCTGTTGCAATGATTGCATGCAGCTTGGAAGAATCGAATGCCTGCTTTTTCAGAAGAGCGAGTAAAACTGTCTCATTAAAATGTGGATGTTTGCAAATTGTGGCACATGATTCGGGTGTGTTGGCATGGTTGGCCAAGTTGAGCAGCATGGATTCATCACAATGTTTTGAGCCGGCAATGGTGATTATTTGAGAGCCCGTTAGTGCGACTAATTTCATAATCTGGTAAATCTGGTCTGAACTTAAAGCGGTATTTTTGAGCAAGGCGTTAATCAGGTTATCATGATTTCCGTAATAGGCAAGATTTGTTACAATCTTGCCTAGTTCTTCGGTATCGTTGATAGGATTGATTAGACGGTCGATTGCCATTTCAGACGTATTTTGATGTTTTAAAATGGCATCGCGACATGGATTGGTTAGATAGGGTAATTCTGCTAGTTTGTCGATTAAATCAGACGATAGGTTATGACTGGAAGTCAATAGATTTTTAAGCGCAACCATAATGGAAGTGCGATTTTCTGGGTTATTCAATAAACGCTTTAAGGTCAGATCCACTCCATCCAAGGCTAAGCAACTTAGTAATATAGGTGTGTCTGATTGGAATCGTTCAATAAAATCCATCGTCGCCTTATCAAAGCGATGATGCATGTGTTTAAATAGTTCAGTCGCCGTATTTGAAAGAAGGTTATTTTGTTTAATCAGCGCATGAAAAGTACTTTCTTTGCTTAGTTTTGACAAAACAGATTCCTGTTCTCCTAAATATTGCAAGCTGCCCTCGGTAAGTGAATGGTGATTGCAGAGTGTCAATAACACATCCTCATCGAAATGAGGATGTTGTACGATCATAAGAATTTCATCATTTCCTAACTTAGGTATTGCACACGCAAGCATCAAGTTAACTTTATCAATTTTTACGAAATCAGGACTTTGAATGAGCGTGGTGACGAGCGTTAGATTCTGCGTTTTTGAAAGCAGCAAGGCGATTGCTTCGCTGTCAAATGTGGCAGGTAAACGATTGGATAACGCATGCTCTTCGGTTAAAGGGATGAATTCTTCATTGCCATAGAGTTGTTTTAAAATATCACTCGGAGCAGATGCCACTAATGTGGTAATTACAGCGCGAAGATTTAGGTGTTCTTTTGCCAAGGTGACAATACGAGATTGCACATCAGGGTGAGTTGTTGCCGAATTTTCTTTCAACATTTCATTGATGCTCTGAGCACTCATCCACTTGACAAATGCATCCTGTAATCCGTATAACAGTTGATCCTTGTCGCTACCATGTTTCATAATATTCTGATAGATAGATTGTGTTATATGAGGATAATTCAACATATCCTCGACAAAGCGTTTATCGGATTTAGAAAAATCGAATAAAGAAATTTGTTCGATAAGGCGAGGGTCCGTTTTTTCATCCAGTATCTTTGTGCGAATATCGTTATAATCGACATAAGCGAACATTTTAGATTTAGTCGCTTCAAACAGAATGTCATTATCGTTGCTATGCTTGAAAATTTTTCCTGCAATTGAAATGGCAGGAGTCAATAATAGATAATTAAATAAACGGCGTTGATAGTTTATATCAAAATGATCGCTAATTGTTTTTACAACCAAATCAATTTTATCAGGTAATAACTCACGAAGGAAAATGGAATCTAACACTTCTGGTAAACTTCGATGCTTGTCTTTTGGATCAAAAATTTCATTTATCTCTGTTGGCGGCAATTTAGCAATGGCCTTGATTAAGCTTAATAGGTTATCGACGTTCTTAAGATTCCTATACTGACTTAAAAGTCTATAGCTGACCTTAGGATGAGAGGGGATGTGTGTGATTAATTTTTGAAAGTGTGAATCATCGAGAAATTGGCAACTAGCCAGCACCAGGGGAAGGATTTCAAGTGGGTTCGGTGAGATCCAAGCATCTGGCTTTAAGCCAAGTAAGCTAGCTAGATTGCCCATCTCCGAGGCTGGCAATAATTCGCCCTGGAGTTCCTCGATAAATATTTTGGCATTCGGTTCTGATTCGGTAAATGCCATGTCGATAATGGAATGGAGCAACTTGTTATCTGCCCCTTTAAAATCGGAAATCGCAGAGCGATAAGTCAAGGTAGCAATGAGTGCTTTTAAATTGAAGATAAAGTGATCGTCTTTCAGGCTATTTTGATACTGACTTAAATAACCGAGTGCCATCGGGGATAAATTATATTTTTTCACTAATTCTTCAGCGGTTAACTGATTATTCCACCAGGAACCGGCTAGGTCATAGAACGCTTTCACTACTTGCTTCATATCCTCAACCTCAGAATCTTCGGCAGTGGGGAAGTGGCTTTTCCAATCAAAATCGGTATAGTTGCGGGTCGGGTTTTCGGCGACATACTTCATCATCTTGCCGAGTGTCATCATCCCTAAACGTAGCTGCTGGGTATGCGTGGGATTCGATTCTCGTGCTGGGGCAAGGTAGGTATCAAAAAAGTCGAGCTTTTTACCGGTGTCTTCACTGAGCCATAAAATAGGCGATTTACGACTCACCAATTCGTCAAAATCGCCGGCAAAAAAGCGAATTTGCTCAAGCATGGATTGATACTTGGCATTCTTTTTTATCCCTTCTGGCATTGTACCGGCTAATACGGTTTCACTGGTTGTTGATACCCAATGCTTTTCTGAAGGGTTTTTAGCAATATGCTGCTTAACATCGGTGAGCTCTTCTGGTGATAAAAGTATGCTATGCAGTTTGCCTTTATTCTCATAGAAATAAATGCCATGAACTGGAAACATGGTTTGGGTGAGATAGTTACTTTGTCCTTGATAAATGCGGTAAAAGTTTTTGGAGGCAAGGATTTTGTAACTGAATTTAGGCGCATAAGCGGGTGAGGCACTGGCAACAATTTGGTTTAAATTTTTATATTCTAGCCCGCCACTTAATGGAGAATACCAACCAGCATACTTACTAGGCTCGTGGCTGGGATCAAATTGTTCGGTTAAGCGTTGATCTTCTTTTTCCACTTGGGTAAATAATTCAACCTCCATGGCTTCTTCTTTATCCGGACTTAATTGTTTTTCATCACAGACATTGGGCTGGCAGGTTTGTTCAATCACTTTGTCCATTTTCTTGCTAATCTTTTCTTGTTCAGTACTGGAGGCTTCTAGTTTTGCTTTTTTCAGCATTTTTTCCCAGTTATGCATCAGGACTTTCTTTTCTGTTTCTAACAGTTTTCGTGTATCGTCCATTTTTGCGACACCGCCAAATCGATAAAACAACCGTTCTTTTTGCTCATCAATAAACTGTTTACGGAATTGCTGAAATAAGTCAGCTTTTTCTTCAGGTGAACCAGGGTGGCTAATGATGCGCATTAGTAAGTCGTTGCGAATAAAATTAGCCATCTTATATTGGGCGGCGATGTAATTATCTTTTCGTAATTGGGCCTGCTCTTGTTCTTGCATATGCAAGCAAAGTTTGGCTAAGTCATCTTTCATTTCAGCCATTTCATTGGGCACAAAGATATCAAGCGTTTGTTGGCCATCCAGCACGTCACGCATTCTTAAGTCACCTTGCAAGAAAGCAGAAATACCGGTGTCTTGATCACATAACACGGCAGCTTTTGCTTTTTCAGATTGGCGAATATCCGTGCCTAATGTATGGGCTTGATCATAATAGGTAAAGCATGCATCGGGAGAGCAACCTAATTTATCCGCGATGATTTTCGGGTTAGTTGAACCTAACATCACGATTTTGGGCGGCTTACCTTCATTATCAACCGTCATGGCTGAAAGTTGATCGTGTTCATTAAAATAAAGCACGTATTTGATTTTATCCGGCTGATTGAATTTATCGGGTTGACCTTCAATATACTGGGCAAGTTGTTTCGCCACGGATTCATTGGCAATACCCTTAAATGCTGCTGAGATATCGATAACCGCTCTGAGTTGATCCGCGGCAGAATATCTTCCTAAGACATTGTCAACAAGCGTTTCTGGTATAGAAAAATCAAGGGTTTTAACAGGCGTTTTCTTTTTCTTCAAGCATTCAATAATATAGCCGTCCGTTCCGACAGCGAGCGATCGCTCATATTTTAACCGGTGGTGATACGTGCTGGCATTATAGGGGGTTCCAGAATAACCTTGCACGGAGTGCAGAATATCAACATGGTTCAGAGCATTCGAGCTTAATATGCGGGTATTCATGCGTATTGTTGGCAAAACTTGAGTTTTTAATACTTCATAAATGAACGATTCATTTTTTGCCATGGTTTTAAACAACTGGCTTATCTGCTCCGCATTATCCAGATCAAGGTTTGATAATAATTGACCTTTTGTCATGGATTTAAATAAGAAGCCTGATACGGTGTCATCGACTGAGTCTTTCTTGTGTTCATCCGCATCGACTTTTGCTTGGTGAAGTAAAAACTGCAAATATTGCTTGAGTAATGCTTCGGATACACCGTTAATCAGCATCGATTGGATGGTGTAATTGATGGATTCTATTTCATTACCAAAATTACTATGCTCATTGGGGGCATTATTGGCACGATAAGGAATGGCAACGGCCTGTTGAGCAGAGGATTTCTCAGGATTTTTGGAAGGGCCATAATGTTCATTGGTATTTCGCTTTAATGTGAAGGGAAGTAAATGATTAGCTTCTTCTTTATAAAGGACCACAATGTCTTGCAGATCTTCTGGTAATTTTAACAAGAAGGGCGGGATAGCGTCGCTCTCATCGTTAAAATACGCTTTGAGCTGTTTAATCTCAATCGGGTTAAGGGTGCCTCCCCCGCGTTTTAACACGGCTAATAAAGGACTTTGTTCCTGTTTGAGCAATGCATCCACTAATTGACTGCATGCTTGTTTATACTGTGCTTCTGTTTTTAGCGGTTTAAAGGGCAGCAGTAAACTCGCCATGGTCAGATTAGGATCGTCAATCCCCATAATCCCCTTTAATTTAACCTGCGGGAAAAATTGATAAAGGGCTACCACTTCGTGACTCACGAATTTTGGAACCGCTTTGGATGCGCCGATAGTATAGTTCAGCCTATTTTTTAATAAGAGTCCTTGATGCACTTCATCAATGATGCCATCGCCTCGGTTTCTTAAGAACAGGACCAACTGTTCCATCCAAAATGCTTGCTCTTCCCATTCATTGAAGGCTTTATAATCCGTGGTTTTAGGTTTTGCCTCTAAAATTTCCAAAAATTTTAATTCAAGGGATTGGATACTGTCGCCAGTTGTCACTAAGTACTTTTTGTTGACCATGACATCGGAGAAGAGCCGGAACATGGCTTCAAGGGCTTTCGGTGAGCAATCGCTATCGCGGGAGAATTCAAATAATTCCGCCGTTTGGCCAAAAAGTCGGTTAGAGGTTGCTTTTAAGTCCGTGTAATTGGTGCGCAACAAGGCTTTGGGTACTTCTAGGAGGACAAGGTTTTCTCCATTGGCTTTTAGATAAGCTAGCACGGGCGAAAAAACCGTGGATTTACCACCACCCATAACCACTTTGGCAATAATTTCTTTAAAACGCCCCTGTTTATCGTGTTTCAATAATTTTTCGATGCCAATATTTTGATGCGGTCGAAGTAAGATATTCTCATGATATTGAAAGACAGATATAGCCGGTTCTTTAACCACATCTCCCCAATTAGTGGCAAACACAACTTGGCCAAGCTTAAAGAGTTGCGCATCCGACAGGGTTTTATAATCTTGGTTTACTAATTTATCAGCGACTTCAGAGGTGCGAAAAAGCTGCTGGATAAACAGGCCACGTTTTAAAAATTCGGCTATTTTGCCATGTAGCTGATTAATTTTATCATCGGATAGGCCTGTTTCTTGGCGATAAAGCACCTTATCTGCTTGAAAATAAAGGCTTAGCAATTGATTGATAGTCAATGGAATTCTCTTTTGAGCATCCACATCAATATCCCACATGACTTTTGCTGTTTTGGCTGCAGGTCCGGCATTTGCTAATTCCAATAGGCTTTCCTCAAGCTCTTTTTGCTCCTTTTGGAAAAAATTTAAGCGAATTTTTGCTTGGCTATTTAATTCGATTATGGCCTTTTGGTTAGGAAAGAGCTTTCGTGCATGTGCTTGTAATTTTGTTAATAGCGTATATTTAAGTTCACCCGCTTGCTGCTCTTGCTCCAACTCACTGTCAGAATCCGATTCAGAGCCAGACGAATAATCTTCCTTTTGTATATGGTAGAATTTTTTTTCCAGATTCTGCCATTCTTTGGCAGAAGACATAACGCTAGTACAGACATGAGATGGAAATAGCTCAATGAGATTGATGGTCAATTGTTGATCTTCTTCAACGCTGGGAGGATCGGCTGGTTTGCTTTCGGGAATGCTATGTTGGATAGCTTCAGCACTGATGAGCAGCTCATCTGTTTTGTCTTCCAGTTGGTAAACATGAATCGGAGAAGCAGGGTAGTTTTTGACTTGATTGCTGAATTCGTCGAGGCTTGTGATATCCTCTTGAGTAAACCAAAATACGCTTTCCTTTTCGCAAATGACACGGTACAAAACATTGCATAGATAAGGGATATTATTGGGTTGTTTATCGATGGCGCTATGACGACTTGCCCTTAAATAAGACATGCAAAAACGCTTTAATTCCTCGGTTTGTTTATCTTTTTTGAGGGCGATTGCCAAAAAATACCCAAAATTATTCTCAAATGTGCTTGCTGCAATCTTGGGGTTTAGCGCTGACATGGCCTCAGCCATTTCTTTTTCCAATTTATCCAATTGTCTCGAAGACTGGTTGGCAGGAAATACCTTTAGAAACGATCTTGATGCTGTAGGGCAGCTTGATAACCCTTTGTGGTCATTAATGGAAAGATCGATGTAGGCTTTGTTTAATTTCGAGCTGTTCCGGTAAGCACCTTCATGGTGTTTTATCCAGGCCTGAATGTCAACTTGTCGTTTTTTTTCAAAGGGCGATAATTCACCTTGCTTTGATTTTTGATCCAGGCGGTCTAGCTCTCGCTTCAAATTGACAATATTTAATCGGAGCCAATCATAGCCAAGTGCCCCAATGGCTTTGGGACCCTTGTCGGGTGAGTCGGGAATTTGATCATGATAAAAGTTCAATAAATACCGAGATTCTGCTTCCGATAATAGAAAGTTCACCTTCATATCGCGTCTCATCAGCTGGTATCGGGTATACAGGTCATATAGTTTGGTATTTAAACCGCTATTATGGAAAGCCTGCAGTGTTAAAACGGTTTGTTGATGGTAATATTCATCTGGCGTGGATGGTGAGGTGACCATTTTGGGAAACGTGATTTTACGTTTGTTTTCACTCAATTTAGCCCAAAGCTGTAATGCCTTTAATTGGCAGGCAACCACAGGCGGTGTGGAAATTTCCGCTTTTTTCGCCATTTCATCGTCTTCGGGTTTGTAAGGCAAGGCCTCACAGATCCAATGCAATAACTGCAACTCCTCATAACTTCCTTCAAGCCCCCCCAGTCGTTTGTCACACGCTTCAAGCATCTTCAGTGCTTTTTCTTCTTGGTGATTGCCTAAATACAGGTAAGATAAATACAATGCTTGGACGGGATTTTCGGGGTAGGGTTCACCCTCTTTCATTTTAATGACCATCGTCTGGACACTTTTCTGGTGTTGCCAAATCTTGGGTTGTATGAAACTTGGTTGATCTTTTTCCGGTTCTCGTTCAACCACATCCTTAGCAATTCTATTGTTTAAATCAGGTTGGAATTGATAGTACTCGCCTTCCTTTTCCCGGGTGCCAGTTGATAAAAATCGGGTAACGGGCAGAACACAGAAATTTTGGTCAGAAAATGTTAAACCGGGTAATCCACGTTGCGCTAAATTCTGCTTCTCATCTAAATATTGGTCTTTCCCATCCCAATGCCAGACAAACTGTTCGGAATCGGCATTTTTGTGAAAGCGTAGATTCAACCGTGGTAATTCACAATCAACATTCCCTTTGTCATGACTGATTATCATAAAATTGGGTGCTTCGATAGCACTAAACAAGGTTTCAACCGGTTTGTTTTTTTGCCATAAAATGGCCTGGTTATCAGCTCGTTTTATTACCCATTTGCCTGAATCAACGGGCTTATTTAAATAATATTGACGTTGGTTGTTCTCGCCCGTGATGATGAGTTGGTTGGCATCCTCCGCATTTTTCCAAACAAAGGTTTCTCGTTGCTTTAGTGCTTTGGGTAAATTGCTTGTTAAGCATTTATCAGGGGGTAGGTTTAAATAAGCGCGCTGCGCTTTATTGACTGCTAGAAGCTCATACCAAGTGTTTTTGCCTTCGGGCGAGGTAAACTGTTGCTCAACGCAATAAACCCCACTTTTTAGGGTAAACCGTAATTTGACGTTATCTTTTTCAAGCATAAATTGGCTTTTATCGGCTGTTTGATAGCATTGCCGAATATCTTGCATGTGTAAATGTCGAATAATTGGATGGTTAACGATTGCCTGAGGTGTGGAAACAAGCGCCATATAATCTCGTAGGATAATGCCTTGTTGTACATTTATTTGATAAACATGCCCTTCTCTGTCAGTTAAATGAATGTTTGGAAAGCCTATGATTGGTTTGCTGGACCATTTGATTGGTTTGGGCAAAAGATGGTGAGCACCGAGTATGCTCAAAAATTCTTCCCCATCGAACATAGGGGGTTCTGCGCGTAGTTGGTACATCAATGCTCTTAAATCACGATTGAGTCGATAGGTTGCATCGGCTTCATGGCATGCTTGGGGTAACGGATGGGTTTGCAAGATGAAGTAAGATTCTAGCAGGTTATGCAAGTCTTCCTTCATCAAGGTTTGCTGGTGTTTATAAAGGGCGTTTAAGCTGAGAAAGCGACTAAAATGAAGCTCAGCCAATTGTTGCGGATGTTGAGGTTGGTTTATCCAAAAATTTAATTTTTTAACAAGCTTGTCCATTGAATCTTTATAAGCGATAGGATTTGACTCAAACGCATACACTTGAATGGCTTGGTATAAGCGAACATAAAATAAGGATTGGGGAGTAAATTGCCCTTGTTTTTGTGATTGTTCGATGCCTTGCTCAACCCACTTATCCAGCAATGGCCAAAAATTTGCCGCCTCAGGGCTTTTTAATAATTGTAACAATAAGCCACTTTCAAAAATATTCGCTTCACAGTAGACCTGCATTTCGCTGCGGCTTAATTTATTGGGATGCTTGAGGAAGTATTCTAACGTGAGTAAGATTTGGCTTTCCGAATCTTGGCGTAAATGGAAGAGCTCGCGTTCCTCAAAATCTTCCGGACGAATCGTGCTGGCTGTCGATGTTTGGGTGGGTAGTCGTTTTAATTGTACCTCCGCGGATTTTGGTAAGCCAATGCCTACTTTTGTTAAGGAGGTGTTTTGGTTGATGTAGTAGTCAAAACATGATTTGACGGCACCATCTGGTAAAGGATAAATGGATTTTTTTAAATTGGATGAAATAAAGAAATGGTTGGAACCGTTTTGTATATCAGAAACTAATTTTAGTTGATTTTTCATTTCATCATAGGATAGGCTCAGTTCGCGGCTATATTCATAATTGCCAAATAAGGTGGGCAAACCATACGAGAAAGCTTGCTCAAGCGTTGCTTGTTTGCGCCATAAATCATGTATTTTGTGGAAACGGCCATTGGTTTTCAGGTCGGGATCGCTAGTGTGATAGGTTGAAAAATAATAGAGTGCTTCCGAATCGCTACTACGGATTTTTTGGATAAAATTAGAGTAATCATTTTTATGTTTTAGGTTAAATTTTTCTTCGAGTTCAGCTTTCAGTTCGCTATGTTCATCCAGTAATTGATTATAATGCCTGATCATGGCGTTTTGATAATGTTCCGGGAATGCTTTTCCAGAATCATACTTGTCGCCAGAGTGTAATTGACGAATTTGCTGGAGGCGTTGGTCAAGGGCTGGATGGTGATTTGACAGTTGAGCAACACGCCCATTTTGAAGTTGCAATGAAGAGGGTAACCAGCGAACGAGATTGGCAAAATTTTCCCCTAAAAGATACTTCGAATGCTTACATACATGAGCACACACCGCAAAATTGGAAGCTTTGATGGTTTGCATGCTTGGTAATATGACCGATGGACCCAGGGAGTTTTTAGCGGTATCAAAATAGAGTTTTTGCAAATCTGCCATCAGGGAAAAAAAAGCATGGGGGTCGTTTAACACGCCCGCATCTTTGTAAAAGGCGAGTAGGGAGTCATCCTTTTCATCCGGTAGTGGGAGCTGCAAGAAAAAGGTTTCGAGCATTTCAAAGACAAACGCCGGGTCTTGCTTTTGCATCCTTTCACCCTCTGTTTTTAAATCCCGCATGGTTTTCAATAAATTGGGTGCATGCAAAGGCTTTGGTAAGGGATCAGACAGAACAGGGGATGGCAGTGAGGTAGCGTTGGCATGATTGGGAATGAATCCTGTCGAAAAATCGACATCAAAGGTTTCAGTGGGCTTATTTGGGGCTTGTGCGCTGGGCGTTTCCTCTTTTTTAGTATGTGAGCGTAGACTTGATAAGTATTTGACAAACAATAAGCGCTTTTCTTCTCGAAAATTATCCGAAAACAAGGGCTCTTCAGAGTCGGTACGTGTCACATTGAGCAAACGAAGCAGATGGCGAATGGCTTTTTGTATTTGCGGGTGATATTTAGTCTCACCTAAACGACCCTCTTTCGCCATGTTTTCCATGTATTGTTCTAACGCATAGGCTTTGAAGCGAAATATGAATTGTCGATAATCGTCAACGGAGCTAAATCGGGCTTTTAGCATCTGGTGAATGGAGCGTTGAGCACAGGTTCCTGATAATTGACCACCGGTATAGAATTTAAACTCTTCCGGAGTTGGTTCAAGGATGGTAGCATCCAAGAAATCTAGCTTTCCAAACACGCGCTCATATAAAAAACTGGCATCAATGGTATTTTTTTCATGAACAATACTATTTGCTTCAATCAACTCTTGCAGGATAGGTATAAAGTCCTTTTCATTGGCAGCATTTTCTTTGGGAATGCGATATTTTAACGTTGCGCTATAAAGTTCTTTATCGGCTTCGGAGCGTTTAGCATGGTATTCAATGCCGGCGCCTGAGTTATTGATAGTAAAAATAATATCGCCATTGTCTTCGCGATGAAATTGATAAATGATCCCATGCCCGCTTGGTTTGGCTTTCCACCCACCTGGGAGGAGTAGGTAATCTTTTTTTTCGGCAGAGGTTTGTTGAATCAATTGAAACCATTGTTTAGCTAACGCTTGCGTTGCCTTTTCGTCGTGTTTGGAGGCGGCTAGTTTTGCAATTTCATTTTCCTGGTCAAGCAGGGTGGTGGTTGCCTCCAGCAATCCTTGAACTTCGGCTGGCAATTTTAGCGAGCTACTTTTTTCATCTTCAATGAATTGGTTGAGTAAGCCAACGGTATTACGAAAGTTTTGCCCTTCTAACCGGAAAGTGCCTGTTAGAAAGGGGTCATTATAAATATGGCCAAATAATGATTCGGTAATTTCAATCGCCATGATGCCCTCGATATGCGCAATTATGCGTATTATACTTTAGTATAGATTAACTGATCATTAAGGATGAAAAAATGATTGACTGAGCTATTGGTGTGCATTCATCGAAGGTCACATCATGCCTGAAAGCGAGCAGACTGCCTCTCATTTAAAACCGCTTGAATAATCCTTGAAAATTCTTTAATTTGGAAATATCGGCGCTTATTGGAAATCAAATACCGTGTTCACGTCACTCCTTTATGCTTCGCACGGTGGCAAGGGGAATGTGTGATTAAAATGTTCCGCTAATCGAATTGTACCAATCGTAGCCCGCATGAAGCGAAGCAAAATGCGGGGAAAACATTATTCAACTCTCCAATATTTAGACGCCGACTCAACAAAAACGCGATCAACGTTTCCACTCGGATCATCCAACGTTCTAAAGCTCAACACCAGAACCAATGATAATCCGAGCAAGAAGAGGGCGAGCGGAATTTGGTTTGACTCTGGAAAGATGGCGACAAGCGCGCTGGCTACCGAACAAGTAATTAACTGAATACTGCCATATAACGCGGTCGCAATGCCCAAATGTTTTTTGACATTATTAAAGGCAAGCGCTGCTGAATTGGGATAAATGAACCCTTCCCCCAGAATGATTAGACTTGCGGGAATGCCCAGTGTGGCAACAGTCATTGTGCCCAAAAAACCAATGATCAACATCACCAATGAGGCACTCACCATGATGGTTTGTCCAATCTTAAGGAGAGTTGCAATCGAAAAATAACGAAGGAGGTAACTATTGGCTATTGTGCCTATCAAATAACTCAATGCCACAGCAAACGAGAGCCAACCAAACTGAACAGCGTTCAGGTGTAGCGTGTCTTGGAATAAGAAGGGAGCGGCAGTGTTGAAGGCGATGGTCGCTGCAAACGTCACAGCGGTTGCCAACACATGTATTATAAAAAAGCGATCATTCAAGAAATGCATATAGCGGGAAATCACCCGAGAAACCGCTAAGCGGGTAGTGGGATTTGGATTTGTTTCTGGCAACGTGGCAAATAAATACAGGATCATAGGCAGGGGATAGAGAAATATGAGATAAAAGTTAGCTCGCCAGCCTAAATAATGTTGGATATAGCCACCAATGGTTGGGGCAATTATGGGCACTAGCGACCAAACCATGGACATATAAGCGGATACAGCAATCAGGGCTTTTCCACGATAGCTATCTCGCGACATGGCTGACGTCGCCACGACGATCCCCCCACTGGCGATGCCGTTGACTAAGCGTCCAGCGAGTAGCCAATGAATCTCGGTAGCCAGCGCACATAACAAACTGGCTGCTAGATAAAGCCCTAAATTGAATAACACAATTGGGCGCCTGCCATAGCGATCGGATAAGGGGCCAAATAAAAGTGGGGATAGTCCAAAACCGAATAAATAAAGCGTCAGTGTTTGCTGCAGATAACTTGCCGGGGCGCCAAAATAGTTGGTCATGGCGGGTAAAGATGGCAAATACAAATCCACCGCAAACTGTTCCACCGTCGTAAGAAACAAAATGACAAAAAGTAACCGGGGATAAGGTTGTACCATGATTATCGAACAAGGAAGAAATGGATTTCCATTGTATCATTTTTGACACCATTCGGAAACGTTTTTACACCATGGCTCGATGTGCTTACTAGACATTTTTATCAATTCATGCAATGGTAATAACCAGTTACGCTGTCATCATTGGCTGGATGCTGTAATATCAGGAAACTTGCATTTTGAATGATCATGGGTATATAAGGGAATGTCCCTCACGTTATGGACAACGGATAGGCTAGAAGGAAGGCGAGAGATTATGGGACAGGAAATTTCCTCTTCAACATTTTGCCGCAGTGACTTTGAGCAGTTTGAACAGCGATTAAAGCGCGAAACGGACATTTTAAGCAACTGGTTTGCGGAAGATGTGTTTGATTGCAACCCACTGCAAATTGGTGTGGAGCTGGAGGGATGGTTAATCGATAAACACGGTTTTCCTGCTAGCAAGAGCGAGCCCATGATTGCGGCTGTCAATGACAAAAACGTTGTGCCAGAACTGGCAAAATATAATTTTGAAATCAATACAAAAGCGATCTCCTTGGGGCACTTTTGCTTAGATGAACTGTACCAAGATTTAAAACAAGTTTGGCAGCGTTGCTGTAACGAGGCCAATCAACTCGATGTGTCGGCGATAGCGATTGGGATTTTGCCAACCGTCCAACAAAGCATGCTTGTGGCAGAAAACATGTATCCTTGCCAACGGTATTATGCACTAGAAGAGGAAATTAATTTTTACCGAAAAGGACAGCCAGTTATGGCTGAAATTCAAGGCATTGATCATTTCCAGACATCCTTTTATGGATTACTCTTGGAATCGGTTAACACTTCTTTGCAAATCCATGTGCAAATTTGTCTCGCTGATTCGGTTAGGATGTATAATGCCTCGCAAATCATTGCTGCGCCGATGGTTGCCGTGTCGGCCAATTCCCCTTATTTATTCGGCAACAACTTATGGTGCGAAACAAGGATCCCTATATTTGAACAGTCAACCGCCATTCCCCATTCTAAGAATGGTAGCCAGGCAACTTATAAGCGCGCGACATTTGGGCAACAATTTGTGGCGTCATCGTTAATGGAATTATTTTCCGAAAACCTCCATGATAATTTGATTTTGTTACCGGAATTGTCCAATGAACCAGAAGAGCAGTTGCACCATTTAAGGCTACAAAATGGCACCATTTGGCGTTGGAATCGCCCTTTGGTGGGGATGGATAATCCAGCTAAACCCAATTTAAGAATTGAACATCGAGTCAATCCAGCAGGGCCCAGCATGATAGACAGTATTGCCAACGTCGCCTTGTTTCTAGGGTTATTAAATTACTATGCAAGAAAAGAAGTACCGCCTGAAACCGAGATAACATTTGAAACAACAGCCAGTAACTTTTATCGTGCGGCGAAAGATGGCCTTGATTGTGATTTAATGTGGTTAAACCAAAAGCAGATAGATATCACCACATTGTTGCTGGAAGAGCTAATTCCCAATGCAAAAATAGGGTTAAAAACGCTCGATTTCGACCAAGAACTCATTGACTATTACTTAACGATTATCGAAGAACGCGTGAAGCGTCGATTGACGGGCTCGCAATGGCAACGAAAATTCATCGCAAAATATGGCCGTGACTTTAACAATATGGTATATTTTTACCTCGATAATCAAACCCAAGAAATACCTGTATACCAATGGAACATTTAGACCCCAAGCTTACGATTATTCATACATTACCCGATGGATTTTTAACCATTGATCCGCGCGATCTCATGACATTAATGCCTAACCCCACGATAATCGATTTGAAAAGCACCCATGATAAGCCACCTTTATTTGTCTCAATCCTATTGCATGGCAATGAAACAACGGGGTTTTATGCATTACAGCACTTGTTAAGCGATTATTTATCGGGTGATAAGACCTTGCCTCGGGACTTGATTATTTTGGTTGGCAATGTGTATGCGGCTAAATTATTCCAAAGACGGCTCGTGGGCCAGGTGGATTATAATCGTATTTGGGCTGGCGGCTCGCGGCCTGAACATCTCATAGCCAATCAAGTGCTCAATTATCTACGCGCTCGAAAACCGTTTGCGGGCATTGATATTCATAATAATACCGGCAGCAATCCGTTTTACAGTTGTGTGAATACCTTAGGGTTTGATTCGCTTCATTTAGCAAAATTATTTAGTAACCTCGTGGTATATTTTACCAGACCCCATCAAACGTTATCGGTAGCACTGAACCAGTTTACAACAGCTATCACCATAGAAAGTGGTCGTTCTGGCAAAGAGGCTGGCATTGAGCGTGTGTATCAGTTTGTCGAAGAGGTTTTAAATCTTCCCCAGTTGGAAACAAGTCGATTAACCAATAATGATGTGGCCATGTTTCATAGTATTGCACGAATCTATGTGCCTAACGAAGCTACCATCACATTCGATAAATTACCTCAATCCAGTTATGGATTCACGTTTATCGAAAACATCGAGAGCATGAATTTTCTTGAATTGTCAGAAAATACATGCATTGGTTGGCGTCATCAGGTCGACTTGAAGTTGCAGGTTATCAATGAACAGGGTGAGGATGTGAGTGACGACATGTTCCATTATGACAATGGCGAAATTCGGGTGAAACGTCCGATAGTTCCGGCGATGTTTTGTACGAGCGAGACAATCATCCGCCAGGATTGCTTTGGTTATATCATGCAACGGTATTCGATTGACTAAATTCCCGTTAAAGAAAATGATTTTTTTTCTACTGATCCATTAGAAAATGGCTTTTCTGCATTACCTTTATTTCTAGATGGCTCAAATAGACTAAAAGGCGACACGCAATTTTCCTCACCCATTGTGCTGGCGGATTGACTCGCATACTTTCGATGAAGTGGATTAAATTGAATCGTTTTTTGGTCAAGCCAACTCAAGTCTTCAATTGTTGTAGAATGGACTTTTAATTGTTCACTGGCATCTTTGGGCGTGATTCGTTCACCATGTTTAGGAAGACATAAACCTTCCAGCAAATGCAAAATTAACGCTTGTTGTTTCGTATCAAATGGCAATTTAGCCAACTTTTCAGGTATGTCATGCATGAAATCTAATGGTGGGGATTGATACGGAGAAGGAGCGAAACAGCCTAGCATCATGAGAATACTTTTACCCAATGCGTGAAAATCTGACTGTTGATCATTGACCGCATTCTCTTCTGATAGCGCTTCTGGTGCGGCAAACGATAGATTACCGATCCCATAACAGTCCTTGGCATCTAACTGTTTCACTGCATGCCCGAAATCAATGACAACTATCCCTTGCTTGGTTAATAGAAAATTATCCGGTTTCACATCACGGTGAGCCCATCCATGTTGATGGAAATTATCTATGGCAACTAGCATGTGGTAGATAAGACAGGCCCATTGTTCGGGCGAAAGATTTGGATTGTCTTGAACAAATTGATCCAGATTAACCCCATCAATGTACTGGATTTCAATGGTAAATTGTTTGGTTAACGGCTTTTTGCTAAATGCTGATCCGCGGTATCCGGATGTGGGCTCTTCGTGGGTTTGAATGAGTAATCCATGGTCTTGTAAGCAATCAATTTCTCTTTTAACTTGTAACGCTTGGCTATCGGTCGCCTTGATAACTTTCACAATAGAAAAACTATTAGGATTTGATACAAAATAGGTAGTGGTTGAATAATCCGGACTATAGGCAATTTTTGTTTTCATGATGCATCAAATTTATAAAAAACATTCATTATAGCAATTAATGATCACTATGTATATCAAATATCATTTCAAACAAAATGCAGTCACATGTTTTGGGCAGTTATTTATTGTAGGGCTGTCGCTGGGTATATTTTGGTTTTGAGCCACATGACAAGGTTTGCTATTAAGATACCCGCGAGGACGTTGAAAAAACGTCCCAACACAACGTCTGTGGTTCCCTCCTTTAAGCCAACTAATAGCATGATGGCAATTGCTGAACCCGCATGGTTGCCAACACCTGCAATCGGTGAGCCAGAGCCGATGATGCACCCACTGATGAAAAAGCCGATGGCTAAGGCGATTCCGGTTATGAGCAAATCACCCCCAGCGTAATAGGCCACTAATAAACCGCAACTGGCAGCAAGTATTTGCCCGATGAGACGCATGAAACTTTTCTTTTCCGTGTCCGTAGCACTATCTTCCATGATGATTAAAAGCGTAATCGTTGTCCAAAAGCCATAGGGGTATTTCCAAATTAACCAAGATAGGAATGTGAGCGTAGTAGGTATGCTGATGATGAGCGTATCGATAAGCGACTTGGAAGACCAGTGTATTTTTTTGAAAACTTGGCTAATTTTTTCTTTAAATCGAGGCGCTATAAAGGCATCGGAGTCTTTTTGTAAACTTAAGACAATGAGGTTAACGCCGGCATAGACAAAGATACCAAATATGACCTCTAGTGTTCGAAACAAAGCAATGTCTTGTAAGTTGCCCATCGCTTTCGAGGCGATGACAACCACCGCCGTGAATCCAGCCACCACGGAAGCGTATTGATAAGGTTTCGTTTGCAGTCCGACGTAGGTTGTCAAAGTGATAAAGATAAGAAAAATGGAACTTAACCAGAAGAGATTATCATGTATTAAGTAGGCAAAGATTAAACCGACTAACGCACCGAGGCAAGTGCCCCAAAAGCGAAGCACTGCCTTGACCATGGTGTCCGATAACATTGACTGGGTAATGGCTGAAACGGTGACAACTGACCAATAACCTTCGGGCCAATTCATCCACTGGTAGGTTAAAAAGCAAATAAGACCAGCCACCATCATGCGCATGCCGGTGATGAGAGAGTGGCTGGGAAGCGTCATGATTAATCCTTGTTTGACAAGCTGTCTGCCAGAATTGAAACCAGTTGAGTGATTTGCGCTTGTTCAATAATCAAGGGTGGTGATAAGACAATAGTTTCACCGGAGTAACGGACTAAAGCACCTTTATCAAAGGCAGAATTAAACACGTCCCTGGCTCGTTGACCGGGCGCTCCTTCTATCGGCTCAAGCTCAATCGCTGCAGCTAAGCCAATATTGCGTATATCAACGATATGGGGAAGCCCGCGTAAACTATGAACGCTGTGTTGCCAAAATTCCGATAGCTGCTGGGCGCGGTGATATAACCCTTGTTCCTCAAAGACGGTCAGGCTTGCAAGTGCGGCAGCACAGGCAAGTGGATGGCCTGAGTAGGTATAACCATGAAACAGTTCAATGCCATTTTGCGGCGCTGAGTCAACAATCGTATGATAAATATCATCGCGAACGATGGCAGCGCCCATTGGCACTGCACCATTTGTGAGTCCTTTTGCCGTGGTAATAATGTCAGGAATGACATGAAAAAAAGGTGCGGAAAAAGGGCCGTCAACTCGACCAAATCCGGTAATGACCTCATCAAAAATTAATAAAATATCGTGCTCATCGCAAAGCGTTCGTAATCGCTGCAAATAGCCTTGGGGAGGAACTAATAATCCCGTTGAACCAGCAACCGGTTCAACGATAACAGCAGCAATATGGGGGGTGTTGGCAATGATATCTAATAGCGCATCTGCCAGATGTGCTCCCCATGTGGGCTGGCCTTTGGAAAAGGCGTTATGTGCTATATCGTGGGTGCTTGGCAAATGAGAGACATTGGATAATAACTGAAATCCTTTCTGGTTAGTTGCAATTCCGCCAACGGAAATGCCGCCAAAGCCAACACCATGATAGCCACGTTCTCGACCAACGAAATGCTGACGTTCCGGTTTGCCGCGAGCATGTTGATAAGCCATGGCTATTTTTAAAGCGGTGTCCACCGACTCTGACCCTGAATTGGTGAAAAAGACATGATTGAGTGGTTCAGGGGCAATTTGTGCGAGTTGTTGGGCGAGCTCAAAGGCTTGTGGGTGCCCCATCTGAAAACCAGGGGCGTAGTCCATAGTGGCGGCTTGTTGCTGAATCGCTTCCGTGATTTTGGGTTGATTATGTCCTGCATTGACACACCATAATCCCGCTGTTCCATCTAAGATGAGTCGGTTATCATTGGTGGTGTAATACATGCCATCTGCTTTGACTAGCAGTTTCGGATGCGATTTAAAATAACGATTTGCGGTAAATGGCATCCACAGTGATTCAAGTTGATTCATCGACAATCCCTTCTAATTTGTAAAAATGTGCTTTGGTTAACTTGACGACAACGCCGGATAGCCCCAGTAACCCAATAAGATTGGGGATAGCCATGGCACCATTCATGGTGTCGGAAAAATTCCACACGAAGTCAACTTTCAAAAATGCACCCAAAGCTATGGCAAAACAGAACATAAAGCGATAGGGGACTCGCGCTTTTAAACCAAATATATATTCAATGCATTCTTCCCCATAATAAGACCAACCGATCATGGTTGAATAAGCAAAAATAGCGATAGCAATAGTGACAATCAAGGCGCCATATCCTGGCAAACCTGTTTCAAATGCAAGCGAGGTAAGATTACTCGATGTTGCGCCACTGGTCCACACCCCTGTTGTGAGAATGACAAGTGCCGTTAAGGTGCAGATAAGCAGGGTGTCAAAGAACACACCTGTCATGGCAATTAATCCCTGGCGAACAGGACTATTCGTTTTAGCCGCTGCATGTGCAATCGGAGCGCTGCCGAGACCCGCTTCGTTAGAAAAGACCCCTCGGGCAATACCAAAGCGCATGGCAGCCGCAACCGTTGCACCGGCAAAGCCGCCAAAAGCGGAAGTGGGGGAAAAAGCATGATTAAATACTAACGCCAATGCAGACGGGATTTGTTCAGCATGCAATATTAAAATGATCAGTTCGGCACTGACGTAGAAAATCCCCATCAGCGGTACTAATTTTTCCGTCACTTTGCCGATTCGTTTAATGCCACCAATGATAACAATCCCCGTGAGCACCGCTAAGATAATTCCTGAGAGATAAGGCGGGATACCTGCGGTGGACTCTAAAACCAAGGCCACTGAGTTGGATTGTACCATCGAGCCAATGCCAAAGGCGGCAAGGGAGCCCATTAAGGCAAATAGCCACCCAAGCCATTTTAATCCGAGGCCTTCAGCGATATAACGCATGGGGCCGCCTTGCATGGTTCCATCGGGTAATAAATGTCGATATTCGACTGCAAGTACTGCTTCGGCATATTTGGTTGCCATGCCAACAAATGCGCAAATCCACATCCAGAAAATAGCACCCGGCCCACCCAGAAATATGGCCGTGGCAACACCGGCAATATTGCCAGTGCCGATTGTGGCAGATAAGGCCGTGGTTAATGCTTGGATGGGGGGGATATCGCCTGATTCAGTTTTATCCGAACGTTGAAATAATAATCCCAATGCCATCGGTAATTTAATTAACTGAAGAAACCCCAAACGCAGGGTTAAATAAGCCCCTGTTCCTACCAAAAAGGCAAGCATATAAGGACCCCAAACGAAAGCATTTATGGTATTTAGCATGGCATTGAAATCCATCTCCACTCCGGGTGCTTGGTTCATCAATATTGATTATGAAATGATTGACGTCATTGGTCAATGACGCTTAGTTTTAATGCGGTATTGTCAGGATTCCTCAGAAATCATAGCCAGGATTAGCGAAGCGCTGAGGAATCCTGATATATTTTTGTTCAATAAGAAAATTTGGCAAAACCAAAGAGAACCCCCTCGCCCGCGAGAAGATTTATTGTGATATTATGTTGTTCCTCGCGGGAGAGGGTTGGGGAGAGGGAACAAGAAGGTTACGGAAAAATAGTACTGATACTGAAAGGCATCTTTGGTATCATCTTCGAGCAAATCGACTTGGTTTTAAATTTAAAAGACAAGTTCCAATTGGCAGGTATATCGTTGATTTTATATGTATTGAAAAGCGAGTCATTATTGAGGTAGACGGTGGTCAACATCTTGATAACCAAGCATATGATATAGAGCGTACTGCTTGGCTAAATACACATGGATACAAGGTGTTACGTTTTTGGAACAATGAAATTTTACAGGAAACCGCATCTGTCCTTGAAGTTATTATGAATATTCTTTCTGACTGACAGTATCGCCTTTTACCCTCTCCCCAACCCCTAAGTGATCCCTACAAAAATTGAACAGATAATATTTCATCGTCTAAACCACCTTGTTTAAGCTCACAGAAATCTAGCTCAGAAATAAATTTCATATAACCGCTCCTAATTGCCTCAAGTGCCAAAAATATCAGTGATAGTACGCGCTTATGCTTAATTGAGTTAGCTTGAAAATCACAATGTAGCCCTTTTTTCTCTAAACATAATCCAATAAGCCATAATATTACAGAAGCAAGAAATCCTATAAGCAACTGCAGTATCAAGCGCATTGGATCAAATGCTCTACTTTCTCTTATTCCCAAGCCCCATTTCGGATCCTTAGAGTCTCTGAAGTCGTGTTCAATTTTCATACGCCTTTTGTAAATAGCCATTATTTTTCCTGCGGGTATTTCAAGTGATGATGCAATCAACCAAGGCTTTTTTGCTGCATTACGATAATCTTTTTCTTTCCTGCCATGCTTAATTTTTCTTACTTTTACAGGCTGCTTCTTTACCGCCTCTTCAAATTTTTTATAAAGATACAACTGACTATCCAGTTTATTTGATTTAGCTAATTTAACCCCACCAATTGCTTCTGGCTCTGATGTGGCTTGCTCATAAAGGCTGGTGCAAGGTTTCCAATCATCTTCTTCTCGGAGTGTATAGTGCATGGTTGAAAGAATACGTCCAACATAGTCCCAATTTTCTGTTTCAACTTGTATAAAAAAATCCGTTCTAAATCCTGCATCAACAATAATACAAATGTCTCGATTTTCAGGTAAAACCCGTTTTAAATTTCTTAAAAAAGTTTGATGGCTGTCTCCCGTGCTCAATGCGCTTTCCGGATAAATTTCTTCATAAACCGTGATACATCGACCTTTCCGAATAATGCTTGCACGTAGCAGGTGATGTTGATGTGCGACCATGCTGGACCAATCAATCGCTATAAATAACAACTTCTCCTGGCCGATGACCCACTCATTAATTGCCTTATATATAAACAAGCGCTCTTTGTGAAGATGTCCGTTACTGAGCAAATAATCTATTTCTTTAATCTTGCTTTTGGGTTTAATCTCTTTGTTCATATATCTGCCCATAGAGGTTAAATCCAGATTTGCACCGCTCATAACACTTGATACCGCCGTCATTACCGACTTTAGTCTTCCTTTATGTTGAATTGCTCCTGATTTATCTAAAATATTATGTAATAATTCTGTGTGTTGCATGATGCCTCTTGTCTTATACGTTCGTCAGAAAAACATATTTGATCATGTGTCATCATGTAACACAAACTCTTTTTTAGCTCATTTAATGCACAAAATTATCCCGAATTTATTTGTTCAAAAATTGTGTGGATTACTTAGCCCCAACCCTCTCCCGCGAGCAAGATTTTACCCCGGTGTGACCGGTACATAGGTAACAAACTTGACCGGATACATCGGTAACAAAACTGTATCATATTTTATACATTTTTTGTTCCCTATCATTAAATATCGCAATGGGCATGAAAGAGTAGTGGATGTTCCACTCCTCTTCACTTCTGGGGATAAGTCCTACTGTCTCGCCCACTAATAGCTCAGATAAAAAAATTTCTTTTCCCAACCATTTGATTGTGCCATTTGTTCTGACTTTTCTTGTTTTTACATGCCTAGTATCATATTCAATTTGGGGCAGTTGCGTTGGAAATGAACGTTCAGAGTGGTTGTATAGCCATGATGGTCTTTGAAAGCCTATGCCTTCATGGGGTCTTTCTTGGTTATATTCCCATCTAAATTCATCGAAACGTTTCTGTTGGGCTTGCTGATTATCCATTACTGGAAGAGTTGTTTCATTTTTTAAGGTAAGGTGCATGCGCTCATGCCTACCATTCTCTTCTGGGTGCCCCTTTCTGATTCTCTCCGGGATTATTCCAAGCCTAATCAACCAAATAGAAAGTCTCGATAAACCAGCAATTCCAGTGCTCGCAAAAGGAACTCCATTGTCGCTTTTAATCGCTTTCGGTAATCCATACTCTTCAAAAATCAATTTGAGTGCTTCTTGTGTCTCATGACTTGAGATGCGTTTGAATGCTCGAACCTCTAAAAGATAACGACTAAAGTTGTCCGTAACAGTTAAGGGGTAACACCTTTGTCTATTTCTCAGGTAAAACTGTCCTTTGAAATCAATACTCCATACATCGTTAGGGTTCGTACACAATGCGAAAGGTTCTTTGTAAGGCGCCACATGACTCCTCTTTCTACGCTTTCTAACAAGACCGTTTCTTTTGAGAATATCGTCTATGGTGCTTTTTGCCGGCCAATCAACATTTGAATATTCTTGAGAAAGCCAATTCAAAATCTTTTTTCCACCCCATGTTTTGTGTTTATCACGAACATCTAAAATGCTCGACTCTTTCCAGTCAGCTGTTTTTCGACCATGATGATGGGGTGCTCTAGAGCGTTCTTTTAAGCCATCTAAGCCTTCTTTTTGGTATTGCTCTACGTATTTGTATCCAGTCTTTCTACTTATTCCATAAAACAAGCAGAGTTCATTAAATGAATCAAAGCTGTCATCTAAATAATTGGCTATGAATTTAATCTTTTCTGTCATAGGTTCAGTCTCTTTCCAAGGCATCTCAGACTCCTAAGCGTTCATCTGAGAATATGTTAACTGTTACCTATGTATCCGGTCACTTGTGTTACCGATGTATCCGGGTCGGACC